>JAFAXX010000036.1 GCA_019240655.1 Solirubrobacterales bacterium
CGTGGCGGTCGCGGGCGAAGGAGAGTACTTCACCCGTGGGAAGTTCTCGACGGGGAGTGTTGAGGTCGCCGCACACAACCCGAGCTCCGCTTCCGGCGCCAGCGACAGCGTGTCGGATGGCTCGCAGGGTCTGCGGTCTGACCGTGCCGTTGGCCGCGTTGGGGACGTGGACGCAGACGACCTCCACGGCTCCACCGGTGGTCTCGGCTGCTGCCCACAGCGCGGCTTCGGGCCACGGCACCGAGAGCGGGTGCTCAACGTCGTTCAGTGGCACTCGAGATGCCAGGAGCACTCCGGATCCACGGCGCGCGGCGGCTATCTGAGATACGCGCCCGCTGTCAAGCGACGACCGGACATACTCCAGACCCATCAGACGGAAGGCATGGCGCCACAGGGAGAGCGTCTGCCGCGTCACCTCCTGGAGCGCCACGATGCTTGGCTCCCGCCCGGCTAACGCGGCCGCCTGCTCGACGAGCCGCGATCGGCGGCGCGCGACGTTCCACGTGATCAGCCGCAGACGATCGCCAGAGGCGTCTGTCGCGGCGCTCACACCAACCGCCGCCCCGGCTTCGCTGCACGCGTCGGCACGATAGCTAGGATCTTCGCCTCTGCCGCCTCCGTCCAACGCAGAAACTCGTCGCACGCCCGTTCTGCCCAGGCGAAATCGCGGCGGCCGCGCCGCGTTCTTGCATCCGCTCAGAGCGGATCATCGACATCGCGCTTGAGCGCGCTCGCGGACGATCTCGACACCGAGCCTTGCTGCTTACCGCGGATACGGCGGGTCGCGAGGGTGAGCGAGGACGTAGATCGATGCGGGCACGACACCCTCGGCAGTCGAGACGTCAACCGCGATGCGACGATAGCGGTGCCCTTCGAACGCGTCCAGCCGGTGCCAGTGGTCGACCAGCGCCGGCGATTCGAGGACGAAGACCTCGATCGGTGCCCCTTCGGGATCTACGACCAATCCCGGGTAGCCGAACTTCGCACCCCAACCGGTCTCGACTAGCGAGCCGCGCACGTGACCGACGAGCCACCGTCCCGACAGACCGCTGAGCTCGCCGTGGTTCTGGCGGCCCGGTGCCAGCGTGCCGTACGTGGCGAGCCGCATCTCGGGCCCAACCGCAACGCTACCGCCAGTAGTCGTCATCTCCGACGAAGCTTGGCACAGGCGACATGTCAGCAGCGTACGACGCGAGCGGCGGGGCGGACGGTCACGCTTGCTCCGGCCAGTGCCGGCCGATCGTGCCGCCGACGACGGATGATCAAACCGTCAGGTCACCGCCTGTTGCCGGGCGACAGGCATCACGGCGTCTCGTCGCCGTCGAGACACTCGGCGTTGACGTAGCCGGAGCGGAACGGGCGAGCTTCGCCGGTGCGCTCGTCGAAGGTATGGCGCCACACGCACCCGGTGTCGTTGGCCAGCAGATGGATCGACACGGAGGTCTCGAGCGAGGTGGTCCTCACCCGATGAACGTCGTCGCGCGGCGGCAGGAGCGTATAGAAGTCGCCAGGACCGAGTGGGCGTCTACGCACCGGCTCGAGCCGCCCCAGGGCGGGCCGGTAGAACTCCTCGTCCTGGTTGCCTCGATAGATCCCGACCAGCCCCCACGCGAGGTGATCGTGAACCGGCGTCATCGCGCCCGGCGGGACGACCAGGCTGAACAGCGAAAGCGAGCGGTCCGCGGCGCGGAAGAGGAGCCACTGGCCGATGCCTCCGCCCATCCGGCTCCCGCTGGCGGGAGCCTGATACTGCGCGGGAAGCCAGTCGCGGTCGGCGAGCAGGTCGGCGAACACCGGGCTGATCTGCTCGCAGACGTCGGCGGGCGAGCCGGCGGTCTCGACTCGCCCCCGGACACACGTGACCAGTCCGCGCACACGGTCTGTGTCCAGGATGTATTCGTCTGACGGCAGGCGTGGAAGCGGTCCGTGATCGTGGAAGTCGCACATGAGAGTCAACCCTCGCTCGATTTTCAGGGAGCTGGTTCAGCCTACGCCGCAGCCCTGCCCAAGGCCTCGTTGGCACGAGGCTCGGATCGCGGCTAGCCTTGGACGCCACCGGCCTGATCGCGCCAAGGGAGGAGGATGAGATCATGGCGCTCACGCGGCAACAGATTCGAGACTCGATCGAGCGGGCGGGTGACGCGCATTGGGAGGCCCTCGTTCGTCACCACACCGACGTCTACCCTGAGAGCAACCCCACGCCCGGTGAGGTCTGCCGGGCGGAGGCTGAGCGTTTGAACACCCTCGGCCTCGGTGACGATCGGAAGCTCGAGCTAGTGGAGAGTCGGGTCGAGCGGGTCCCCCCCGCCGTTTCGATCATCCACGTTTTCCAGGACCTCGAAAGAGGCGCCCGGTTCGAGACCGAGCCGTTCACTGGCTACGAGTGAGCGCGGCCTGAGTGCGCGTTGACCGAGGCGCGCTCGAGACGGTGCTCGCGTGCGCGTCGTGAGAATGAATCCAGGTGAGCTGCGAGTACAGGTCCGCGAAGAGCGCGTCGCGCGCGGCGATCTCGGGACCGTCTGGGAGATGCATCAGGTCGGCGGTGCGACGCGACCACCACTGTACCGCTACGGTGCGCTTGCGCCGGCACTGCTCGTAGCGGCGCAGCGCCGCTGCGAGACCGCGTTTGTTGCGGGCGTCGCACAGGCAGTCGGCGAGAACGATCGCGTCCTCGATCGTCTGGTTGGCGCCCTGTCCTTGGTGGGGCACCATGGCGTGCGCGGCGTCTCCGATCAGCACGGCGCGCTCGGTGTGCCAGCGCGTCAGCGGCTCGAGGTCGTGTAGCGCCCAGCGTGCCCCGACGTCGGTCGAGCCCACCATCTCAGTCACCGCGGGGTGCCAGCCGGCAAACGCCCCGACCACGTCGCTGACCGCGCACTCCTCCATCCAGCTTTGCTGGGTCCACGTGGGGACCCTGACGACGGCCAGGAAGTTGATCGTCCTGCCACCGTTGATCGGGTAGTGCAATAGATGCCGCCCCGGCCCCGCCCAGAACTGGAGCGGCGCCGGGTCGGGAAGCGCCGGCAGATCTCGGGCCGCCACGAGCCCGCGGTAGCCGACCGTTCCCGAGAACCGGCCGCGGATGTCGCCGACGACGTGCGGACGGATCACCGAATGGGCACCGTCGGCGCCCACGATCACGTCGGCTGGCGCACTCCCGCCGTCGGCAAAGTGCACCTCCGCGCCCGCACGGCTCTCATCGACGCCGATGCACGGACGGCCGAGGTGCAGGCCCTCCGCGGCGACTCGGTCAGCGAGCGCCTGCATGAGAGCGACACGATGGACACCGTAGTAGGGCGCGCCGAACGTAGCCTCATACACTCCCTCGCGTCCGATGGGGTGCTCGGCGATGATCTCGCCGGTGTCCCAGCGGCGGATTACCAGCGCCGACGGGATTACCGAGACACCCTCGACCTGCTGGCTGAGCCCGAGCCGCCGCAGCTCGCGGGTGCCATTCGCCGACAGCGCCACCGCGGCGCCGATCTCCCGTAGCTCCTGCGCTTGTTCGTAGAGCTCGAAGTCGATTCGTCGCGCGCGCAGTGCGAGTGCGAGGACGAGCCCGCCGATCCCGCCGCCGACGATGGCGACCTTGAGCTGGGACACGACTACGCCATCGCCGGCGTGCGCGCCGAAGCCAGCGCGAAGTCGTAGCTGATCGCGTAGCCGCCGTCGCCGCTCGGCTCGGGGTGCACGATCAGCTCGGGCTTGACCGCGCTGGCGACATCACTGTCGAGGTAGTCGCTGCTGTCGATGAACAACTGGGTGACCAGCGGCTCGTAACCCTCCGCGCTGACGATCAAGTGGATGTGCGCCGGGCGCCACGGGCTCCAGCCTGCGGCGGCGGTCATCTGGCCCGTCGGTCCGTCCAGCGGGATCGTGTACGGCCCGGGGATCACGGTGGTGAACCGATAGCGGCCCTCGGCGTCAGTGCGGACCTGGCCGCGAAGGTTGCCCCCGGGCGGGCCGGGCATGAAGCCCGAGTAACGCCCTTCGGCGTCCGCTTGCCAGACGTCCAGGTTCGCGCCCGCGAGGGGCCTGCCGTCGGCATTCGTCACACGGCCCGAAACTCGGGTTCGATCGCCCGACTCGTCGGCACGGTGGGGGAGCTCGAACGGCGGGTCCAGCAGTGGAGCACCAGGCAAGTGGAACGGACCGAGGATCGTCCCCTGCGAGCCGGCGCGGTTCCCAAACGCGTGTTCTTCGACCACGTGCTCGATGTAAACGTCGCCGAACAGGGGCCATTCACCCGCCTCGCCAACGTCGATGAACCACTGCTTGGCGGCCTGATACTCCTCGTAGGTGATGTCGTTTTCGACGATCGCCTCGTGGATCCGCCGAAGGACGTCGGTGATCAGCTGGTTGGCGCGGTCAGACATCTTCCCTCCTACTCGATCGCGTTGGGGTGGCGCGCCAGCGGTCTGACGCGAATATCCAGATAGGGGAACAGCGGGAGGCCCGATAGCAGCTCGTGTAGCTCATCGACCGAGCTGACGTCGAGCACGCTGACGTTCGCGTAGCGGCCGGCCACGCGCCAAAGGTGCGGCCAGCGCCCGTCGCGCTGCAGCGCCTGTGAGTACTCGCGCTCGCGCTGCTTGAGCTCGTCCGCTTGCTCCGCCGGCATGTCGGGCGGCAGCCGGACTTCCATCTCGGCCAAGAACAGCATCACCGGTCCAGCCGGTGGCGCGCAAGACGATCCTCGTCGACCTCGACGCCCAGCCCCGGCGCCGTGTCGACCCGCGCGCGGCCATCGCGGATCTCCGGCGCTGCCACCACGAGATCGTCTGCGAGATCGAGAAAGTTCGTGATCTCGGCCGGGTGGCCGGCGGTCGCCGCGAACGCGGCGGCAAACGCGATCGTCGCCATCGCGCCGATCGCCCCCTCGTACTGGCTCCCCACCACGACCGCGACGTTCCGAGCCAGGCAGAGGTCGAGGATCCGGCGTGATTCGGTGAACCCGGTCCGCGCCGTCTTAACGCTGACCATACGAACCGAGTGTTCGTTGAGCGCACGGTCGACGTGGGCGAGGCTGATACAGCTCTCATCGCCCACGAGCGGCACGGCCCACCGCTCGGCGAGGCGCCTCCGACCCACTCGATCCTCGAGCGAGATCGGCTCCTCGATTGCCCGCACGCCGAGCTCGGCCAGCTCGTCCCCGGCGCGCACCGCATCCTCGTAGCTCCAGCCTCGATTCGCATCGACGTAAAGATCGGCATCCGGCAAGGCGTCGCGGACCGCGCGAACCGCCGCGAGGTCGAGCCCTGGGGCGCGCCCGACCTTGACCTTGAAAGTGCTCACCCCCAGCCGCTCGTTCACCGCCAGGGCGTCCTCTGCCATCACGGCCGGCTCGGCGAACGAGACCATGTGTGCCGCGGCGACATCATCCGCGAAGCCGCCCAGCAACGTATGACACGGGCATTCCAATATCTGCCCGAGGAGATCCCAGACGGCGAGGTCTACGGCACCGCGCGCGACACGGTTACCGGCCACGCCGGCGCAGCGCTCCGCTACGAGCTCGATCCGCAGGGGGTCGACACCCGTCAGCGCCTCGTTGAGCGGTCCGCTGACCGCTTCGACAATCGAGGTCTGGGTCTCGCCGTACGTGTACGGGCGGGGCTGCGCCTCCGCCTGACCGACCAGGCCCGCGTCGGTCCGGACGCGCACGAGCACGTTGTCCGCCGTCCCCACTCTGCCCGAAGCGAACTCCGGCGCACGATGGTACGGGAGAGCGAAGGGGATCGCTTGCACTCCGGTGATCCGGACGCTATCCGCCGGTGTATCGAGCGCCCCAAGCCGCGCCGGGTCGCTGCCGAATCGCGTCGTCACAGTCTCATCTTGGGGCCGCTCGTCGGACGAGGCGATAACACCGTAGGCGAAGCCAATTGGCTGCGCAACACAAATCCCGCTTCCGGTCCGTAGACGCGGGAGGCCGATGTCGTGGCCGACACGCAGACTCGCTGCGGACGGCGCCGGTTGGCGGCGTCATTGCCCGAGCGCCTTGAAGAACCGGACAGCGGGCAAAGCCGTATACCCGGCCTTCTGGTACAGGCGTCGCGCGGCAGCGTGGGCTCGATCGCCGCCGGTCTCGATCATCGCCACCCGCATCCCCGACTGCCGCAGCCAGTCGGTCGCCACGTGGGTGAGGGCGATTCCGATTCCCTGGCCTTGAGCCCACGGATCCACGGCGATCATGTAGATCTCGCCTACTTCGCTCACGGGCTGTCGGCGGGCCGCCACGAAGCCGACGGTGCTTCCGTCTACGTCATCGGCCACCCAGACCCGGTGACTGGAATCGGCCAGGACGTCGCGCACCTCCTCGGCTTGACGAGCTCGCCAGTCGCCTCGCAGCCGCGAGAATAGCTCCGGTCCGAGCGCCTCCTCGAGGGCAGCGAACACGGGCTCCCACGCGCGCAACGAGAACGCGACAACAGGTCGTTCGTCGGCCGGCCGATAGTCGCGGATCGTGGCCTTCATGGCGTGAACCCAGGCAAGGCGATGCCGGTCCCTCAGGAAACCTCGAGCGGCCGGCGCAGGCGATAAACGTAGTGCTCCGGCGGGTCGCGGGGATTGTCGGGCGGGAGGTCTCCGGCGGCGACTCGGCGAAAACCAGCGCCCTCGAGCGCTCGCCACGAGGCCAGGTTGCCGGTGGATACCGGCACCACGATGTCTCGCGCTTGCGGGTGAGCCGTCCATGTCAGATCGGCGAACGTGGTGATCATCTGGCGTCCGAGTCCCCGCCCGCGCATGGCCGGCACGCCGATCAGGTAATCGATGCCGAGGGCGCCGGCAGGCACAGGCCAGACCGACTGAAGCGCCCGGAAGTAATCCTGTTCAGCCTCGATCGGATACCGCTGGATCAGACCGAACGGATCTGCTGCCGCCGCGATGAAGACCTCGGTGGCGTCCCGGCGATCGACGCACGGCCCGAAGTCACGCTCGACGGCGGCCGGCGAGCTGTCGTGGTTCCACCACCTCACCACCAACGGCTCGGCCAGCCAGCGGGCTACCAAGGAGAAGTCTCGCCGCTCGAGCGGGCGGAACCCTATGCGCACGAAGCAGAGCTTGTCACGGCGGGTGATCGTGCGGTCCGCCGTCGCCTCGACTACGATCAGCCGCCGTGAATCGGGGTGCTCCGACACCTGGACGGAGACCGTTGTCGGCGCAGGAGCTGAGGCAGCGACGCGAGAGCGCCAGCGCGCGACGAGCGCGGCGGCGGCGGCGTATGATCGCCCTCGCCGGTGCAGTGGTACTGATGTTGGCTGCCGGCGCGTGGATCGCGTTTGGCCGCGGCGGCGGCGCGCCGGCGACTCACGCGCGCGCCCAGGTGGTGGCGAGACCGGCACAGCGGCGTGCCGCGGACCGCGTGGTGCGGCTGGTCGTCGAAGCGAGCGGGGACCTGCTGATCCACTCCCCGGTGTGGGAGCAGGCCCTCGTGCTGGGCGGTGGGAGCCGGTACAACTTCGCTCCGCTGTTCGCGCAGATCAGGAAGTACATCCGCGAGGCGGATGTTCCTCTGTGTCACGTCGAGACGCCGATGACCCCCGCCCCGCCGACCGGCTACCCGGTGTTCAACACGCCTCCCGAGCTCGCCACGGCGATTCGTGAAACCGGCTGGCGCGCCTGTTCGACCGCCGCCACCCATTCGCTCGACCAGGGGCAGACCGGAATCGACGATACGATCCGCGCGCTCGATCGGGCCGGCGTGCTCCACACCGGAACCTTCTCGTCGGCGGCCGCGCAGCGGACTCCGCTGATCATGACCGTCAAGGGCGTTCGCGTCGCGTTCCTGTCCTACACCGACATCACCAACGGCATCCCCTCGCCGCACCCGTGGTCGGTCAACCGCGCGAGTGCGGGGCAGATCCTCGCGGACGCGCGTCGCGCGCGCGCCGACGGCGCGAAAGTCGTGATCGTCAACCTTCACTGGGGCGACGAGAACGTCGCTCAGCCAAGCAGCTTCCAGCTCGCGCTCGCCAACCGGCTTACGCGCTCTCCGGAGATCACGGCGATCGTGGGCCAGCACGTACACATCGTGCAGCCGATCCGCACGATGAACGGCAAGCCCGTCGTCTTCGGCGAAGGCAACCTGATCTCCAATCAGACGAGCGCCTGCTGTCCCACCGCCTCACAGGACGGAATGATCGTGCTGCTCACGATCACCGTGGACAGCCACGGCGCCCGCATCACGTTCATCCACTACGTGCCCATCTGGGTTCGGCACCCCGACTACGTAGTGCTTGCGGCCGGCGTTGCGGCGCGCACCGATCCCGCCGACGCCGCCGTCTTGCGCGCCTCATATGAGCGAACCGTGGCGGTGGTCGGCCGAGGGCCCCACCTTCAGCCGGTTCCCGCTCACCTGCCCCAGTGACCCGCACCAGCGCCGAGGCGCGACGACGCCCGGGTTGCCGGTGCCGCGCGGCGGCGACGCCGGCGCGTGAGCGCCGCCACCCGCCGGCGACGGGTGGCGGCGCTCACCGGGGGATTGTTCTCAGCGACAGACCCAGGCCGACCCGCCCTGGCTGGCGTAGATCGCGCCGGCGATCCGGTCCTGTTCGGCCTTGGACGCGTTCTCCGGAAGCCCCTGGCCCCCGTAGGCCTGCCACGTCGAAGGCAGGATCTGGTACGCGCCGCCGGCGCCACTGGAGGGGTTAACCGCGGAGTAGTTGCCGCCTGACTCGCACTGCACGATGCTCGACGGAATCGAGTAACCACCCGTGCTTGACGTGCTCGACGTCTCCGATACGGCCGGCCGCTGGTAGCTGCTCGAGGCGGTCGGCGTCGCGTAGCTGCTCGCGGCGGTCGGCGTCGCGTAGGTGCTCGAGGCCGCCGTACCCTCGTAGGTGCTCGAGGCGGTCGTCGTCGGCGCGGTCCAGGCGTGAGAGACCGCGGCGGTCGACGACGGGCTGGCAGTCGCGACGGCCGGCTGCGCCGGCGGCGTGATGTGGAACAGGGCATCCCAGGTCTGCGGACCCACGATGCCGTCGATGAGCAGGGCGTCGCGGTGCTGGAACGCGATCACCTTCCGCTTCGTCTTGGCGTCGAAATGTCCAGTCGAGCGGATGTGCAGCGCGCGCTGCACCTCCTTGACGGCGGGGCCGGTGCTCCCCTGGTAGAGGAACGTATTCGGCTCCACCGGGGCGGCGGCTGCCGCGGGCGCCGCGGCTGCGACAAGGCCGGCGCCGGCGGCGAAGGTGGCCAGGCCGGTGCCGAGGCGGGCGCCGCGGGGCAGGCTGACAGAGCGCGGCAGACGCCGCGTGGTACTGCGCGAGGGCATTAAGCCTCCTCTTTCTCGTGCCTACGGGGTTAGCTGACGGGCTCGCGCGAGAAAGCGCCGCTACGCCGCATGGGCGGCGATTAGCCCCACGGTGGCCAGGGCCACCAAGATGGATCCCCCGTTCCCCGCCGCGCGGTTATCCCTTGAGCGGCGTGGGATTCGGCGTTTGTTTAAGCGCTGTGACCCTAGCAGAGGCCCATCCACGGGTTCCGCGGCGGGTGTGTGCGATCCGTCACACCCGGCACGTCAAACCAGCAGCGCATCCGGCGGCGTCAACGCGGCGCGGCGGCGCGCCAATTTCACTGCCGTGCTCGTCACTCGCGAGCGCTGCCCGGCTCATCGAGGCGCGCGCCTCGCGTGCGCGCTCCACCGACGCGCGACACCCTTATGCCATTCCGGCGGGCGCCTTGGGGCGCCCGGGCTCAGACCTCGAGCGTGACCACCGGCGGCTGCTCGACACCCCAGTCGGGTGGGTCGCCGAGGAGGATCCAGCCTCGATGGCGGTCGCGGGCCAGGCGACCCTTCCGCTCGAGTGCTCGAACCGCTGTTGTTGTGGTCGGTCGCTTGGCGCCGACGATGTCGCCGAGCATCTCGTGCGTCAGGCGGAACGGCACCACCGTGCCTGCCGGAGTTACCTTTCCCCACATGCTGGCCAGATGCCAGAGCGTGGCCAGGAGACGGTCCTCGACGCGCACGAAGTGCTGAGCCGCCATCACGTATGCAAGCGAGCGACTTCGCCGCAGCAGTCTTCCGGCGACTGCCACTGTGAGCTCAGGCCACCGGCCGATCAGTGTGGTGGCACGTACGTCCAGGAGAGCCACCCGAGCCTCGTGCAGCACTCGCCACTCGGCGAGCGCCGGCAGCACGCTGGGGATCAGGTCGGTCTCCCACGGGCGAATGATGTCCGTCGGACCGACCACCTCAACGGAGGACACGTGGCCGAGCCGTAGCCTGCGCACCATCAGGCCCTCGAGCAGCAACAGCCCGAGAGCGCCATGCTCGACCGCCGGCGGATGCCATGGTCCCTTCGCTACCAGGAACACTCGCGCTCTGAGCAGCTCGCTCGCCTGGTCGCGAGCTTGCGGGTCCATGTTCTGTCCGAGGTCGGGATCGACCTGGAGGACATGTACCACCGGTGTGCTCACGCGCGCCAAACCGTACTCGCGACGGTCCCTCGCCGCTTCAGGCGGCGTGCTTAACGTGTTGGCGACCTTTGTGCCACGTATCTTTCAGCGCGATCAGCTGACTCCATCTGCCCCACCGGGTTGAATTAACCAGCCGCCTCAAGTCCCTACCAGGAGGAACGCCGTGCCACTCACCCAGACGCAGTTGATCGCCGCGGTCGCCGATCGCGCTGATCTGAGCCGCAGCGACGCCAAGCGCGCGCTCGCCGCGCTCGACGAGGTCGTGCTCGAGGAGCTCGGCAACGCCCAGAAGGTGCGAATCGGTGGCCTGGTTCAACTCACCGTTCGCGTGAAGCCGGCCCAGAAGAAGCGCAGGGGCCGGAACCCGGCCACGGGGGAGGAGATCGAGATCGGCGCCAAGCCGGCCAGCGTCGACCTGCGCGCTCGGCCGCTTGCCAAGGCGAAGTCCGCGCTGCCATCGGTACAAAAGGCGCGCCGCCGGCTGGCTGCCTGAGCGCCTGCACCCGAAGTTCGCCGCCGCGCGCTGAACGGCGCGGGGGTCGCTCGTCCGCGCGCGCATGCCTACGATCGCCTCTGGGGCTCGAGAAGTCACAAAGTCGCCCGTGGAGCTCGAGAAGTCACAATGAACACCTCGATCTCGGCCAAGCGCTCGGGACTGAAGCGCGATGACGGCGCAAGCCGCTCCCTGGGCCGCCAACGCCTGCCAGGCCACTCGGCGCTCGCCGGAATATTGGCCTGGAGCTGACTGACGGCTCCGAACACGCCGTCACGGAAAGGTATCGGCTCGCCGGCCGAGCTGTGACCCGGCCGCCCGAGCCCGCGAAGCCTGCGACGGCTCGCCGGCCGAGCTGTGACCCGGCCGCCCGAGCCCGCGAAGCCGGCGACGGCTCGCGGATCTGCGCGTGGAAACGCCGGCGCCGTAGTCACTCGGAAGTTCGCCCTGCGGCGATGCGACATCTGCCGGTGTCCTGTCGCTGGTCGCGCTTCCGGGCCCGCCGCGCGGGCGGGCCCGGTAGCGGTCTGCCCTGCTCTCTAGTGCCACACCCACCGTGCCAGATGCATCACCTGGGAGGTCTTCTGACCGTTCGTCGAGGTCACCGTGACCCTGACCCCGAGGAGACGGAAGACCTGGTTGCGGCTGAGCATTCGGTAGCCCTGGCGCGTGATCTCCATGTTCTGGAAGCCGCCGCTGTTCGGCGCGATGTTGAAGTCCTCCTGCCCGATCAGGATCCCGTTGTGCGTCATCGTCACGTGCCCGGTGCATGGTTCGTTTCCGCCGAAGCAGCCCGCTTCCACGCCGATGATGCGGCCAGGCGAGACGAACCCCTCGCGACCCAGGAACCCGACATAGGAGGGGGAGCCACCCGCCGAGGTGGTGAACGTCTGCCCGCCGCCGAGCGTGGTGGCGCCCCCGCTGAGCGCGACGAGCCGGAAGTGGTAGGTCGTGCCGGGGCTGAGGCCGGCGAGAAGGGCGCTCACCGCCTGCGCCCCGGTGCCCGAGCCGCCGTTCTGGGCGGAGGTCTCAAACCCGTAGTCGGAGGTCGGTCCGTACTCGAAGTAATACGTCGTCGGGTGTCCGCCGGGGTTGATGGTTCCGTTCGCCGTCGCGGCCGTCTGCTCGACGTTCGTCGCTCCGCCGGTGGCGGCTGACGGCGGCGGCGACGGCGCAGGTGCCGTGCCGGTCGTGGTGAACGTACGGTCGGTGCCCACCGAGGTGCCGCCGGCGCTGATCGCGATGATCCGGAAGTGATAGGTGGTCCCTGGACTGAGCTCGGTCAGGGCCGTCGACTCGGCGAGCGTCGCCGTGCCCGAGCCGGCCGGGGTGAGCGGCGTCTCGTGCCCGTATCCGTCCGTCGGGCCCCACTGGAACGCGTAGTTGCTCTGCTGGCCATTCGGGTTGACGCTGCCGTTGAGCGTTGCCCCCGATCCGCTCGGGGACGTCGCCGGCGCGGTGGAGACGCTCGGCGAGGGCGATGTGGCTCCGGACGCCAGAGCGACCGGGATGCTCGCGAGCACCGCGATCGCCACGACCAGCAGGCCGATGCGGGATCTGCTCATGCTTGCCTCCCTTGGTGGGGTTCGAGTTACCTCGTGCAACACGGAGCCGTAGTGCGAGTTGCGAGAGGGCCGCGCGGTCACCGACCTGCAGGGAATGCTGCCGCGCCGCCTACAATTGGTTTGCGAGTGTGCTCGACCGAGCTTCTCGCCGGCGGCGAGCCCCGGCGGGGTTCAGGCCCGGAGGGCGAGGCGATCAGGCCCGTGGGTGGCTCGATCACACGCCGAGGGCACGAAGTGCGATCGGTCAGCTCCATACCAGGAGACTGCGGCGCCGGTGGCGAATGGCGGCCATAGACATTCGACGAAGGAGATTTCTTGCGCATCTTGATTCTCGGTGGAGACGGCTTTTGCGGTTGGCCGACGTCGCTGCATCTGTCGGCCGTGGGCCATGAGGTTGCGATCGTGGACAACCTCGCGCGGCGCGGCGCGGACGTCGAGCTCGAGGCCGGCTCGCTGACCCCGATCACCCCCGTCGGCACCCGGTTGGCGGCATGGCGCGAGTTGACCGGACGCGAGATTCCCTTCCATCGCCTCAACGTCGCCGAGGATTACCGCGAGCTACTCGACCTCCTGGTCGATTGGCAGCCCGATGCCGTGGTCCACTTCGCCGAGCAGCGGGCCGCGCCGTACTCGATGAAGAGTTCGTGGCACAAGCGCTACACGGTCGCCAACAACGTCAACGCGACCCACAACCTGCTCGCCGCGCTCGTCGAAGCGCAGCTCGACGCACACGTCGTCCATCTTGGGACGATGGGCGTCTACGGCTACGGCACCGCCGGAGTGAAGATTCCCGAGGGTTATCTCCGGGTGCGCTTCGACAACGACGAGGGCGCCGAGGTCGAGCAGGAAATCCTGTATCCGGTGAACCCGGGCAGCGTCTACCACATGACCAAGACCCAGGACCAGCTGATGTTCGCGTTCTACAACAAGAACGACGGGACCCGGGTCACCGACTTGCACCAGGGCATCGTGTGGGGCACCCAGACCGCCGAGACGCGGCTCGACGAGCGCCTGATCAACCGCTTCGACTACGACGGCGACTACGGGACCGTGCTGAACCGCTTCCTCATGCAGGCGGCGATCGGATACCCCCTGACCGTCCACGGCACGGGCGGTCAGACGCGCGCGTTCATCCACATCCAGGACACCGTTCGGTGTATCCAGCTGGCCATCGAGAACCCACCCGAGCCCGCTGAGCGCGTCCGCGTGTTCAACCAGATGACCGAATGCCATCGCGTCGTCGACTTGGCTCGGCTGGTGGCCGGCCTCACCGGAGCCGAGATCGACTTCGTCGACAATCCGCGCAGGGAGGCGGCCCAGAACGAGCTGTACGCCGAGAACCGGCAGCTGGTCGACCTTGGTCTCGACCCCATTCGGCTGGCCGACGACCTGCTCGCCGAGGTGACCGAGATCGCCCGGGCCTACGCGTATCGCTGCGACCGGGCGAAGATTCCCTGCAGCTCGAAGTGGATCCAGCGCCGGGAGCTGGCCGCCTCGGGGCTCTAGCCACTTCAGCCGGGGGCTTCGCGGCTCGCCGCGGCCGCAGCCGCGAGGTGGCCCTGTCCGGTAGGGTCGCTCAGCGATGCCGAGCGCGCCCAGCGACCTGACGTCCCCGGCGCCCGCGCCGGCGCGCGCCGTCCGCGAACTGGGGACGGAATCGGCCTTTGCGGTGCTGGCCCGCGCCACCGAGCTCGAGCGCCAAGGCCGCGAGATCATCCACCTCGAGATCGGCGAGCCGGATTTCCCGACCCCCCCGCACATCTGCGAGGCCGCGTTCGCCGCCGTGCGCTCCGGGGAGACCCACTATTGCCCGAGCGCCGGCCTGGCCGAGTTCCGTGCGGTGATCGCCGCCGAGCTCTCACGCACCCGCGGGATCACGATCCCGGTCGAGCGCGTGCTGGTCGGCAACGGGGCCAAGCCGTTCCTGTTCTTCACGATCCTGACGGTGTGCGAGCGCGGCGACGAGGTGATCTACCCCGACCCCGGGTTCCCGATCTACGCCTCGGCGATCCGCTGGGCCGGCGGCACGCCCGTGCCGTTGCCGTTGCGCGAGGATCGCGAGTTCAGCTTCGATCCCGAAGAGCTCGGCGCTCGCCTCAGCCGCCGAACCAAGCTCATCATCCTCAACTCTCCGAACAACCCGACGGGTGGAGTGATCGCCGCCCGAGCGCTGGAAGCCGCCGCGGAGCTGATCTCGCGCACCTCGGCCTGGGTGCTCTCCGACGAGGTTTACTCACGGCTGCTCTACGCGGACTCGTTCGCCTCGATCGCCGCCGTGCCCGGCATGCTCGAGCGCACGGTGCTCCTCGACGGCCTCTCGAAGACGTATGCGATGACCGGCTGGCGGTGTGGCTACGCCGCGGTCCCCGAGCCGTTGGTCGAGCCGCTGACGCGGTTCTTCGTCAACTCCACCTCGTGCGTGCCGCCGTTCATCCAGCGGGCCGGGATCGCGGCCCTCGAGGGCCCCCAGGACTCCGTCGCCGCCATGCTCGAGGAGTTCCGAGCCCGGCGCGAGATCGTCGTGGACGGCCTGCGCGAGCTTCCGGGCGTCACCTGCCGCAGTCCGAGCGGGGCGTTCTACGCGTTTCCGAACGTCGGCGCGCTCACCCTCCCGGCCGAGGCTCTGGCGCCGCGGCTGCTCGACGAGGCCGGCGTAGCCGTACTGGCCGGCGCGGACTTCGGAGCGCAGGGTGCCGGCTATCTCCGGCTTTCCTACGCCAACTCGCGCGCCAACCTGACCGCGGCGCTCGCGCGCATGCGGGAGCTGCTCTCGACCCTGTAAGGCGAGCTATAGGCCGCGCGCCAGGTGGTAGTAGGCCTGGTTCCAGCGGAGCTCGTTGGCGAACCGGTGGATCGAGGTCTCCTCGTCGATGACCAGCAGCTCGATCCCGGCGATCTCGGCCAGGTCCCGGAGCGGCTCCAGTCCGAGCGCCATCGTGAACACGCTGTGGTGCGAGCCGCCGGCCAGCAGCCACGCTTCGGCCGCGGTCGCGAGGTCGGGACGCGGGTGCCAGATCGCGCGGGCGACCGGCAGGCGTGAGAGCGACTCGTCGGGCGCCACCACGTCGACCTCGTTGGCGATCAGGCGCAGCCGGCCGCCGATGTCGATCATGCAGACAACGACCGCGGGTCCGGGTGGCGCGGTGAACACCAGCCGGACAGGATCGTCGCGCTCGCCGATCGAGAGTGGGTGGATCTCGCAGGAGGGCCGCTCGGCGGCGATCGAGGGGCAGACCTCGAGCATGTGGGCGCCGAGGATCTTCTGACCGCCGGGGCCGAGGTGGTAGACGTAGTCCTCCATGAACGATGTGCCGCCGGGGCGTGTGCTCGCCATCATCTTCACCACGCGCAGCAGCCCCGCGGTCTTCCAGTCGCCCTCGGCGCCGAAGCCGTAGCCGTCGTGCATCAGGCGCTGCACGGCGATGCCGGGCAGCTGCCGAAGGGCGCCCAGGTCCTCGAAGGTGTCGGTGAAGGCGCCGAAGCCGCCCTCCTCGAGCACCGCCCGCAGCCCCGCCTCGATCCGCGCCGCCTCGACCAGCGACTCGCGCCGGGCGCCGTCGGCCCGCAGCTCAGGTGCGAGCGCGTAGGCCTGCTCGTACTCCTCGACCAGCTCGTTCACGGTCTGCTCGCTCGCGCCGGCGACCGCCAGGCCAAGCGAGTCGACGCCGTAGCCGTTGACCGAGACGCCGAGGGCGATCTGCGCGCCCACTTTGTCGCCCTCGGTGACGGCGACGTTGCGCATGTTGTCGCCGAACCGCGCCACCTGCAGCCGCTGGGCCTCGTGCCAGCCGCACGCCGCGCGGGTCCACGAGCCGATCCGCTCCTGGACGTGCGGATCGGCCCAGTGCCCGACGACCGTCTTGCGCCGCACCCGCATCCGGCTTTCCGCGTAGGCGAACTCGCGGTCGCCGTGGGCCGACTGGTTCAGGTTCATGTAGTCCATGTCGATCTCCGACCACGGCAGGTCCCGATCGAACTGTGTGTGCAGGTGGAGCACCGGTTTGCCCAGGACGGACAGCCCGCCGATCCACATGCGGGCGGGTGAGAAGGTGTGCATCCAGAGGATTACGCCGACGCACTCCTCGGCCGCGCCGGCGTCGGCGAGCACGCGGCGGATCGTCTCGGCGTCGGTCAGCGGCTCGTGGTCGACGACCAGCACCGGGATCGCATCGCAGTCGTCGAGCGTCGCGGCGATCCGGCGGGCGTGCTCGTGCACCTGACGCAACGTGTCCTCGCCGTAGAGGTACTGGCTGCCGGTGAGAAACCAGACGGAGTTCTCGCGTGCGGGTGGCATCCGGGGGTGCATCGTACGCGAGGATGGGCTTCGCTTCGCTCAGCATCCGTGGGGCCGGCGAGTCCGAGCGCTCGCGCGCGGGCGGCCTGGCCACCGCGAGTGACGCGGAGGCCGATGCCGAAGCCGAGCCTGTACCCTGGCCTCCGGTAGGTCATGGACGGCACAGACGACGAGCCAGAACCGGCAGCGCACCGCGACGAGGACGCGTTCGATCAGGTTCTGCTGTCCCCGGGGGCGATCCTCGAGGGTCTCCCCGACGCCGTCGTCGTCTCCGCTCGGGACGGGCGGATCGTGTTCGTCAACTCGCTCGCCGAGGAGCTGTTCGGCTACTCGCGGGGAGAGCTGATCGGCTCGCCGGTGCAGAGCCTGTGGCCGGAGCGGGTGCGCGCGCGCTACATCGGCAACATGGAGCTGTATTTCGCCACCGAGCAGCCGCTTCGCTTCTCCACCGAGGTGTTCGGCCTCCGGCGCGACGGATCGGAGTTCGTGGGCGAGATGAGCTGGGGCATCGTGAAGACGTCGGCCGGCCCGCTGTTGCTGGCGATCGGACGGGACGTCTCCGAACGCCGCGCCGCCGAGAGACGCCTGCGCGCCGTGGCAACAATGGGCGAGCGGGCGCTGGCCGGGGTGGACCCCGCCGAGCTGGCCGCCGAGGCGATCGAACTGCTGCGCCGCACGCTACCCGTCGCCGGTGCGCAGGTGAAGCTGGCGGCCGGTGAGGTGCTCGCGTGCTACGGGGCGGTCTCGGACGACGCGGTCCGCCTCCCGATCGGAGCCGGCGACGAGCTCGTCCTCGTGCCGACGCGTGAGCTCGGCGAGGAGGAGATCAGCCTCGTCCGCGCGGTGGCGAACATCCTCGCCACCGCTCTGGCGCGCCGGCGCGATGAGCTGCGCATGCTGTACGCGGCGGTTCACGACCCGCTGACCGGGCTGGCCAACCGCAACCTGCTTCGTGACCGCCTGGAGCATGCGCTGGCGCGCTCGGAGCGAGAGGGCGCCATCACCGGCGTGCTGTTCATCGACCTCGACAACTTCAAGCAGGTCAACGACGCCCACGGTCACGCGTGCGGGGATCAGGTCCTGGTGGAGCTCGCGGGGCGCCTGTGCCGCGCCGTGCGCCCCGCGGACACCGTGGCGCGGCTCGGCGGCGACGAGTTCGTCGTCGTCTGCGAGGAGATCGCGGAGGATTCCGCGTTGGCCCTCGGCGAGCGGCTGCTGGTGGCGATCCAGCTGCCGCTCAGCGCGGGCGGGGTCCCACACCGGCTGTCGGCCAGCATCGGCGTCGCGCTCGGGCGGCGCGACGCCGATGCGCTGTTGGCCAACGCGGACGCGGCCGTCTACCGCGCCAAGGCCCACGGGCGCGGACGCGTCGAGCTGTTCATCGTGGCCGCGTAGCCTCGCGAGCTCAGCGCCACCACGGCCGGCGGCGGATCTCGGCCAGGTGTACGGCCGGCGGCACGAGCTCGCCAAGGTGCTCGGCGAGGTGGCCGAGGTATTCGTGGAGCCAGATCGCGTGGTGCGAGAGCGTCGGGGTGTCCGGCTCCGGCGGATCGAAGCGCGGCGCCGCGAGCGCCGCGAGGGGTGTGCCTCGCGGCCGGTCGACCTGCTCGGCCAGCAGGTGATACCAGCCTGTGAGCGTCTCGGCCCGGCGCTCGAGCTCGGCGCGCACGGCCAAGTCGATTGCGCCGTCGCGCGGCAACCCCGCCACCGCGTGCGCGGTGAGACGCAGCCTCATCGTGCCGCCGACCAGCCGCCACAGCTCGTGTTTGTCGATGCGCTTACTGCCCTGCTCGGCCAGGAACGCGCGCAGCGCGTCGTCGAGGCGCACACCCGCGGCGATGGCACGGACCGCCCCCGCGGGCGGGTGCTCGCGCAGCCCGGACACCCACTCGATCGCCTGGGACAGGTAGACCGCGCCGGCGCGGAAGGCGTCGGCGAGGTCGTCGCCGACCACCGACGCGACGCCGCGAGGCCACAACAGCGTGCCGGCCACGACGCTGACCGCGCAGCCGATCGCGACGTCCTCGATGCGGACCAACCCGACCTGCCAGCCGGCCGGGACGAGCAGATTGAAGAGAACGGCCACGGTGACCGTGAAGGCAGCCTGCCCGATCGCGAACGGAGCGGTGCCGGGCGCATACGCGGCCACGAACACGGCGATCGGGAATGCGACCCACAGCGCCGTCGAGCTCGTCCCGATCGCTAGAAGAAGGGCGCCGCCGATGGCAAACCCGACGACCGTCCCGAGCAGTGCCCGCAGCGCCGTCGCGCCGGTCGCGGCCGCGTTCGTGCGCAGCACCGATAGCGTTCCGAGGACGACCCAGAAGCCGTGCTGGACGCTGCTGAGATCCGCCACCGCCACCGCCGCGGCGAGCGCCACCGCCCCGCGGAGGCTGTTGACGAACCACACCGAGCGGACGCTGGCGTGGCGGGCCGCCACCCCGGCAAACCGGTGTGTGCGCCCGAGCCGACCCGCGGGGTCAGGCAGCGTCTCGCCGCCGAACCACCGCGTCCGTGCCTCGGCGACCCAGTCGGCGTCGGCGATCCCCGTCGCGAGGAGTGCGTCGGCGTCGATCGCCAGCGCCGTGACCGCGATCGAGTGCGCGTGGAAGGAGAGGCGCGCCTGCGCGGTGAAGCCCGCGCGCCCGGGGCCCAGTTCGCGCAGTTGACGGAGGCTCCTGACCCGCTCGGCCTCGAGGCCGTCGAGCTCCGGGCGGTCGAGGCGGCGGCCGGCGTCGGCGCCGGCCAGCCGCGAGCCGGCGTCGCGCAGCACGCCGGCGGCGCGGTTCAGCAGCGCGCGCTCCGGCTCGGCGGCGTCGCGCAGGTCGCCGCGCTCGCGTGCGCTGTCGAGGGTCAGCGACGTGCACCATTCGAGCAGCTCGACGGCGTTGGCCAGCGCCTGGTCGGCGGTGGCCAGGCCGGTGGGGCGAAACGGCGTGGCGGTGAACTGCGCCAGCAGCTCGTGCTTGGCCTCGACGCAGGCCGCCAGTCCCGTCTCGTTCGCCTCGCCGGCCAGCATCGCCTCGAGCTGGTCGGCCAGCGTTCCGGCCACCCTCGCCGCCGCGCGGCGCAGCCGGTCGCCGCCGGGCGCCGGCGAGAACGCGAGGACGGCGGCGGTGCCGGCGAGGGACGCCAGCCACCAGCCGGCCAGCCGGTCGGGAATCATGGCGATCGTGCCGGGCGACGCCGCCGGAAGGACGTAGGCGAGCAGCGCCGCGGTCGCGCCCGAGGCCGCGTTCGGACCCGCGACGCCGGCGAAGAAGACGGCGAAGGCCACGGGCACGGTCGCGATCGCCGCCACGGCCACCGACGAGTTGACCGCGGTCCCGATGACCAGCAGCGCGCTGCCGGCCAGGGCCAGGCCGCCGTGAGCGATCAGCTTGTCTCGCCGGTTCCCGGCGAAGGCGGCCAGCACCAGCGTCGCGAAGCCGCCGAACGCGGCGAACGTCGCCATCTGCAGGTTGCCGACGAGCTTGTCGGCGATCGCGAACAGTCCCGGGACGACGACCGTCGCGCGCACCGCTCGCATCGCCGCGGCGCGCGACCACACCGGCCGCCACGTCCGTAGCTGCGCGGCGAGCTCGAGGCGACGCCCGAGGCCCAGCGCTGCGGATCGATTGATGGGCCCGGCCACCGCGGCGGAGTCTAGGCGCCGAGCGCCTCCGGGTCGGCGATAACCGGCGCGTGACGCGCTGGTGACGGAGCGGCGCTGAGCCGGCTCCGTCCCGCGTGCGCTCAGCGGTCGCGGCCGAGGAGCTCGTCGGCGGACGGCTGCTCGGCCACGATCTCCTCGGCCGGCTGTGCCTGCTCGACGACCTCCTCCTTCGACGGCACGCCCTCGAGGACGGCCTCGGGCGGCGGGCTGTCTACCTCGGGCAGTTTGGGGGGCGGCGGAACGGCGCCGCCGGGCGGCTGCGATTCGACGGGGCTGATGGTGACCGGCTACCCGGGCGCCTCGCGTCGGAACCGCGGCGAGCGGAGGCGGTCACTCGAGGCTTCAACCGCTCGAAACACCTGGGCGACGACCGGCGATCGGCTATCACTCCGGCATCGCCGGCGCCTGGCAGTATTCGCGCAATGGGATTCTTTGGATTCAAGACACGCCGCGAGCGCGAATGGGAAGAGGTCCGAGCGTCGGCTCAGGACGACCTCGTCGCCCTCGGCGACGACATCCGTGCCCTCGATGTCGACGTCCAGATGCCCGGGGCGAGCGACGAGGGCAAGCAGCGCTACGAGCAGGCCGTCGAGGCCTACCAGCGCGCCAGCCAGATCTTCGACCGCGCCCGCCGGGCGGAGGACCTGGCCCCGGTCAGCGCGACGCTCGAGGAGGGGCGTTATGCGATGGCGTGCGCGAAGGCGCTCCTGGAGGGGCGTCCGCCGCCTGAGCGGCGTCCGCCGTGCTTCTTCGATCCTCGCCACGGCCCATCGACCGAGGACGTCCAGTGGGCTCCGCCTGGGGGCACATCCCGTCCTGTCCCGGCCTGTGCGGCCGACGCCCTCCGGGTCAAGGAGGGCTTCGCGCCCCATGGGCGCCAGGTGCTCGTCGGCGGCCGCTCGACCGACTACTGGAACGCTCCGGGGTACTACCGCCCGTGGGCGGGCGGCTACTTCAGCGGCTTCGGAGGCGGGGGGCTGCTCTCCACCCTGCTGATGGGATCGGCGCTCGGGGCCGGGATCGGCCTCGGCGAGGAGGTGATCGGGGACCTGTTCGACGGCGACGATCGTGACCCAGGCGACGCGGCCTACGCCGGTGACGGCGGTTCGGTCGACGACGGCGGATATGGGGACGGCGGATACGGGGACGGCGGGTACGGGGACGGCGGCGACTTCGACGACGGTGGCTTCGGGTCGGACCTTGGGGGCGGCGACTGGTAGCCGGACGCGACGGTCAATGCGCCAGCGCGATCACCACGATGACCACGATCACGATCAGCAGCCCGGCGGCGGCGATGCCGACCGGTCGCTGGCGCCACCAGAACTCCGGCTTGGCTCGGTCACGGGTGTAGCGCCCCTCGGGCGGAGTGCCCACCCAGTCGTCGTCGTCTTGAAACCGGCTCATGGCGCCAGCCTACCCGCGCGCGGGCACCGGTACGAGTGACTTGAACAGGTGATCGATCGTTTCCGCCGGGCTGTCGGTCAGCCCGGTGTGCACCTCGGAGGGCTGGATCACGGTCGAGGACCGGGCCGCGACCCAGCCGAAGCGCTCGGATGGCGACAGGCCCGCGAGGGGCCCGCCCGACGGGTCGCCGGCGACCACAGCGGCGATCGCCTCGAGGTGCGGCTCCACCGAGGCGGGGTCGAGGGTCGGATCGAGTGCGTGCAGGCGCGCCGCGTCGAGCTCGATCTTCGCTGCGATGAATCGGCGCTCGGGGCAGAACAGCACGACGCCGGCGTTCATCCGCTCGCCGCGCTCGATGCGCGGGACGATCCGCAGGATCGTGTACTGAAAGGCGCTGCGCTCAGCCATGATCCACCTCCCGGCGGGCCGCCTCGGCCTCGGAGACGAACGTGCGCGGGGCGCGCAGCCGGCCATCCAGGAACGCCGCGAAGTCGGCGCGCCGGGCGAGCGGGTCGGGGCCGAGCCAGACGTCCGGAACCCGCGCCACCACCGACTCGATCGCCTGCTGGGCCACCGGCGCCAGGCGCCGATCGGCTTGCGCGAGCGCACCGGCCCGGCCGAGCAGTACGTGCTCGCGGATCAGCGGGAACCCGGCTCGCGCCGAGTCGGCCAGCGGCGCCTCGCCGTGCTGGCGATAGAAGGCGGCGCCGTGATCGATCAGCCAGGTGCGTCCGTGCCAGACCAGGAGGTTGGGATTGCGCGGGGTGCGGTCTACGTTCATCACCAGGGTGTCGAACCACACGAGCTCCGCCGCCAGCTCAGGCGGCACCGCGCCTCCGGCCGCCGGCGTGAACGGAAGCGCGCCGGGAAGGAAGTCGACGCCGAGGTTCGCCCCGGCGCTGGCGTCGGCCAGCTCCTGAATCTCGACGTCCGGCTCGGCGCGGGCCAGCTCGGGCTCGAGCTCCGCCACCACCAGCTCCGGCACGAGCAGCCCGAGGGCCCGGGCCAGCTCGCCGCCGACGACCTCGGCGACCAGCGCCGCCGGTCCCTGACCGGCGCCGCGGAACTTCATCACGTAGAGGCCGTCGTCATCGGCCTCGACGAGTCCCGGCAGCGAGCCACCCTCGCGCAGCGGGGCGACGTAGCGCGTCGCCGTGACGTGGCGCAGGGCGTCGTCACCGAGCGCGGGAGTCGTCGTGAATCGCTCGCTCTGGTCTGCCCACACAACGGGCCGAACGCTAGCGGCCGTCACCCGCCGCCGGCGTGTCCGTCGACCATGTCGGGCATGGTGTACGGATGGCGCAGCCTCAACTGGTCGTGCTGACCGGGCCGCCGGGGGCGGGCAAGACGACCCTCGCCAGGACCGTCGCGGATGAGTCGGAGCGCTCGGCGCGGATCTGCGCCGATGACTTCTTTGACTACGTGCAGCGCGGATGGGTCGCGCCGTGGACCGCACAAGCGCGCGAGCAGAACGCCGTCGTCCTGGCGGCGGTCGGCGCCGCTGCCCGCCGCTACCTCGACGGCGGCTACATGGTGGTCATCGACGGGATCATCGGCCCGTGGCTGCTCGACGTCGTCGTCGACGAGCTCCCTGCCACGACGCCGCTGTTCTACGTGTGCCTGCGGCCGTCCCTGGAGGTGGCCGTTCGCCGCGCGACGGCGCGGACCGGCGCCGACGCGGTGGTCGAGCTTGAACCGATCGAGCACATGTACCGCGCTTTCGCTGGCCTTGGCGAGTTCGAGCGCCACGTCGTCGACTCGACCAGCCTGACGATCGAGCAGACGGCTCAGCGGATACTGGCCAACCTCGACCGCTATCGACTGCGCCGGCACGGCACATCCAGTCGGTGACGCTCGCCGACTCGACCCCGACTCGCGCTGCCGCAGCGGACCGCCGCCCGGGGACGCTGAGCCCGGCGCCGGTTCCCACTTGTCACCGGGCCTGCCCGCGGATAGCCTACGCGCGCACGCGGGTGCCGCGGAGCAACGCGGGAGGCGGCGCCCGTCCCGAAATCGAGAGGAGTGGTGATGTCGCGAGTTCGAGGTCGCCTGGGGCTGCTGCTGGCTTCGATCCCGGCACTGGTGGGAATCGTCGCGGTTGCCGGCGGCGGGGCTCTGGCCGCGGGCAAGGCCGGCCCGCGCGGCGATTCGCCACGCTCGCCGATCAAGCACGTGATCGTGATCATCGGCGAGAACCACACGTTCGACAACGTGTTCGCGACCTATCAGCCGCCGCGCGGGCAGCACGTCCGGAACCTCCGCTCCGAGCGGATCGTGGACGCGAACGGCAATCCGGGCGCGCTCGTCGGCAGGGCGATTCAGCGCACGGCCAGCGACACCACGACCTACCAGGTCAACCCCCCTCGCACCGGGGCCTACGGCACGCTTCCGCAGCCGAACACGACGTACGTCTCCAAGGCCTGTGACGGTCAAGGTGAGAACGCTCCGGACCAGCGGTTCCCCGCCAAGCTGGCCAACGCGCCGTACCCGATCACGAAGTACGTGCCGTACTTCGACTCCCACAGCGAGTACAGCCAGTACGGCGTGTGCGAGTACAACGGCGCCTCGGTCGGCGACCCGATCCACCGCTTCTACCAGATGTACCAGCAGGTCTCCGGCAACCGGAATGACCTGTGGACGTGGGTGCACGAGACCGCAGGGGACGCCAACGGCGACCCGCCGCCGAGCCCGTTCACCGACCAGTCGACCGATCAGGGCGCGCTCGACATGGGCTTCTACAACATGGCCCGGGGTGACGCGCCGACGCTGCACTTCCTCGCCGATCACTACGCGATGTCCGACAACTATCACCAGGCGGTGATGGGCGGCACCGGCGCCAACCACATCGCGCTCGGCACCGGATATGCCGCCTATTACCAGGACGCGGCCGGGAATCCGGCGACGCCGCCGGCGGGCGAGATCGAGAACCCGAATCCGCTCCACGGTACGAACAACTGGTACACCCAGGACGGCTACGGCAAGAGCGGGACGATGAACGGCGGCAGCTACTCGAAATGCTCCGATCGCTCCGCGCCCGGCGTGAAGGGCGTCTTCAACTACCTGGCGCGCCTCCCGTTCGCGACCTTCCGGGGCGGCGACTGTGCGCCCAAGCACTTCTACCTGCTGAACAACTACAACCCGGCCTACAACGTCGACGGCTCGCTCAACACCTCGACGTTCACGGTGCCGCCGCAGCGCAACTGGCGGACGATCGGCGACGAGCTCTCCGCGCACCACATCACGTGGGGCTACTACGGCGAGGGCTACAACAACGGCAAGCCCGGATCCGACTACTGCGGGATCTGCGATCCGATGCAGTACGCCAGCTCCGTCATGACCAATCGTGCCTTGCGCCGCAACGTGCAGCATGGGGTGGAGGACTTCGACGCCGAAGCGGCCCGGGGAACCCTGCCCGCGGTCACGTTCCTCAAGCCCGGCAACGACGACGGGCACGCCGGCTACTCGACCCTGGCCGCGTTCGAGAACTTCGTCGCCCATGCGGTCGACGAGGTCCAGACCAATCCGAGCCTGTGGAAGAGCACGGCGATCTTCGTCACCTTCGATGAGGGCGGCGGCTACTACGACTCCGGCTACATCCAGCCGGTCTCGTTCTTCGGCGACGGCACGCGGGTTCCGATGATCGCGATCTCCCCGTATGCCAAGCCCGGCTACATCAGCCACACCTACACCGATCACGTCTCGCTGCTCAAGTTCATCGAGCGCAACTGGAACCTGCCGCCGGTCTCGAGCCGGAGCACAGACCGCCTACCCGATCCGGTGAGCCTCGCCGGCAATCCCTACGTGCCGAGGAATCGCCCGGCGATCGGCGACCTGTGGGACTTCTTCAACTTCGGCCAGGCGGGCGCATCGGGAAGGCCGCTGAGCTTCGGCGGCCGCGCGAGCCGGCAGGGGGGAGCGCGAGCGGCCAACCCGACCGCCTTCGAGCGATAGCTTCCCGCGCCGGTCAGAAGTCCGGCTCGGCGGGGAGGCCGACGTAGTTCTCGGCCAGGCTCGCGGCGGCCGCCTGCGAGCGCTCCAGGTAGTCGAGACGCGAGAGCTGGAGCTGCTGCTGGAAGCCCCCGCTCTCGAGCTGGTGCAGCAGCTGCGTCATGTAGTTGGAGAAGTCCTGCGCGCGCCAGACCCGCCGGAGGGCGCGCTCGGAATACGCATCGAGGCCGTCGCTCGAGCCGGTCTCATACCACCGCACGAGCGCCGCGGCGAGGAGCCGGACGTCGTTGACCGCGAGGTTCAGGCCCTTGGCGCCGGTCGGAGGAACGATGTGCGCGGCGTCGCCGGCCAGGAACAGGCGGCCGTGGCGCAGCGGCTCGGCCACGAAGCTCCGCATCGGCGTGACCCCCTTCTCGAAGATCGGTCCCTCGTTGACCCGCCAGCCCTCGCTGGCGTGGCGCATCTGCAGCTCCTCCCAGATGCGCTCGTCCGGCCAGCGCTCGAGCGGCTCGTCGTTGGGGACCTGCAGATACAGGCGGCTCACCCGCGGGGAGCGCATCGAGTAGAGCGCGAAGCCGTGTTCGTGCCAGGAGTAGATCAGCTCATCGGTGGCCGGCTCGGCCTCGGCGAGGATCCCCAGCCACGAGAACGGATATACGAACTCGCGCTCGGTCAGGGCGCCGTCGGGAATCGAGCGCCGG
The DNA here is from genome assembly GCA_019240655.1 of Solirubrobacterales bacterium. Classification (GTDB taxonomy): domain Bacteria; phylum Actinomycetota; class Thermoleophilia; order Solirubrobacterales; family Solirubrobacteraceae; genus Palsa-465. The sequence continues at coordinate 26,477 of JAFAXX010000036.1, forward strand.
CAGACGCCGTGGAAGCCGTCGCAGCCGGCGATCACGTCGCACTCGAGTTCATGGCCCTCCCCGTCCGCTGAGAACCGGATCCGGGGCTGGTCGGTCTCCACCTCCGAGAGCTCGACGTCGGAGACCTCGAAGCGAAGCTCGCCGCGCCGGTCGAGCAGCGCGGCGATCAGGTCCTTGACCACCTCCTGCTGGCCGTAGATGGTGATCCGCCGCCCGGTCAGCTCCTTCATCGGGATGTGCAGCGTCTTGCCCTGGTGGCGCAGGTAGATCCCGCCGTGTTCGAGGCCCTCCCGGTCGAGCCGCTGCGCGACGTCGAGCTCATGCAGCAGCTCCACCGTGTTGTGCTCGAGCAGGCCGGCGCGGACCCGCTGCTCCACGTACTCCCGGGTGCGGGCCTCGAGCACGACTGACTCGATCCCCGCTCGCTCGAGCAGCAGGGCCAGCGTGAGGCCGGCCGGGCCCGCGCCCACGATCCCGACCTGAGTGCGCATCCGCGGCACGATACTCGGGAGGCGCCGGGGCCGCGGGTAGAGGTGGGATAACCTCCTGAAACGGCTAGGTCATCGCGGCCCGACCCGGACTCCCCCGTGCCGCGGGGCCTGCAAACCCGATGTCGAGAGTGGACGGGTCATGCGCGACCACCCGAGGAGCGCACAGAGTTGAGGTCCTCGCCGGCTCATCCGGCGGGCAGCCCCGATCCCGTCCCGGGATCGGCCAGGCCCGATCCCGGGACGCTGGACATCCCGGAGGACCGGCATGAGAGGCTCCTGCGGTTGGTCGCCGCCGAAACCTGCGTGCTCCTCGACGGCGCCACCGGCACCGAGCTGATCGACGTCCGCGGCCAGCGCCCCGAGGTGGAGGAACACCTGTGGGGGCTGAGCGCGATCCTCGAGGCCCCGGCCGAGGTCAGGGCGGTCCATCGCCGTTACGTCGAGGCCGGCTGCGACGTCGTCTGCACCAACACGTGGGGCCTGCCCACCGCGCTGCGCGACGGCGGCGCGCACCTGTCGGAATACCCAGAGCCGGTGCACTGGATGGACGTCGCCCGGCGCGGGGTCAGTCTCGCCCGGACCGCCGCGCGCGACGCCGGCCGGGAGCGCGAGGTCGCGGTCGCCTTCAGCATCAACGGCGATGTGGACACCCCCGACGGGCCGGAGACGATCCGGCTGCTGGCCCGGGCCTTCGAGCGTGACCGTCCGGACTTCGTCCTGCTCGAGACGCTCTCGCTGGTCCGCGACTCGACCTACGCGACCGTCGAGGCGCTGCTCGACACCGGGCTCCCGCTGTGGCTCAGCTTCCGGCGTTGCCGTCACGGCGTCTGCGGAGTCTACGGCGAGCACTGGGGCGGACCGGAGGGCGACGCGTTCGGCCGCGCCGCGCGCCGCTTCGAGGAGATGGGCGTCTCGGCGCTGGCGATCAACTGCATCCCACCCGATCACGTGACCGGGATGCTGTCGTGGCTGCGTGACTTCACCGACCTCCCGCTCGGTGTCTATCCGAACCTCGGGTATCTGTCGGCGGCGGGCTGGCGCCACGAGGCAAGCATCGGCGGCGAGCGGTTCGCCGAGCTGGCGCTGCAGTGGCGCGAGGAGGGCGCCCAGATCATCGGCGGCTGTTGCGGCGTCGGGCCCGAGCACATCGCCGCCGCGCACGAGGCGCTCGCGCCGACCAAGGCCGGTCATGCGCGGCCGGCGGCGCTCCCCGACGAGTCGGCGCCGCCCCGTGCGAGCAAGCGCTCGCTGCCGCGGTGGACCGACGCCCGCGGCCGCCCGATGTTCCCGCTCGAGTTTCCCGACCTCACGGTCGAGCCGGGCGTGTTCGTGCCGACCCAGGGCAGCTTCCTGATCTGGAAGTACCTGCATCGCGAAGGCGTCGGCGCCGGTCAGCGCTGCGTCGACATCGGCTGCGGCAGCGGCCTGCTGACAGTGCAGCTGGCGCTGAACGACGCCGCGCACGTGCACGCGATGGACATCGACGCGGCGGCGACCCGCAACACGCTCACCAACGCGTTTCGCAACGGCGTCGCCGACCGGGTGACGGCGGCGCCCCAGGACCTGTTCCCGTGGGTGCCCGAGGAACGCTACGACGTGGTCGTGGCCTCGCTCTACCAGATGCCGGTCGACCCCTTCGAGCAGGTGGTCACCCATCGCCCGCTCGACTACTGGGGGCGCAACCTGCTCGACCATCTCTTCCGCCTGCTGCCCGAGGCGCTCGCCGACGACGGGGTGGCCTACGTGATGCAGCTTTCGATAATCGGCGAGCGGCGCACCGCCCAGATCCTCCAGGACCTCGGCTACCGCTCGCGGGTGGTCGACTTCTCGTTCTTCGAGTTCACCGACCTGTTCAACTCCAAGCGCGAGCAGATCGCGCGGGTCGAGGCGGCCTCCGATGCCTACCACCTGCAGTGTGGCGGCCAGGACGTGATGGTCAGCTACCTGCTCGAGATCACCCGGGCGCCGGAGAACGCGTAAGGTGCCGGGCCGATGAGCGTCACAGTCGTCGGCTCGATCGCCTTCGATGCGGTCAAGACACCGTTTGGCGAGCGCGCCCGCATGCTCGGTGGGGCGGCCACCCACTTCGCCCTGGCCGCCTCCTTCTTCGACGCGGTCAGCGTGGTCGGCCCGGTCGGCGAGGACTTCGGCGAGAGCGAGCTGGCCGTGTTGGCCACCCGCGGAACCAACGTCGAGGACGTCGAGCGCGTCACGGGCGGCCAGACGTTTTTCTGGAGCGGCGAGTACGGCTGGGACCTCAACTCGCGGGAGACCCTCCGGACCGACCTCAACGTGTTCGCCGACTTCGCGCCGAAGCTCTCGGCCGCCAGCCGGGCCGCCGACGTTCTGTTCCTCGCCAACATCCAGCCCGAGCTGCAGCTGAGCGTGCTCGAGCAGTGCACCGGTCCTCGGCTCGTGGCGATGGATTCCATGAACCTGTGGATCGACATCGCCCGCGAGCCCCTGCTCGAGGTCATCCGCCGCGTCGATTGCGTGATATTCAACGACGCCGAGCTGCGCCAGCTGACCGGACAGCCGAGCATCCTCGGGGCCGCCCGAGAGCTGCTCGGATGGGGACCGTCGGTGGTGGTGGCCAAGCAGGGCGAGTACGGCGCGGCGCTGGTCACGCCCGAGGGCTTCTTCGCCCTGCCGGCGTATCCGCTCGCGCGGGTGGTCGATCCGACCGGCGCCGGCGACACGTTCGCGGGCGGCTTCGTCGGCCACCTCGCCCGCAACCTCGACGAGGCGACGAGCGACCATGTGCTCCGGCAGGCGATGGCCTACGGCACCGCGCTGGCGTCGTTCAATGTGGAGGAGTTCGGGACCGAGCGCGTCGAGCGGCTGACCGCCGGCGAGATCTACGGCCGGGTCGACGAGCTGAAGCGCATCACGCACTTCGAGCTCGATCCGCTCTCCCTCGAGACGCGATGACGGTCATCGACGGAAGAGCGATCGCCCAGCATCTGCGCGACCGCGTCGCCGAGGAGGTGCGAGCGTTCGCGGCCGAGCACGGCCGGCCCCCCGGGCTGGCCACGGTGCTGATCGGCGACGACCCCGCCTCGGCGGTGTACGTGGCCTCGAAGCGCCGCGCCTGCGCCGAGGCCGGGATCAAGAGCTTTCATCACGAGCTGCCCGCCGGCACCGCGCGTGAGGAGGCGCTCGAGCTGATCGACGAGCTGAACGCCGATCCGCGGGTCAGCGGCATCCTCTGCCAGCTGCCGGTGCCCGACCCGCTCGACGGCGACGAGCTGACCGGGCGAATCGATCCCGACAAGGACGTCGACGGCCTGACCGTGGTCAACGCGGGCAGGCTCGCCCTCGGCCTGCCGGGGCTGCGACCGTGCACGCCGGCCGGCGTGATGGTGCTGCTCGGGGAGACCGGCGTCGAGCTGACGGGCGCCCAGGCGGTGGTCATCGGGCGCTCGAACCTGTTCGGCAAGCCGATGGCGCAGCTGCTGCTGGCCGCCAATGCCACCGTGACCATGTGCCACTCCCGCACGCGCGATCTCGGCGCCGTCGCCCGGACCGCCGACGTGCTGATCGCGGCGGTCGGACGCGGCCGGATGGTCGAGGGCGACTGGGTGAAGCCCGGCGCGGTGGTGATCGATGTCGGGGTCAACCGCACCGAGGACGGTCTCATCGGCGACGTCGACTACAACGCGGTGGCGCCCGTGGCCGGCGCGATCACTCCGGTCCCCGGCGGCGTCGGGCCGATGACCATCGCCTGTCTGATGCGCAACACGCTGCAGGCGGCGCAGATGCGCGTGGCCGCCGAGGCCTGAGGCTCACCTCAGGCCGCGCGCAGCGCGGCCCCTCTACGCCGGCTCCCACACCGGCACGCCCAAGCCGTGCTCCTGAAGGTCGATCGCGGCCTGGATCAACGGCGCCTCGCAGCCCTGCGGCGCGACCAGCGAGATCCCGACGCTCTCGGTGACGGGCAGTGCGGCGACCGGCATGCCGGTCATGTCCCACAGCGCGCTGAGGGCGATCATCGGATCGTCGGCGCCGCCGGCATGGCCGCGCTCGTAGCCGGGCCCGCGGGCGTAGGGCACCAGCGGAAGCGTCGGCTCGAGGACCAGGTCGACCCCGTGGCTGCGAAACGACTCCTCCCAGGCCGCGGCGCCCACGGCCCGGCGCTGCTGGGCGCCGAAATAGGCCTGGGCGTCGGTGAAGCCGCTGGCCGCCTCGACGAACTCGGCGATCGCCGGCCGGTAGCGCTCGTGACGGTCGGTGTAGGCGCAGTGGTAGGCCCACACCTCGCTCAGCAGCACGAGGCTCAAGTCGTCCCAGGGCAGGGCCCACGGCGCGGGCAGCGAGACCACCCGCGCCCCGAGGCGCTCGCAGGCCGCGCGGGCGACTTCGAAGCCCGCCTCGACATGGGCGTCGAGCGCGAGCGCTCCCGGACGGTCGGTGAGCGCGATCGTCACCCCGGCGAGCGGGCGCGGTCCCGGCCGCGCCGAGCGCGGCAGCTCGCCGAGGGGCGCCGCCGGCGGCATCAGCGGCGTGCGTACCGCCTCCCCGCCGGCCATCGCGGTGAGCAGGGCGGCGCAGTCGGCGATCGTCCGCGCCATCGGCCCGGGATGGTCGAGCGAGGGCGCGAGCGGCACGATGCCGGCGATCGGCAGGCGGCCGTGCCCCGGCTTGATCGCGCTGGTCCCGCAGCAGGCCGACGGGATCCGCAGCGACCCGCACGTGTCGGTGCCGATTGCCGCCGGCACCATGCGGCAGGCGAGCGCCGCGGCGTTGCCCCCGCTCGAGCCGCCGACCACCCGGTCGAGCGCCCATGGGTTGCCGACCTGGTCGGTTGTCCCGCCGGCCGCGAACTCGTGCGTGTGCGTGTGGCCGAGGGTCACCATGCCCTGGTCGCGCAGTCGCGCCCACACCGGCGCGTCGGAGGTGGCGACGTTGCCCTCGAGCACGCGGCTCGAGGCGGTGAGCGGAAGCCCGGCGATCCCGTAGAGGTCCTTGACCGCCAGCGGGACGCCGCACAGGAGCGGCGCTCGCTCGCCTTCGGACGCCAGGCGCTCGTCCGCGCGGCGGGCGGCGTCGCGGGCGCCCTCGGGATACAGGCGCACCCAGGCGTTGATCGCGTCGGGCGCGCCGTCGAAGCTGGGCCGTCCGCCGTTGCGCGCCTCGATCCGGGCCAGGCACGCCTCGGTCAACTCGCGCGAGGAGATCTCCCGGCCGCGCAGCAGGAGGGCGGCCTCGAGGGCGCCGAGGTCCGCCGGATCGCGCGCGCTCACACCGCGGCCGCCACGGTGGCTCGGCTCAGGTACCCGTGCTCGCCGGCGTCGAGGTGATGCGCGAGGCGACAGGCCAGCGCCATGATCGTCAGCGAGGGGTTCACCGAGAGCGTCCGCGGGACCACCGAGCCATCGCCGACGAACAGCCGCCGGACGTCGTGGGACTCTCCGTGGGCGTTGACCACCGAGCGCTCGGGGTCGTTGCCCATGCGGCAGCTGCCCTGCACGTGGGTGCTGACCGGCCCGGTGTGCAGCACGCGCTGGGCTCCGGAGAGCTCGAGCGCGCGGCGGGCGAACTCGAGCGAGGCTCTCAGCCGCTCCTGCTCGCGCTGGTTCCAGTTGAACGTGAAGCGGTCGCGGCCGCGGTCGTCGACGACCGCGGTGCCGTTGTTCTCGTCGGTGATCATCGTCAGCAGGCCGATGTAATGGCGGTACTTGCGCACCGCCTCGACTAGCGGCTCGCCCCACAGCGGGGCGTCGTTCTCGTCGCACAGCGCGGTCGAGAACCCGATTGGGTCCTGGAGCGTCGAGGCCTCGACCGCGAAGCCGCCGTCCTCGTCCTGGGCGAACTTGAGGCAGTGGGCGGTGATCGGATAGACCATGTGGGCGTCCTGGACTTCGTCGAACAGGCCCTGCACGATCCGGGCCGCGTGGAACCCGAGGTTTCGGCCGATCAGCCGGCTGCTCGACGAGTCGCGGGCCGCCTCGCGCACGCCTGAGCGGATCAGCAGGCCCGGCGTGGCGAGCGCTCCGCCCGCGACCACCACCACGTCGGCGTGGACCGTCTGCAGCGCCCCGCCGGCGTCCCCGTACTCGACGCCGGTCGCCTCGGGGCCGTCGCCGCGGTCCTCGATCGTCACCCGGCGCACGGTGCAGTTCGCCCGCAGCTCGAGCCGGCCCTCGACCAGCGCCGGCTGGATCCAGGTGTTCTGGGTGTTCTTTCCGGCGTTGGTCGGGCAACCCTGCAGGCACGAGCCACAGCGCATGCAGTTGTGGTCGGTGTACGCGCGCACCGGCTTCAGCGGTGCCTCGAGCGCCTCGAAGCCGGGAACCACCGTGTGCACGCACTTCTGCCAGTCGGTCCGCTCGCGCACGCCGAGCCGTTCCTCGACCCGCTTCAGGTAGGGGAGGAGGTCGGCCTCGGCAAACGGCTCACCCGAGTCGCCGAGCAGGCCGGCGGCGGCGTGCCATTTCGCGTAGTCCCGCGGGAACGGGCGGAGCGCCACCTTGGTGTTGATCGACGTGGTGCCGCCGACCAGCCGTCCGCGGAACAGCGGCATCGGCGGCCCGGGCTCGCCGGCCGGCTCGGCGAAGGTCAGCGGCCACCACATGTCGTGGTTGGCGTGCGCCTCCCAGCGCATGTAGTCGGCCGCCGTGCGGTACGGCCCCGCCTCGAGGAGGAGAACGCGCCGGCCGGCGTCCGCCAGCTCGCCCGCGATGACGCCGCCGCCGGCGCCCGACCCAACCACCACGACTTCGTAATGCGCGTTCATGTGCCCACTCCCAGGTATGACCAGTCCTTGTCCAGCCGAGCCGCCAGCGGCGGGGCGAAATCGATCTCCTGCCACGCTCCCGGGCCGGAAGCGCCGGGGGCCACGAAGTCGCTGTAGAAGGCCTCGCAGGCCAGCGAGCGGGCGAGCATGAACTCAGGCGAGAAGGCGCGCCCGGCCATCGCGTCGGCGCCGCCCGCGGCGGCGTCCTCGAGCGAGCGGAAGGCGGCTCGGGTGGCCTCGCGCTCTTCCGCGTCCATCCGGGTCATCAGCGCGTCGATGTACACCTCGGGACCGACCCGGGCCGAGCCGGGCACAAGCACGTCGCAGACCGAGCGCACCACCGCCGCCTCATGGTCATCGAGAACCAGCATCGATCTCCTCCTGGCTGGATAGCATCGATCTCCTCCTGGCTGGAGGTCAGTGCGCAGCGTAGGGGGCCGCGCCCCCCGAGTTCAACCGTCTGCGCGGATTGCGCCCTCACCGTGCGCGGGCGGGCGAGCGCCACGAGCGCGAGTCAAATATGCTCGGCTGGCCGTGGACGCTCCCTCACAGCGCGCGCGCGAGCTGCTTCGCGGCGCCTACGACACCCACATGCACATCTCTCCGGACGTGGTCGAGCGCAAGATCGACGACATCTCGCTGGCTCGCCGCTTCCAGGAGCTCGGCATGGACGGGTTCGTGCTGAAGTCGCACTACACACCGACCGCCGAGCGCGCCGCGGTGGTCCGGGCGGCGGTCCCGGACGTGAACGTGCTCGGCGCCGTCGCGCTGAACCGGGCGGTGGGTGGGATGAATCCGCTGGCGGTCGAGATCGCCGCACGCGAGGGCGCGCGCACGGTGTGGCTGCCCACGGTCGACTCCGTGAACGAGTCGCACGAGCGCGAGGCGCCACCCGGCGCCAACGTGCCCGTGTGGGTCAAGCTTCAGCTCGAGCTGCGCGAGCAGGGAATCGAGATCGAGCCGGTGCCGGTGGTCGACCAAGCGGGCGGGGTGTTGCCTGAGACGCACGAGGTGCTGAAGATGATCGCCCGCCACGGCATGGTCCTGGCCACGGGCCATCTCAGCCGGGATGAGATCTTTGCCGTGGTCGACGCGGCCCGGGAGGCGGGGGTGAGCGAGATCGTGATCACCCACCCGGAGTTTCCCTCCCAGGACCTCTCGGTTGACGACCAGCGCCGGCTGGCCGAGCGCGGGGCACTGCTCGAGCGGTGCTTCACCACGCCCCACACCGGCAAGGTGGAGTGGGAGCGCTGGATCGGGAACATCCGGGAGACCGGCACGGAGAACTCGGTGCTCTCGACCGACCTCGGTCAGGTGTTCAACCCGCCGGTCGAGGACGGGATGGGCCTGATGGTGGACCGGCTGCTCGAGGCCGGGTTCGACGAGCACGAGGTGCATGTGATGGCGGTCGTGAACTCGCGGCGCGTGGCAGGAGCCGATCGGCGGTGAGCGAGCGCAGGATGCTCGTGATCGGCGCTCACTCGGCCGACTTCGTGTGGCGGGCCGGCGGGGCGATCGCGGTCTGCTGCGCCGGCGGCGGCGTGGCCCGCGTGATCGCGCTCTCCTACGGCGAGCGCGGCGAGTCCGGCGAGCTGTGGAAACAGGAGGGGCAGACGGTCGAGAACGTCAAGCGGGTCCGCCGCGGCGAGGCCGAGCGGGCCGCGGCGGCGCTGGGCGCCTCGTTCGACAGCCTCGACCTCGGCGACTATCCGCTCGAGATCGACGCCGATGCGCTGATCCGGGTCTCCGAGGTGATCCGCGAGTTCGCGCCCGACGTCCTGATCACCCACACCGACACCGACCCGTTCAACCCCGACCACCCGGTGGCCCACGCGGCGGTCGCCCGCGCGCGCTCGCTCGCCGCCGGTGCGGGCGTGCAGAGCGCGTTCAAGACCGTGACGCCGCCCGAGCTCTTCCTGTTCGAGCCGCACCAGCCCGAGCTCTGCAACTTCACCCCGACCACCTTCGTCGACATCACCGCGGTGATCGACCAGAAGGTCGCCGCGATGAGCGAGATGAAGGCGCAGCAGTACCTCCAGACCTACTACCGGGAGCGCGCCGACCACCGCGGCAACCACGCCCGCCGCTCCTCGGGCAACTCGGAGATCCGTCAGGCCGAGGCGTTCCAGCGGGCCACGCCGCAGGTGGTGAGCGCGCTATGAGTGATTTGTACGAGGAGCTGGCGCAGCTGGGCTCCGCGACGGTGTACGAGGCCGGTGGCCGGGGCGGCTACGTCGACGCCGACCTGGTGCAGGTGGTGCCGGGCTCCCGGGCGGCCGGTCCGGCGCGGACCGTGCTCTGCGGGCAGGACGACAACCTGATGGTGCACGCGGTGATGGCTGAGGTCGAGCCGGGCGAGGTGCTCGTCCTCGCCATGCCCGAGCCGCGCGCGGTGGCGCTGGTGGGCGATCTGCTCGCCACGCAGGCCCGAGCGCACGGGGCGGCGGCGATGCTGATCGACGCGTCTGTGCGCGATGTGGAGGAGCTGGCCGAGCTGGGGCTGCCGATCTGGGCCCGGTGGGTGCGCGTCCGGGGCGCCGCGAAGGACGTGCCGGGGTCGATCGGCGAGCCCGTGACCGTCGGCGGGGCGGTGATCCGGTCCGGAGACGTCGTCGTGCTGGACGCGGACGGGGTCGCGATCATCGAGAGCGAGCGGGTGGAGGAGGTGCTGGCCGCCGCGCGCGAGCGGGCCGAGCGCGAGCGGGTCAAGCGCGCGAAGCTCGAGGCCGGCGCGCTCTCGTATGAGCTGGACGGCCTGCGGGAACGAGTGCAAGGAGCACGGACATGAACGGCGCGGCGCCCGATCTCGCGCACATCGCCCACTGCGAGCTGCTGACTCCATACCCGGACGACAGCCTGCGCTTCTTCGTGGAGCTGTTCGGGATGCAGATCGAGCACCAGGAGGGCCAGTCGGTGTTCCTGCGCGGCTGGGGCGAGTACCAGCCCTACGGCCTCAAGCTGACCGAGTCGAGGCTGCCCGGCCTCGGCCACTGTGCGATCCGGGCCTGGAGCCCCGAGGCGCTCGAGCGCCGGGTCGCGGCCATCGAGCCCACCGGTCTCGGCGACGGGTGGAGCGACGGCGACCACGGCCACGGCCCGGCGTACCGCTTCCGCGACCCCGACGGGCACCACTTCGAGCTGTTCTACGAGCAGGACCGCTACGTCCCGCCGGAGGAGCTTCGGCCCCGGCTGAAGAACGTGCCCCAGCGCCACGTCGACCGCGGCGCCTCGGTCAAGCGCTTCGACCACATCAACGTCCTCGCCTCCGACGTCAGGGCCAACCGGGCCTTCTGCACCGAGCAGCTCGGCTTTCGCCTCTACGAGCAGGTCGTGCTCGACAACGGCACCGAGGCCGGGGCATGGATGAGCCTCACGATCGCGGCCCACGAGCTGGTCTACACCGCCGACCACGCCGGCGGTCAGGGGCGGCTTCACCACCTCGCGTGGTTCGTCGACACCCGGGAGGAGCTGCTGCGCGCGGCGGACTTCTTCCTCGACCACGACGTGCCGATCGAGGCGGCACCGTCCAAGCACGCGGTGGCCCAGGGCATGTTCCTCTACGTCTACGAGCCGGCCGGCAACCGGGTCGAGGTGACCACCGGCACGCACTTCATCTACGACCCCGCGTTCGAGCCGGTGGTGTGGACCGAGGCCGAGCGGGCGCGGGGCCAGGCGTGGGGAGTGGCGACGGTCGAGACCTTCCACACCTACGGCACCCCGGAGCTCGGCGACAAGCCGCCGGGGCCGCCGATCCCGCCGACCAGCCAGGTCCCGGAGCTGCCCGGCGCGCTGGCATGAGTGCCGAGGCGAGCGCCGGCGAGGACCGGCTGCTGATCCGCGAGCTGGTCGAGAACTGGGTGGTGTGGCGCGACGCGGGCGACTGGGAGCGCTTTGCCACCGTGTGGCACGACGACGGCTACATGATGGCTACCTGGTTTCAGGGGCCGGCGCCCGACTTCATCCGCGTCAGCCGCGAGGGCTTCGAGCGGGGGGCGAGCACGATCCTGCACTTCCTCGGCGGGAGCTCGGTCGACGTGGCGGGTGAGCGCGCGGTGGCCCAGACCAAGATGACCATCGCCCAGCGGGCCGAGGTTCAGGGCGTGCTCTGCGACGTCGTCTGCACGGGGCGCTTCTACGACTTCCTGGAGCGGCGGGCGGGCCGCTGGGGCCTCGTGCTGCGTCAGCCGATCTACGAGAAGGATCGCCTCGATCCGGTCGATCCGGGCGCCCGGCTCGGGCTCGACCACGAGCGGCTGGCCCGGTTTCCGGCCGGCTATCGCCACCTGGCCTACCTGCAATCCTCGCTCGGGTTCGAGGTCAAGCCGGACATGCCCGGGCTGAGCGGACCGGAGGTGGAGGGGCTCTACCGGCGGGGGGCGCGGTGGCTGGCCGGCGAGCTCGGCGATCCGCGAGGGTGAGCCGGGCGGCCCCGCCGGGGTTGCGCCGGCCGCGGCCAGCGGGTTGCGCCAGCCCCGCCGGGGTTGCAGGACACGCCAGTTGGCCCGCCGGCGCGCTTCGGTGATTGACGGCGCGGGAAGCGGAAACGAGGCCGGGGTGGATGAGGTCCTCTGCGTCATCGAGATCGCCAAGGGGTCGCGCAACAAGTACGAGTGGAGCCCCGAGCACGGGCGCACTTCTTCGTCGCCTACAAGGCCGCCGAGCGGGTGATCGCGCAGGCGCGCGAGCGCGCCGGCGGGTCGAGCGGCTGAAGTGGCCGAGCGCCGACCTGCCGCGCGTCCGGCCGAGGTCACTCGCCGCGAATGACCACCTTCATAACTTCGCTCGGGTTCTCCATCGCGTAGCGGAGCGCGTCCGGCGCCTCGCCGAGCGCGAACTGGTGGCTGACCATCCGCGCGAGGAGGGCGCCGTTGCGCTCGACGACGCCGACCGCTTCACCGAACTCATCCGGACCGCAGCAGCTCACCCCGAGGATGTCGATCTCCTTCTCGGTCAGGAGCCCGACTCGCAGTGGCACCTCCTGGTTGGACATGCCTACCTGTACGGCGCGCCCGGCCGAGGCGACCATCTCGAGCATCGCGGCGACCGGCGCGGCGAGGCCGGTCGCGTCGACGGCGACCGGCGGCCCGCCCGCGCCGGCCCAGCGGCGGGCATGCGCGACCACCTCGTCGTGGCCGCTCCACTGCAGCGTCTCGGCACCGATCTCGCGCGCCAGCGCCAGCCGGCTCTCCTGCAGGTCGACGACCAGCGCCTCGGCGCCGCGCTCGCGCGCCACCAGGGCGACGGCCTGCCCGATCGGCCCGGCGCCCAACACCGCGACCTTCTCGCCGGCGGCGATCCGGCCCCGGTTGACCGCCCGCACGGCGATCGACACCGGCTCGGCCAGAGACGCGACTGCGGGGTCCTCGGCGGTGATCGGGAACACCTGGTCCTGACCGATGGCCAGGCGCTCCTGAAGGCCGCCGTCGAGGTGGACGCCGATCAGCTTGAAGTTCTCGCAGGTGTTCGGCCGCCCGACGCGGCAGGGATAGCACTCGCCGCAGGCGTGCAGCGGATAGAGCGCCACGCGGCGCCCGGGCCGTAGCTCCTCGCGACAGCCGGCGCCCACCGCCACGATGGTGGCGGCGACCTCGTGGCCTTGGATGCGCGGGAACTCCGAGCCGCCGGCCTCGTCGGAGAGCTCCCCGGCGAACAGGTGAAAGTCCGATCCGCACAGGCCGGTCGCCTCCGGGGCGACGATCACCTCGCGCGGCCCGGGACTCTCCGGCTCCGGGCGCTCGAGCATCGCCATCGCCCGGACTCCCTCGGTCACCACCGCGCGCATGTCAGCCCCAGACCTCTTCGGCGGTCTCGACGACGAGCCGCAGCTTGGCCACCTGCTGTTCATAGGTGAGCGCGTTGCCGTCGACGGTCGAGGAGAATCCGCATTGCGGAGAAAGGCACAGCTGCTCGATCGGGACGTACCTGGCGGCTCGCTCGATCCGGCGCTTGAGCTCTTCCTTCGACTCGAGCTCGCCGCGCTTGCTGGTGACGAGCCCGAGGACCACGAGCTTTCCGGGCGGCACGAAGCGCAGCGGCTCGAACCCGCCCGAGCGTGCGTCGTCGTACTCGAGGAAGAAGCCGTCCACGTCCAGCTCTCCGAACAGCGCCTCGGCCACGAAGTCATAGCCGCCCTCGGCCACCCACGAGGAGCGGAAGTTTCCCCGGCACATGTGGGTGGTCACGACCAGCCCGTCGGGCCGCCGTGCGAGCACCGCGTTGAGATTGCGGATGTACTTCTCGTGCAGATGCTCCGAGTCCTCGCCCTTGCCCGCCATCTCCTCGCGTTGGCGGGGGTCGTTGAGATAGGCCAGGCTGATGTCGTCGACCTGCAGATAGCGGCACCCGAGCTCGAACATCGCCTGCAGCTCCTCGGCGTAGGCGTCGGTCAACTCGGACCAGAACTGCTCGGGGTCCGGGTACACGTCCGCACTGATCATCGCGCGGCCGCCGCGGTAATGGACCATGCTCGGCGAGGGGATGGTGAGCTTCGGCGTCATTCCGGCCGGTGTCACGGCCTTGAGATACTCGAAGTCCTGAGCGAAGATCGTCTGCTTCAGGTGCACGGGGCCGGCCACGTGAACCGCCGCCGGGGTGAACTCGACCACGCCGTCCGGATTGCGGAACTGCACCTGCATGTCTCCGGGCGCCCGCTCGATGCCGCCGAGCGCCAGCACGAAGTCCATGTGCCAGGAGGAGCGGCGAAACTCGCCGTCGGTGGCCGACTGGAGCCCGACCTCGTGCTGCATCGCGACCGCTGAGCGGATCGCCTCGTCCTCGACGGCGCGCAGCTCCTCGGGCTCGAGTCGTCCGGCGGCACGCTCGGCGCGGGCGCGGAGCAGCTCGGGCGGGCGCAGCAGGCTGCCGACGTGGTCGGCCCGGAACGGCGGGGTCGTCCGCCGGCCGGAGGCGTGGATCGCGGTGCTCTGCGGCTCGGGCATGTCTGCTCCTACTCGGGTTGCGGGCCGCGCACGACCTTACTCGGGTTGCGGGCGACGCACATTCAGCTCGATCCGCACGCCGTTCGGGTCCTCGATGAAGAGCTGGCGCGGGCCGCCGTCGGGCACCTCGTTGCGGACGGCCGCCACCCCCGCCCGCTCGAGGCGGTCGAGCAGCTGCTCGTAGCCGGTGGCGGCAAACGCCACGTGATCGACTCCACCCCGCCCGGTCATCGACGCATCGACGTCGAGCCCGAGCCCGGCGGCGTGGCGGCGGTAGGGCTCCCGCTCGGCAATGTGCAGACACGCGGTGTCACCGGCGTACAGCCAGTAACCGGGAAACGCCAGCGGCGGCCGCTCGCCGACGCGCAGCCCGATCAGGCCGGCGTAGAACTCCCGCGTGCGCTCGAGGTCGTCGGTCAGCACGAGCACGTGCTCCATTGCCGTGACGTTCGTCTCTGACTCCACGGGCGCCCGCCGCCGCCCGCTCAGGCCGGGGTCGGGTGGCTACCCGCGGCCCCGTCGCCGTCGGCGTCGCTGCCGCGGAGCAGATACGCCTGATGGAGCAGCTCGGGCTTTTCAAGCAGCTCCCTCGCCGTCCCGGAGTAATGCAACTGGCCGCCCTCCATCAGGTACGCCCGGTTGGCCAGCCCGAGCGCGACGGTGGCGAACTGCTCGATCAGGAGCACGCCGATGCCGGACTCCGCGACGGTGCGGATCGTCGGGACCAGGCGGTTGACCACCACCGGAGCGAGCCCGAGCGAGAGCTCGTCGATCAGCACGAAGCGCGGGCGGGAGACCAGCGCCTGGGCCAGCACGACCATCTGCTGCTCGCCCCCGGATAGCGCGCGGGCCGGGTTCGTGAGCCGCTTGTTCAGCTCCGGGAACATTTCGAGCGCCCGCTCCCGCCCCGCCTGGGCGTCGGCACGGGGCAGGGTGTAGGTGGCCACGCGGAGGTTCTCGTCGACGGTCAGGTCGGGCAGCAGGCGCCGGCCCTCGGGCACGATCGCGATCCCGGCCTTGCGGATCCGCTCGGGGCGGGCCCGGCAGACGTCCTCGTCGCCGAGCAGCACCGAGCCGGTGCGCTCACGGAGGACCCCCCCAACCGCGAGCACGAGGCTCGACTTGCCGGCGCCGTTGGGGCCGAGCAGCGCGGTGACCTCGCCGGCCGGGATCTCGATCGAGACGTCGCGGACCACGGGGCGACCGCCGCGCCGCACGGTCATCTCGCGCAGGAAGAGCTTGCTGGCCGCGGCCGGCGGGGCGGCTGCGCTCATGCGACCTCCTCGGTGCCGAGGTATGCGCGGATCACGCGCTCGTCCCGAAGCACCTCGGCGGTCGGCCCCGAGGCCAGCAGCCGGCCGAAATCGAGCACCGCTGTCATCTCGCAGACCGCCGAGACGAGGCTCATGTCGTGGTCGACGAGGATCACCTGAGCGCCCATATGTTCGGGAATGCCGCGGATCACCTCGCGCAGGTGCCCGGTCTCCTCGTCGGGGAGACCGGCGGCGGGCTCGTCGAGCAGGACGAGCCGGGGACGACCGACCACGGCGCGCGCGACCTCGACGAGGCGGCGCTGGCCGGCGCCGAGCGTGCGCACCTTGGCGTACGGGTCGCCTTCCAGCTTGACGAACTCGATCGCTCCGAGGACGTCCTCGCGGCGGGAGCCGCCCTTCATCTTCGAGTGCTCATGGATCATCGCGACGTTCTCGTAGATCGAGAGCTCCTCGATCGCCTGCTCGGTCTGGAACGTCCGCCGCACGCCCCAGCGCGCGCGGCGGAAGTGCACCATCTTCAGCAGGTCCTCGCCGAAGGCGGTGATGGTTCCCGCGACCGGACGGACAAAGCCGCTCAGCACGTTGAAGAAGGTGGTCTTTCCCGCGCCGTTGGGACCGATCAGCCCGCAGATGCCCTGCTCGAAGCGGACGCTCATGCCGTCGAGAGGGGTGACGCCGCCAAAGCGCACGGTGACGTCCGAGACGTCGATCATCCCGCTTCCCCGCGGGCCGGCGGCCTTCGCTTCACCAGGCCCCGAAGCCGCCGGCCGAGGCGCGCCATGTCCTTGGGGAACTGGTCGACGATGCCCGCCGGAGCGGTGGTCAGCGCCTGGAGCACGCCGATGCCGAAGAGGATCGTCAACCAGTCGGACGACACGCCCCAGTTGTTGAGCAGCGCGGGCAGGAACTTGTACAGCAGGCCGGCGATGATTGCTCCCCACATGCTGTACGCCCCGCCCATCAGCACCACGGCGAGCAGAATGATCGAGTCCTGGGTCACGAAGTCGATCGAGTACAGGTACCGCTGGCCGCCGGCGAGCAGGCCGCCGGCCACGCCGGTGATGAACGCGGCCAGGGCGAGCGCCCACAGCTTGTAGAGCGTGGTGTTGATCCCGGCGGCCAGCGCCGCCGACTCGCTCTGGCGAATCGACGCCCAGGCGCGCCCCGGCCGGCCCCGCACGTGCGCCAGCACGAGGAAGAACATCAGGATGCTGACGACCACCGTGTAGCGGAAGAACGCCTGGTCGGTGGCGGCGATGCTCGGCCGGCGAATCGGCGGCACGTGGACGTTGCCGCCGTTGTAGCCGAGGAACCCGTGCCCGCCGTTGGGGAAGTTGGTCGTGCTCAGCACCACGGTGATCGCGCCGGCCAGCATCAGGGTGATCAGCGCGAGGTACAGGCCGCGCATGCGGAGCGCCGGCAGCCCGACCAGCGTGCCCAAGACCATGGTGACCAGGCCGGAGGCCAGAAGCACGATCGGGAACGACAGCGAGGTGGCGAACAGCAGCCGCGCGCTGACCCAGGCGCCGATGGCCAGGACGGCGGCCTGGCCGAGCGAGACCAGGCCGACACGGCCGACCAGGATCCCCAACCCGAGCGCGACCACCGTGTACACCGCGACCTGGATCATCGCGTCCACGTAGTAGAGGCTGAGCATCGACGGCAGCGCCAGGAGCACGAACAGCAGCAGCAGGACGATCACGGCGAGCCGAATCAGTGTTCGCGGCTCCCGGGTCTGGCTGAGCCACGCCGGTCGCGCGTTCGTGCGGACGCCCGCCGAGGTCATCAGATGCCCTGCCTCGCCGAGCTCATCAGATCCCCTGCCGCCCGACCGCGATCTCGCGCTTTCGCGAGAGCAGCAGCAGCGCCGCCACCGCCAGCACGAACGGAGTCATGTCACGGTAGTTGGTGAGCGACTGGATCGGCGTGATCATCGCGTTGACCACGCCGATCACGACCGCGGCGAAGAACGTCACCGTGATCGAGCGCAGGCGCGCGATCAGCGTCGCGGCCAGCGCGGAGATGACCAGGAAGGTGAGCGTGGTGGCGTCGAGCGCGACGAGGTCGGCCAGCAGCAGCCCGGCCACCCCCGAGAGGATTCCGCAGCCGAACCACGCCGTCGCCTCGACGCGCCGGACGGGAACGCCGAGCGTCGCGGTGATCTCCCGGTCGTTGGCCATCGCCCGCATCGCCGTGCCGAGCTTGGTATAGCGCAGGAAGGCGCCGGTGATCAGCGTGAGCACGAGGCCGAAGACGAGCGCGATCACGTTGGTGAGCGAGACCTGAACCGAGCCGATCATGAACGTATTGCTGTCGGTCGGCAGCTGAATCGAGCGCGACGCCCCCCCGCTCGAGGTCCACAGCAGGTCCATGATCCCGAGCAGCACGAGTGTAAGCCCGAGCGTGGCCACCGCCTTGACGAGCGGCTCGCGACCGGCCAGGGCGGGGCCGAACACCATCCCGTAGGCGAGGGTGATCACGCCGGCGAACACGATGCAGACGAGGAAGGCCAGCCACTCGTTCGTCCCGCTCTTGTTGATCAGCTGCCACGCGATCAGGGCACCCATGGCGCCGACGGCGCCGAAGGCCAGGTTCAGCACGCCGGTGGCGCGAAACAGCACCACCATTCCCACTCCGGAGAGCGCGTAGACCCCTCCGAGCGAGAGTCCGGTCACGAGGAACGGCTGAAAGTCAGACCAACTGGGCATCTGCGTGGGTGTCCTGATTCGCGCGTTTGGCTGGTGGCTATCCGTCTCCGCTGGTTACCCCCCGGCTGCCTTGCGGTACTCGGCGATCTGCGGGTCGACGGAGGAGATGGCCGTGCAACCCTGGGCGATCACCATCTTCCCGTTCTCGGGCGTCACCGTGTAGTCGGTGTTGTTCGGGATATGCAACGGATACGGGCCGAACGTCCACGGCTGGCACAACATCCCGGTGTCGTAGTTCTTGACGTCGTGGAACGCCGTGTTCACGCTCTGGACCGTGTACGGCCCCTTGACCGACTCGAGCGCGTGCACCGCGATCTCGCCCTGGGTGAAGCCCATCTGGCTGAAGCTCCCGATGCCGCCGGTGACCGCCGAACCGTACTGCTTGAGGATTGCCTTGTAGAGGTTCATCGTCGGCGAGTTGGACGCATCGGGCGGGGTCAGCTCGGCGTTCACGAAGAACTTGTGGTTCCACCTCGGCCCGAGCGCGCTGGCCAGGAAGTCGGTGTTGCACGGGGTCGAGCACCCCCACAGCTTGACCCGGTTCTCGAGCCCGAGCTTCTGCGCCGCCTGCAGGATCACGAGGGCCTCCGGCGGGGTGAAGTTGAGCACCACCGCCCCGTTCGGGCCGGCGTCCTGGACCTCCTTCAGCGCCACCGAGTTGGCGTCCTGGATCGGGACGTTCTCGGTCAGCTGGGTGATCGGCACGTGCGCCGCGCCGGCCAGGGCCTGCGGACCGGCCGCGATGTAGCCGGTGCCGGGCACGTTCGACTGGTCGAAGACGATCTTCGACGGGTGCTGGGTGAGCGCGTACTGCACGGCTCCGTCGGAGCTGTAGCGCGGGCCCATGTTGACGTTCGAGATGTTGGGCGTCGAGTAGCACTCCGGCGCGATTCCCGCGGCGATCACGTACGTGCCGGTCTTCTCCCAGTAGGCGTGGTTGATCGTGCATTCGAGGATGCTCGAGTTGCCCGTCATGCCCAGCACGTGGTTGGTTTCGAGCAGCTGCTTGGCGTCGGCCGCGATCTGCGCCGGCTGCGTCTGCTCGGTCAAGCCGATCAGCTTCACGACGTGGCCGTTGACGCCGCCGTTGGCGTTGACGCAGTTGAAGTACGCCTGCTCCATGTTCGGGATATCGGTGAAGTCGGTGCCCGGCTGCTTGGTGTTGATCGCACCGACCGAGATCGTCGAGCCGGTGGCCCTCACGCCGGGCTTGGGACCGCACTTCGAAGTGTCGGTGCTCGCGGAAGCCGAGCCACCCGAACTGCTCGAGCCGCCCGAGTTGGTGGCGCCCGATCCGCCGCTCGATCCACCTCCGCCGGTCTTGGTGCTACTGCTGCTGCCGCAGCCGGCGAGTACGGCCGCGACCAATGCCGCGATCACAACGTGACGAAGGCGAAGCCGCGACAAAGCGGGGAACATCCTCACCTAATTCCTCCTCCTCCTCGAGGTTTCAACGCGCCCCTTGTTGGGCGAGGCGGCGGGGATCATAGACAGCCGGCTGCTTGCATGCAAGCACGCCCTAACACGACCAAAAGGAAGCCAGAGCTGCCGTGTCGGGACCACCGTTGCATGCAACGGCGCGGCGGGATTACACTGCCGTCGCCATTCGGTCGCGGCGAGGGAGTGCGGGTGACGGCTAACGCCGAGAAGACTCAGATCATGCGCGCGCGGCTGCGCCTGCGCGAGCTCATTCTGAGCGGCGAGTTCCGGCCGGGCGAGCGCCTGGCCGAGCTGCCGCTGGTGCAGCGGCTCGGCGCTTCCCGCACGCCGCTCCGGCTTGCCCTCGCCGCGCTCGAGCACGAGGGCCTCCTGCGAGGCTTGAAGGGTGGCGGCTACGTGGTGCGGGAGTTCACCCTGGCCGACATCAGCGACGCGATCGAGCTGCGGGGCGTACTCGAGGGAACCGCCGCGCGGTTTGCCGCCGAGCGGGGAACCCCCCGCCGGGAGCTCCGCGCGCTGCGGACGATCAACGACGCCGTCCACGAGCTCGTGCACCGGACCGACTACGAGTCGTTTGAGCGCTACGTCGAGTTGAACGAGCGATTTCATGCCGACCTCGTCGAGCTCGCCGCCAGCCCGCTGGTGAACCGCGCGCTCGAGGCGATCGTGTCGCTGCCGTTCGCCGGCGCCAGCTCGGCGCTGATCCTGGCCGAAGCCGAGCTCCCGGAATCGTGGGAGATCCTCGTCATCGCCCACCGTGACCACCAGTCGCTGATCGAGGCCATCGAGCGCCGGCAGGGCGCCCGGGCCGAGAGCATCGCCCGCGAGCACGCCCGGCTGGCTCTGGCCAACCTCGAGGTGGTCATGCGTCACACGGACGTCCTCGCGCGCCTGCCGGGTGCCTCGCTGCTGGCGCTGCCGCGCGACGGGGTCCACGCCTGATCACCCCGTCCCCGCCTGCGCCGCGGCGGGCCCGGCCGCCGCCGGCTCCGGCTGGTCCCATTCGATCACGAAGCGCGCCGCCGTGCAGACCTCATCGGCTCCCGGCCGGTAGGCGTCCTCGGCCGGCGGGCTCACCGGAACCGGCATGAACGGCGCGCCGACGCGCTGGATCGGCGCCTCCAGGAAGTCGAAGGCAGCATTCTGCAGTTGTGCGGTGATCTCGGCGCCGAAGCCGCCGACGGTCACTGCTTCGTGCGCCACGACGGCGCGGCCGGTGCGCTGCACCGAGGCGGCGATCGTCTCGACGTCGAGCGGAACGAGCGTGCGCGGGTCGATCACCTCGGCGTCGATCCCCTCCCGGGCCAGCCGCTCGGCGGCCTCGAGCGCGTCGCCGACCAGGCGCGAGGTGGCTACGATCGTCACATCCTCGCCCCGGCGCAGAGTGTGGGCGCGGCCGAGCGGAATCGGCTCGGGCTCCGCCGCCGTCGTCTCGCGACGGTAATAGAGCGCCTTGTTCTCGACCACGACGACCGGCCCGGGATCGGCGATCGCGCTGGCCAACAGCCCGGCGGCGTCGGCGGCGCTGCTCGGCATCACCACCTTCAGGCCGGGGACGTGCGTGAGCCAGGCTTCAAGGCTCTGCGAGTGCTGTGCGCCGCTGCGCTGCCCGCAGCCGCCCTGGGTCCGCAGCACGAGCGGGACGCACAGCTGCCCGCCGGACATGAAGTGCGCCTTGGCCGCCTGGTTGACCAGCTGGTCGAGGGCCAGCGTGATGAAGTCGATGAACATGATCTCGACCACCGGCCGGAGGCCGCGCTGCGCCGCGCCGACGGCGACCCCGCAGACAGCGGCCTCGCTGATCGGCGTGTTGCGCACCCGCTCGCGGCCGAACTCCTCCGCGAGCCCTTCGGTGAGCAGGTAGGGACCGCCTTCGGCAACGTCCTCGCCGAGCACGATCACCCGCTCGTCGGCCCGCATGGCGCGGGCCAGGGTGTCGCGCACGGCCTTGACGAAGGTGGTCTCGATCTCGCTCACGCCGGCCTGCACTCCTCGGTCGCGTAGACCAGCTCGGCGGCCAGGGAAGGGTCGGGGTACGAGCTCTCGAGCGCCACGCGCTCGGCGTCCTTGACCTCCTCGAGGGCCCGGCGCTCGAGCGAGCGAGCCTCGTCGTCGTCCAGCCACCCCTGCTCGACCGCGTGCGCCTGCAGCCGCGCCACCGGGTCCCGACGCTCCCACTCCGCCTCCGCCGCCGGATCGCGGTATTGCTGGGGATCGCCCTCGTAGTGCCCGCGGCGACGGTAGGTCAGGCATTCGAGCAGCATCGGCCCGCGGCCACCGCGCGCCTCATCCAGGAAGGCACGGAATGCCTCCCACACGGCGGGCACGTCGCTCCCGTCGACCGTCTCGCGCTCGAAGCCATACGGCGCGACGACGTCGCTCACCTGCTCGATCGTGCTGTGCTCCGCCCGTGAGGTGAACTCGGCGAAGCCGTTGTTCTCGCACACGAAGATCAGCGGCAGCTCCCACAACGCGGCCAGGTTGACCGACTCGGCGAAGGTGCCGGCCTGCACGGCGCCGTCGCCGAAGAACATCGCGGTGACCTGGTCGCCGCCGCGCACCCGCGCCGCCAGCGCATCGCCCACGGCCAGAGGAAGGTTTCCGCCGACCACGCCGGTGGCGCCCATCATTCCGTGCTGCCGGTCGACCAGGTGCATCGAGCCGCCGAGGCCACGGCAAACGCCGCCCTCGCGTCCCATGAGCTCGGCCATCATCTTCGCCAGCGGCGCTCCCTTGGCGATCGCGTG
Organism: Solirubrobacterales bacterium; assembly: GCA_019240655.1. Classification (GTDB taxonomy): domain Bacteria; phylum Actinomycetota; class Thermoleophilia; order Solirubrobacterales; family Solirubrobacteraceae; genus Palsa-465. The sequence goes on from JAFAXX010000036.1 coordinate 48,811, forward strand.
TCCGTGAGCGCGATGGCCGCTGTAGATCCCGTCGTCGTCGCGCAGCTGGCGGCACACCGCGGCGGCGACCCCCTCGCCGCCGATGCTCAGGTGGATGAGGCCGTAGACCTTGAAGGCCCGCTTGAGCGCAGCGACTCGTTCCTCGAAGCACCGGATCCGCCACATCGTCGCCAGCAGGTCGAGCCCGGTGTCGGCCTCCAGCTTGGCTCCCGCCGCGGTACGCGATTTGGCCATCGCGGCTCCTATGCCGCCACGGGCGCCGAACCGAGGACCTGGCGGACGGCGCCCGCGATCTTCTCCTCGTTGGGCAGGACGTAGGCCTCCATCGGTTCGCTGTAGGCGACGGTGGCGTCGAGCGCGGTGACCTGCTTGACCGGGGCCTTCAGCGACGAGAAGCCCTGATCGGCGATCCCCGCGGCGATCACGTTCGAGAACGCCCCGTGCGGCGTGCCCTGATCGACCAGCACCACGCGCCCGGTCTTCTCGACCGAGGCGAGGATCGTCGCCGTGTCGAGCGGGTTCAGCGTGCGCGGGTCGATGACCTCGGCCGCGATCCCCTCGCCGGCGAGCGTCTCGGCCGCGGCCAGCGCCCGGCCGACCGTCCAGCCGGTGGCCACGATCGTCACGTCGCCGCCCTCCCGCCGGACCACGGCCTTGCCGAACGGCACCAGGTACTCGCCTTCGGGCACGTCGCCGTGCTCGAGCACGAGCAGATAGTGCAGCAGGTAGCAGACCGGGTTGTCGTCGCGGATCGCGGTCGCCATCAGCCCCTTCGCGTCGGCCGCGGTCGACGGCAGCGCGACCTTCAGGCCGGGGATGCCGCAGAACATGTTGTAGATCGAGCCGGTGTGCTGGCCGGCCCAGCCGGCGGTGAAGCCGTAGCCGGCCTTGAGCACGAGCGGAACCTTGACCCGGCCGCCGCTCATCAGGTGCAGGCGCGGGGCCTCGTTGACCACCTGGTTCATCGCCACGAGCATGAACTCGGCCATCAGCAGCTCGACCACCGGGCGGTAGCCGGCGAGCGCGAGCCCGACCGCCATTCCGATCTCGGCCGTCTCGGAGATCGGCGAGACCCGGACCCGGTCCCGGCTGAACGCCTTGACGAAGTCGTCGTCGTCGCTCGGGGCCACGTCCTGGCCGTAGAACAGGACGGTGTCGTCGCGGGCCATCTCGAGGTGGATGGCCTCGTTGATCGCGGCGATGTAGGGAAGCTCTCGGGCCATGGGGTGTCTCTCCTAGGCGTACACGTGGTTCAGGGCGGCTTCCGGCTCGGGCAGGGCGGCGTCGAGCGCGTACTTCACCGCCGCTTCCATCTCCTCGCGGGCGTCGCGGAGGATCTGGTCGGCCCGGCCGGGGTCGAGCGTGTCCTCCTCGACGAGCCGCATGCGGAACCGGGGCACGGGGTCGCCGCGCAGTGCGGCCTCATACTCCTCGCGGTTGCCGAACGTGGTGATCGCCTCGTGCTCGGGGTAGTGCAGCGGCACTCCGGGCGGGGCGATCAGGTTGCCGTGGGCCGACAGGCGGTAGACCTTGGACTCGACCAGCGTCGGCCCGTCGCCCGAGCGGGCGCGGTCGACCGCCTCGCCGACGGTCTCGTGCACGGCGACCGGATCGCCGCCGTCGACGGTCACGCCGGGCATGCTGTAGGCCTTGGCCTTGGTTGAAAGCGGCTCGCCGGCGGCGGCGTTGGCGTCCTCCTGATCCGAGCGCGTGGACACGTTGTAGTTGTTGTTCTCCATCACGTAGACGACCGGCAGCTTCCACAGCGAGGCGAGGTTGAGCGACTCGTGAAAGGCGCCCTGCTTGGAGGCGCCGTCCCCGAAGAAGCAGAGCACGACCTGGCCCTCCTTGCGGATCTGCGCCGCCCACCCGGCGCCGGTCGCCTGCGGGATCGATTGGCCGACGATGCCGGAAGTGCCGAGGAAGCCGCGCTCGGGGTCGGCCAGGTGCATCGAACCGCCGTAGCCTCCGCACAGGCCGTCCTTGCGGCCATAGATCTCGGCCATGATCTTCTTCGTGTCGGTCCCGAGGGCGATCGGGTAGCCGTGGCAGCGGTAGGTGGCCATCAGCTGATCGCCAGGGCGCATCGTCGCGATCGAGCCGACGATCGACGCCTCGGCGCCGTCGGCCAGGTGGGTGTGGCCGCGGATCACGCCGGGATGCTCCTCGAAGGTTCGCTTCACGCGCTCCTCGAACTCGCGGATCCGGACCATCTGGGTGTACATCCACGTGAGCCGCTCGGCATCCAGTTTCTCGGTCACATCCTGCTCCTCTCGCTATGCCACGCCGGCGCGGAACTGCGCCGCGGTCGTCTCGTAGGCACGGTCGAACGCCTGCTCGATCGGCAGGTCGCGCAGCGCCGCCGAGAGCACCTCGACTCCCCACGGGCCTCGGTATCCGGCCGCTTGACAGGCCTCGAGGTAGCCGGGGATGTCGAAGTCGCCCTCGCCCGGCAACCGGCGGTGGTTGACCGTCTCCTCCACGGGATCGGGCATGTTCTCGAGCTGGCCGTCGGAGATCTCCACCCAGGTCAGGTACCGGCTCGGGATGTTGCCCACCTGCTCCGGCGTGATGCCGAGCTTCGACATGTGCCACGTGTCGACCGCCAGCCCCCCGTTTTCGGCCCCGGCGCCCTCGACGAGCCTCAGCGCCGCGTCGAGATTGTTGGCCTGCGTGTCGAACGGCGTGATCTCGTAGACCACCTTCGCGTTCGTGTGGTTCGCGGCGTCGCGGCACAGCTCGCCGAACCCTTCGATCAGCTGGTCGATCTCGGCCGGGTTGCCGTGGATGTTGCCGACCTTGATGTGGTGCGCGTCGAATGCCGCCGCGGTGTCGAACAGCAGCCGGCGCCGCTCATCGGATGCCGCCCGCGCCGCATCGCCCCGCGGGAACCAGAAGTTGTCCAGGAACTCGACCTGCAGGTAGCGCAGCCCGGCGTCGTCGAAGATCTGCTTGATCTCCTTGAGCGTCCGGGTCTCGAGCTGGTGCTCGATGTCGGCGTGCCACAGGCCGAGGCCGGCGAAGCCGACCCGCGCCGCCTGAGCGCATCGCTCGCGCCACTCGAACAGGCTCCATTCGCGCCCCACATGCACGTCGGTCGGACCGGCAACGGTCCAGTACAGCGCGATCAGCTCGTTCTCGGCCATCGCTGCTCCTCGTCCGCAGTGAATCCGCCATGACTCACGCTATCGCCACCGAGCCGGCCGGACCAGTCGCCGCGTGCAGGCGTTCTTGCCGATCAGTGCGCTGGGCCGTGCCCGTCGCGCGCCGGGTGTCGGCGGGGAGGGGCCTCGCTGCGCTCGGCGTCCGTGGGACCGGGAGTCCGAGCTGCGGCAGGCGCCCGGCTCCGGGGCGGCCGGGGGCGACGCCGAGCGGCTACATCCGTGCGATCCGGTCGAGCGCCGCCGTCAGCTCCTGCGGGCGAGAGGCCCACGGGCAGTGGTCGGTGTCGAGCTCGATCACCGGGTCGCAGCCCGCCGCCGCCAGCATTCGCCGCTGGAGCGCCGGCAGGACCGCGCGGTCGCGCAGGCAGGCCACGTATGAGCGCGGCAGACGGCCGAAGCCGTCGCCGAGCCTGACCGGCTCGGTTAACGGCAGCACCGGCTGGGGCCCCAGGCGCTCGATCCCCCACGCGGCCGTCTCGTTGTCGCAGGCCCCGAACAGGGCGTCGCGGGCGCCGGCGGCCGGCATCGTGGCCACCGGCGGGTCTCCGTCGACGACCATGTTGGCCTGCACGGCGTCGCCGGCGGCCTCGGGCAGGGCGGCCAGGTCCATGAGGCTCTGGCCCTCGGCGGGCACGAAGGCCGCCACGTACACTAGCCGAGCGACGTGCTCCGGACACCGCGCGGCCGCCTGGGTGACCACGATTCCGCCCATCGAGTGCCCGACCAGGACGGCCGGCGCTCCCGCGGCGAGCGCCTCGCACACCTTCCCGGCATAGGCCGCGAGCGTGACCTCGGCGAGCGGCGTGCGGTCGCCTCCGGCGCCGGGCAGGTCGATCGCCTCCACGGTGTGCCCGGCATGGCGCACCCCGGTCGCCACCCGCTCCCAGTTCGCGGCGCTGCCGAACGCGCCGTGGACGAGCATGATCCTCGCCATCTCCTCCTCCTTGCTCGCGGTCTCCGAGCGGAATCGTAATCGGCGATCCCGGGCGCAAAACCGCTCCGAGTAGTTATCGTGACGCCCGGGCGCAAACCGCTCCGAGTAGTTATCGGTGACGCCCGGGCGCAAACCGCTCACGGTCGCTATCGGCTACGTCCCGGCGCCACCGTTCGGGCATCCCGGCCGCAGCCGCCGCCCGACTAGACTCCAGCCCCCGCTCGCATGACAGCGCGAACGGCGGGTAGATCCCGGGAAGAGGAGAGTTCGACGGATGGCAACGATGACCGACAGAGCGGGAGCGTTTCCGAGCCCGTATGACATCGAGACCCCGCCCGGCTGTGAGGGCTGGGAGGAGATGTACCCGTACTACGCGCTGTTCGACGAGCGCCGGCGCGAGACTGACGAGAACCGCTTCTGGTTCTGGAACTCGATGCACTTCCCGATCCCGATGCCGGCCTTCGACGTGATCTGCATCGACTCGCCCTACCAGGCGGTCGGGTCGTGGCAGAACCGGGTGTTCGCCGTGCCGCCGGCCATGGGAATCGACTACCGGTGCGTGAACGGCTACATCTACATCACCGGCAACCCGGTCACCGACCCAGCGAAGATCGCCGAGCGCGCCGAGTACTTCCAGCGGCGCGCCTCCTACTACTTCGAGAACTGGGACGAGCTGTACGGCAAGTGGCGCGCCAGGATGGAGGCGCTGATCGCCGAGCTGCTCTCGCTGCGCGTGCCCGATCTGCCCGAATACGAGCCCGACGAGGTCGCGTTCGGGGACGACCGCAACACCTCCTTCTACGAGGTGCTGGACGCCTACACGCGCGTGCTTCGGATGGGCGACTTGATGTGGCAGCAGCACTTCGAGTTCCTGCTGCTGGGCTACGGCGCCTATTCGACGTTCGCCGAGTTCTGCAAGGCGAACCTGCCGGACATCCCCGACCAGCACATAGCGCAGATGGTGGCGGGGATCGACGTGATCCTGTTCCGGCCCGACGCCGAGCTCAGGCGCCTGGCGCGGCTGGCCGTGGAGACGGGCGTCGACTCCGCCTTCGTGCAGGGAAGGGAGCCCGCCGAGATCGAGGCCGAGCTCTCCGGCAGCGACGCCGGCCGCGCGTGGCTGGGCGAGCTCGAGCAGGTCAAGGACCCGTGGTTCAACATGGCCACCGGCGACGGGCTGACCCACTATTACCGCAACTGGCGCGACGACCCGAGCATCCCGTATGCGTCGCTGATCGGACACATCGGCGCGCTGAAGGCGGGCGAGCCGATCGAGCGCCCGACCGAGGAGATCCAGCGCGAGCGCGACCGCCTCGGCGAGGAGTACATGGGGCTGCTCGAAGAGGACTCGCGCCGGACGTTCACCGACCTGCTGATGCTCTCGCGGACCGTCTTCCCCTACGTCGAGGAGCACAAGTTCTACTGCGACTACTGGTTCCTGACCAACTGGTGGAACAAGCTGCGCGAGTTCGGCGCGCTGCTCGCCCGCCATGGCTTCCTCGAGGACGGCGAGGAGGACGTCTTCCATCTCAGCCGCTACGAGGTGGCCTCGGCGCTGGACGAGCTCGTGCTGAGCTGGGCGACCGGCGGCCAGCCGCTCGGGCCGCGGCACTGGCCTCAGATCGTGGCCCGGCGCAAGTCGCTGCTGGCCAAGCTCGGCCAGTGGTCGCCGCCGCCGGCGCTCGGCGTCGTGCCCGAGGCGGTGACCGACCCGATGACGATCATGCTCTGGGGCGTGACGACCGAGCGGGTGCAGGAGTGGGCCCGCCACCAGGACGGCGGTGTGCGCTTCAGTGGCGCGGCGGCGTCGCCGGGGACGGTCGAGGGCGTGGCCCGCGTCGTGCGCTCGGTGGAGGAGATCCGCTCGGTGCGGGACGGCGAGATCCTCGTATGCGGCAGCACCTCGCCGGCCTGGGCGCCGATCTTCTCCAAGATCAAGGCCACCGTGACCGACGTGGGGGGCGTGATGTCGCACGCGGCGATCGTCTGCCGCGAGTACGGGCTGCCCGCGGTGGTCGGCACCGGGCGCGCGAGCTCGCAGATCCGCACGGGTCAGACAATCCGCGTCGACGGGTCCGAAGGCGTCGTCACGGTGATCTCGTCGTGAGCGACGCCGCCTACACCCGCCCGCTGACCGAGCTGCGGAGCAGCGACGAGTCTTCGGTCGGCGGCAAGAGCGCCAGCCTCGGCGAGCTGCTGGCGGCCGAGATCCCGGTTCCCCCGGGGTTCGCGCTCACCACCGCGGCGTTCACCGCGTTCGTGCGGGACTCGGGACTCGACGGGCGAATCGCCGGGGCGATGGCGCAGGTAGCGCCGGGCGACGTCGAGGCGATCGGCGCCGCCTCCCACCGCGTGAGCGAGGCGATGCACTCCGCGCCGGTCCCGGAGGGGGTCCGCGAGGAGGTCTCGCGCCGGTACGCCGAGCTGGCCGAGACGGCTGGGGTGCAGGAGCCGCCGGTGGCGGTCCGCTCGAGCGCGCTCGGCGAGGACAGCGAGGACGCCACCTTTGCCGGCCAGCAGGAGACGTATCTGTGGGTGCGCGGCGCCGAGCACGTCTGCGATGCGGTGCGCGACTGCTGGGTCAGCCTCTACAGTCCGCCCGCGATCAGCTATCGGGCCCGCCTCGGCCGGGACCAGCGCGATGCCGCCATGGGCGTGACCGTCCAGCTGATGGTCGACGCCGAGGTCTCCGGGGTGATGTTCACCTGCAACCCGGTGAGCGGCGACCCGAGCATGGTCGCGATCAACGCCAGCTGGGGCCTCGGCCTGGCCGTCGTCGGCGGCGAGGTCACGCCGGACGACTACCTGGTCAGCAAGATCACCCGCGAGGTGGTCAAGGCGCAGGTGCACCGCAAGGACGTCGAGTACGTCCCCGACCCGGGCGGCCGCGGGGCGGTTCGCGTCGCCGTCCCCGAGGAGCGCGCCGGCGAGCGTTGCCTGGACGACGCGGCGCTCGGCGCCCTGGTCGCGGTCGCCCGGCGGGTTGAGAGCCACTTCCGCTCCCACCAGGACATCGAGTGGGCGATCGCCCGCGGCGGCCCCGATATCTACGTGGTGCAATCCCGTCCGGTCACCGCGGTGGCCAAGCCGGCGCAGAAACCGCCGGCGGCCTCGGCGCTGTCACTGGTGATGAGCCAGTTTGGCGTGGCCCCGAAGCGCGATGCTGACTGACGACGACGTCCGCGAGATCCTGCGGATCATCGACGAGTCGGCGCTCGAAGAGCTGCGACTCGAGACCGATGGCTTCTCGCTTCACGTGCTCAAGGGCGCGGCGGGCGCCGCGCCGGCGGGTGCCGCCGTGGCGAGGCCGGCCGGGCCGGCTGCCACCGGAGAGCCGGGCCGTGCCACCGCGGCGCCGGCCGGCGCGGACGCGGCGCCGGCGATCGAGCCGCCGCCCGGCGAGCCGCCGGCCGGCAAGCCGGAAAGCGACGGCCTGAGGACCATCGAAGCGCCGATGCTCGGCACCTTCTACCGCGCCGAGGGCCCGGGGCAGAAGCCGTTCGTCGAGGTCGGCGACGAGGTCGAGGCCGACTCGATCGTCTGCATCATCGAAGTGATGAAGATGATGAACTCGGTCCCGGCCGGGACCGCGGGGACGATCGTCGAGGTCTGCCGCGAGAACGCCCAGATGGTCGAGTACGGCGATCCGCTGTTCCGCGTGCAGCCGCGATGAAGCGGGTGTTCATTCCCAACCGGGGCGAGATCGCGCTGCGGATCGTGCGCGCGTGCCGGGCGCAGGGGCTCGAGAGCGTGATCGGGTGCTCTCAGCCCGACCGCGACGGGCTCGCCGCGCGCACCGCCGACCGGGCGGTGTGCATCGGCCCGGGGCCGGCGGCACAGAGCTACCTGCGCGACGACATCGTGGTCCACGCTGCGCTCGGCGCGGGCTGTGACGCCATCCATCCCGGGTACGGATTTCTATCCGAGAGCCCGCGCCTGGCCGCGCGTGCCCGCGAGCACGAAGTCACCTTCGTCGGCCCCCCGCCCGAGGTCATGGAGCTCGCCGGCGACAAGCTGCGCGCGCGAGCCGAGGCCGAGCGGGCCGGCCTGCCGGTGCTGCCCGGGCAGGAGGTGCAGTCCTCCGCGGAAGCGGTGCAGGTGGCAGAGGGCATCGGCTATCCGGTCCTGATCAAGGCCGCCGGCGGCGGCGGTGGGCGGGGAATCAAGCTCGCGCGCGACGGCGCCGAGTTGCGCGCGCTGCTCGGGCTCGCGCGCAGCGAGGCCGGGGCGGCGTTTGGCGACGAGCGCCTCTACGTCGAGCGGTTCATCGCCGCCGCCCGTCACGTCGAGGTCCAGATCGCCGCCGACGAGCACGGCGCGGTGCTCCATCTCGGCGAGCGCGACTGCTCGGTCCAGCGCCGCTACCAGAAGGTGATCGAGGAGGCGCCCGCGCCCGGCCTCGATCCGGGTGTGGCCGCGTCGCTCAGGGACGCTGGCGTCGCTTTCGCGCGGGCGATCGGCTACCACAATCTCGGCACGGTCGAGTTCGTGCTCGACGCCGACAGCGGCGAGTTCTACTTCCTCGAGATGAACTGCCGCATCCAGGTCGAGCACCCGGTGACCGAGGCGGTGACCGGTCGCGACCTGGTTCGCCTGCAACTGCAGGTGGCCGACGGCCGGCCGCTCGGCTTCGGGCAGGATGACGTCGTCCTCGACGGACACGCGGTCGAGTGCCGTCTGAACGCCGAGGATGTGGCCGACGGCTTCCGGCCGACGCCCGGGCGGCTGGCGCTGTTCGCGCTCCCCGAGCGTCCCCGCCTGCGGGTCGACACCCATTGCTTCGCCGGCGCGTTCGTGCCCCCGTTCTACGACTCGCTGCTGGCGAAGGTGATCGCCCACGCCGCCGAGCGCGACGAGGCCGTCGACGTGCTGGTGCAGGCGCTCGAAGACCTCGACGTCGAGGGCGTCGAGACCAACCGCACGCTGCTGATCAGCGTCCTCGAGCATCCCGACTTCCGCGGCCACGCGGTGACCACCGACTGGCTCGAGCGGGCGATCGCATGAGCCGGGTCATCGAGTTCGTAGACACGACCACGCGGGACGGCAACCAGAGCCTGTGGAGCGCCACGGGCCTGACCACGCAGGACATCCTGGCCATCGCGCCGACCATGGACCGGGTCGGCTACCACGCGCTCGACTTCACCTCGAGCACCCACATGGCGGTAGCGGTCCGATTCCACCAGGAAGACCCGTGGGAGAAGATCCGCCTGATCAGCGCGGCGATGCCGAACACGCCACTCAACTTCATCACCACGGGGATGCGCTTCATCTCCTGGGTGCCCTGCGACGAGGGCCTGATGGACTTCTCGTTCCGCCTCGTCGTGCGCAACGGCCTGCGCCGCTTCCAGATCGCCGACCCCTCGAACAGCCCTGAGAACCTCAGGCGGCTGGCCACGATGGCCAAGCGGGCGGGGGTGGAGGAGGTGGTCATCGGCCTGACCTACTCGATCAGCGACGTGCACACTCACCGCTACTACGCTGCGCGCGCCGCGGCGCTGGCCGATTGCCCCGACATGGATCGCCTGTACCTGAAGGACCCCGGCGGTCTGCTAACCCCCGACGCGGTCCGCGAGCTGGCGCCGCATTTCATCGCCGCCGCCGGCGGTCGTACGGTGGAGGTGCACAGCCACTGCACGATCGGGCTGGCGCCGCTGGTCTACGTCGAGGGCGTGAAGGCCGGCTTTGAGGTCGTCCACACCGCCTCGGGGCCGCTCTCGCGCGGAACGTCGCAGCCCGAGGTGTTCAGCACCGTGGCCAACCTCGAGGCCTATGGCTACTCGCACCCGCTCGATCTCGAGGCGCAGGCGGCGGTGTCCGAGCATTTCGCCCAGATCGCGGCGGTCAAGGGCCTGCCCGCCGGCGAGCCGCAGGAGTTCGACGCCGTCTACTACACCCATCAGCTCCCCGGGGGGATGGTCACGACGACGCGGCGGATGCTCGAGGAGCTGCGCCGGCCCGAGCTGTTCGGCGCCGTGCTCGAGGAGGTCACGCGGGTGCGCGCCGAGATGGGCTACCCGATCCTGGTCACCCCCGTCTCCCAGTTCGTGGCCAGCCAGGCGGCGCGCAACATCATCGACGGCCGGCGGTGGGCCAACGTCTCGGATGAGACCGTCCGGTACTTCCTCGGCCATTACGGAGACACCCCCGCCCCGGTGGATCCGGAGATCGCCGAACAGGTGCTCTCCCGACCCGGGGTGGCCAAGCTCCGGGAGCTCAGGCCGATCAGCCTCGAGGGGGCGCGGGAGCGCTTCGGCAGCCGGATCTCCGACGAGGAGCTCCTGCTGCGGCTGACGATGCCGGCCGAGCAGGTGGACGCGATGGTCGCGGCTCGCCTGAAGCCCGCGCCCGTCCCGGCGGCGCGCCCGGGGCGCTCGGCCGTGGTGAGCCTCCTGCGCGAGCTCGAGCGGCGCCCGGCAATCAGCGCGTTCACTCTGCGCAAGGGCGATGACACGGTGGTGTGGCGCCGTGGCTGAACGCCTGGGGCTGGACGACGTGGGCGGCTTCGTGTTCGACGTCGACGGCACGCTGGTCCTGCGCGGCCCCGACGGGCGCGGAGCACCGCAGCCGGGCGCGGTCGAGGTGATCGAGCGGATCCACGCGTCCGGCCGCCCGCTGATGCTGTTCACCAACGGCAGTCACGTCGGCGCCGGGGTCATTGCCCGCGGCCTCCAGGAGGACGGCCTGCCGATCGCCGAGGACGAGGTGATGACGCCAATCGAGAGCGCCACCACCTACCTCCTGCGCCGCCACGCCGGTCGGCCCGTCATGCTGTTCACGAGCCAGGCGATCCGCGAGCAGATGGCGCGGGAAGGCATTCAGGTCAGCGACGCGGACGACGCCGAGGCGGTGTTCGTCGCCCACGTCGATCGGGCCGATTTCGACGCCATGGAGCGAGCCGCCCGGGCGGTGTCCCGCGGCGCGCCGCTGCTCACCGGCTCCTACGTGCGCGGCTACGCCGGTGCCAACGGGATCATCTTCAGCCGCGGTGCGATGGTGACTGCGGCGATCGCCAAGGTCACCGGCGCCCGCCCCCGCGTGCTCGGGAAGCCCTCGCGCGCGGCCGTGGCCGAGATGGGCCGCCGCCTCGGGGTGCCCACCGAGCGGCTGGCGATGATCGGTGACGATCTCTCGATGGACGTGGTGCTCGGGCGGATGGGCGGCTCACGCACGGTGCTCGTGCGCAGCGGGATCAGCGGACCGCTCGAGCTCGAGTCGATCCCGCCCCGCCAACGCCCCGACGCGGTGATCGACGGCGTGGCCGACCTGCTCGCGATGCTGTGAGCGGACGCAGTGCGAGGCGTCCGGATGTCCGGCCGCGCGGCACGGCCCGCTCGGCATCCGGCCTCGCCACGACCGGGCCGGCCGCGCGCCATCCGGCTGGGGGGTGCGCTTCCCGGCCGCGCGCCATCCGGCTGGACGCTGCGCGAAGCGCAGCCCCACCTCACTCAGGCCGCGCGCCCCCGCAGGGCGGCGTGACGGACCTCGCTGGGCGTGGCGTCAAACGTTCGCTTGAACACTCGGGAGAAGTGGGCGGCGTCGCAGAAGCCCCAGCGGAAGGCGATGTCGGTCACGGAGCCGCCATTGGGCCGCTGGAGGTCCTCCAGGCAGCGCGACAGGCGCTCGCTGCGCACCATCCCGGCCACCGAAGTCTCGGCGTCCTCGAACAGGGCGTGCAGGGCGCGCACCGACATCGCGTAAGCGTGGGCTATCGCGGCCGGACCGAGGTTCGGGTCCTGGAGGTGGGTCTTCACGTAGCGGACGATCTCGGCCCGCATCTGGGCGCGGGTGGCCGAGCGGCTGCTCGGCACGCCCGGCTCGACGGCGGCGCGCAGAAGCTCGAGGGCGGCGTTGGCGGCGGCCGCCGTCGCGGCGGGCTCCATTGAGGGCAGCTCGATGGCCAGGGCGTTCATGTAGCGCACGAGCAGCCGGGCCGGCGCGCTGTCGCGCAGCGAGGGCGGATTGCTCAGGTCTTCGAGCCGCGGGCACACCGCGGCCACCCGCTCGCGCGGGAACAGCAGCGTCCGTTTGTAGAACGATTCGGCGATCTCGACCTCGGTCGGATTCAGCCCGTCCCAGAGGACCATGTCGCCCGATTGCAGGACGAGCTGGCGGCCGCGCTCGCGGACCAGCTCGACGCCCTTGCAGACGAACTGAAAGCCGACCAGGTCCTCGCGGCGCGTCTGCGGGCCGTGGGTCGCCATCGTCGCGCGCCCGCGGTGGCCGAGGAACGGGGAGGCGGCGCAGTCCACCAGCATGAGATCGCCGACCGCGCGTCGCGTCACCGCGCCGCGGAACTGCCCGGGGGTGCGCGAAGTCGCCCGCACGTCGAAGGCGAGATGGGTCTCGGCCAGGATCTCGCTCCACGACTGCAGCCGCGTGGCCAGGCTGTCGCCGCTCACTCGCCAGCGCTCCGGCTCAGCTTTCACCGATGCCTCCATTGCCGTGCTCTCGTCGGCGGCAATGGTACCCGCGCCGAGCGCCGATTCGCGCCGCGCGCAGATCAAAGCGCCGCGGGATGGAGCGCCGGCAGCGGTCGACGCGCGCGCTTCGCCGGCGGCTCGCGGCTACGCCGGTGCCGAGTGCTCGGAGCCGCGCTCGGACGCGTAGGCGACGAACGCATCGAGAGCCTCCGGCCGGGCCAGCGCGTCCCGCTTGGCCACGTCGTCCGGAGCAGCGCCCTGGAGGATCCGCTTGACCGGAAGCTCGAGCTTCTTGCCGGTGAGCGTGCTCGGGATGGCGGGCACGCCGACGATCGAGTCGGGCACGTGGCGCGGCGACAGCTGCCCGCGCAGCGCCCGGGCGATCCGCCGGCGCAGATCATCGTCGACCTCGTGCCCCTCGGCCGGAACCAGGAACAGGAACAGCTCGCCCATCCCGCCCTCCTTGTCCTCGAGATGGACCACGAGGGCGTCGATCACCTCCGGGAAGTCCTCCAGCACGGCGTAGAACTCCCCCGTGCCGAGACGGACGCCGCCGCGGTTGAGCGTCGCGTCCGAGCGACCGGTGATCACGCAGCTTCCGCGCTCGGTGAACATGATCCAGTCGCCCTGGCGCCAGACGCCGGGATAGCGGTCGAAGTAGGAGGAGTGGTAGCGGTGCCCCTCCGGGTCGTTCCAGAACGCGACCGGCATCGAAGGCATCGGCTGGGTGATCACCATCTCGCCGAGCTCGCCGATGACTTCGTTGCCGTCGGCGTCGAACGCGTGCGAGTCGACGGCGAGGCAGCGCCCGGCGATCTCGCCCTCGTAGACGGGCAGCGCCGGATTGCCCTGCACGAGCCCGGTGCACACGTCGGTGCCGCCCGACCCGTTGTTGAGCAGCACCTTGGGGTCGAACGACTCGTAGACGTAGCGGTAGCCCTCGGGCGGCAGCGGCGACCCGGCGGTGGTGAGAACGCGGATGCTCTCGAGGTTGAACTCGCGGCCGGGCTTCAGCCCGCCCTTGCGACAGGCGAGCAGGTACGGCGGGCTCACGCCCATCACGGTCGGCTGTAGCTCCTCGGCCATGCGCCACTGCTCTCGCAGGTCCGGCCAGTTGGGATCCCCGTCCAGCATCACGATCGAGGAGCGCAGGAGCAGCCCCGATACGAGCGCGTTCCACATCATCCACGCGGTGGTGGTGAACCACTGGATCCGGCCGCTGGGCTTCAGGTCCCAGCCGAACCCCTGGTTCTTGTGGTGCTCGAGCAGCTGCCCGCCGTGGCCGTGGACGATCGCCTTCGGGAGTCCGGTCGTGCCGGAGGAGAACAGCACGTAGATGGGATGCTCGAACGGGACGGATTCGAACTCGAGCGGCCCGCTCACGGCGGTCACATCGGTCCAGCTCACCGTGTCCGGCACGTCGGCCTCGCCGTAGGGCACCGAGATCACGTTGTGGACGGTGTGCAGTCGCTCGCGAATCTCCGCCACCTCGGCGCGCTTGTCGAAGTAGCGGTCACGGTAACCGTAGCCGCCGACCGTGAGCAGCACGCTGGGCTCGATCTGGTGGAAGCGGTCGATCACGCTGCGGGCGCCGAACTCAGGCGCGCAGGCCGCCCAGATCGCCCCCAGGCTAGTGGTGGCGATGAACGCGACGAGCGTCTCCGGGATGTTCGGCAGGTACGCGACCACCCGGTCGCCGCGCTTGACCCCGAGGCGCTGGAGGCCGGCGCGGGCCCGCGCGGCCTGCTCGCGCAGCTCACCGAACGTGAGCGTGACCTCGGGCCGGGTCTGCGAGCGGCCGATCACCGCGATCCTGTCGAGGTCCTCGTCGCGGCCGATCAGGTGCTCGGCGTAGTTCAGCCGGGCGCCGGGGAACCACACCGCCCCCGGCATCGTCCGCGAGCCGAGCACCCGCTCATAGGGCGCGTGGGCGCGGATCCCGAAGAAATCCCAGACCGCCCCCCAGAACCCCTCGAGGTCGTCGACCGACCAGCCGAACAGCTCCTGGTAGGTGGCGAAGTCGTGGCCGCGCTCGTCCGCCAGCCACTGCATGAAGCGGCCGATCTCGGTGCTGCGGCGCAGGTCGGCCGGCGGCTGCCAGAGAACGTCGCCGATCATCCGGCTCCCGCCCTTGTCACGACGCGGCCCGGGCGCCGTTCTGCAGCGCCTGCCACACGCGCTCCCCGTTCACCGGCATGTCGATGTGCCGGACTCCGAATGGCGCCAGCGCGTCGAGGACCGCGTTGTGCACCGCCGGCGTGGCCCCGATCGTGCCCGACTCCCCGATCCCCTTGACGCCGAGCGGATTGACCGGAGTCGGCGTCTCCATCTCGACCACCTCGTAGTTCGGCAACTCGGTGGCCGCGGGCATGCAGTAGCTCACCAGGTTGGCGCTCAGCGGGTTGCCACTGTCGTCGTAGGCGATCTCCTCGTAGAGGGCCTGCGCGATGCCGGCGGCGAGTCCGCCGTGCACCTGTCCCTCGGCGACCATCGGGTTGATGATCCTGCCGGCGTCGTCGACGGCGATCAGGCGGACCAGCTCGACCGCGCCGGTTTCGGTGTCGACCTCGACGACCGCAACGTGCGCCCCGAACGGAAACGTCGGCTGGTCGGCCTGGAAGTCGGTCTCCACGCTGAGCTCACCGAGCCTGCCCTTTTCGTTGAGCCGGCCGGCCAGATCGGCCCAGGTGAGCGCCGACTGCGGTGCGCCGGCGACCTGAAACTGGCCGTCCTGCACCTCGAGCCGGAGGTCGTCCGGGCTGGCCTCGAGCTCCTCGGCGGCCAGGCGCTTGGCCAGCTCGACCAGCTCCTCGGAGGCTTGACTCGTGGCGACGCCGCCAATCTGGGTGGACTTCGAGCCGTAGGTGCCGGTGCCGCGCGCCACCGCGTCGGTGTCGCCCTTGAGGACGGTGATCTTCTCGATCGGGATGCCGAGCCGCTCGGCCGCGATCTGGGCAAACGTCGTCTCGTGTCCCTGACCCTGCGAGAACGACCCCGTCTTGACCACCGCGCCGCCGTCGGCGGTGATCTCCACGGCCCCGAACTCCTGCTCCCCGATGCCGTTGGTCACCTCGACATACGTGCTCAGCCCGATCCCCATGAGCTTCGTCGTGCTCTCGCCGCGGCGTCGGGCCTGCTCCTGGCGGAGCTCCTCGTAGCCGGCGTGCCGGAGCGCCCGCTGGAGCGCGCCGGCGTAGTCGCCGGAGTCGTAGTGGGCGCCCGACGCGGTGGTGGCCGGGAAGGCGCCCTTGTCGATGAAGTTCCGCCGCCGCACTTCGGCCGGGTCCATCGACACGTCGGCGGCGAACAGGTCGATCGCCCGCTCGATCATCTGCGAAGCCTCGGGACGGCCGGCGCCGCGGACCGGGCCGGTCGGCGTCGTGTTGGTGACCAGCGAGCGCAGCTCGACCTCGATCTTCGGGATCTGGTAGACGCCGCTCGACATCATCAGGGTCAGGTTGGGCAGGAACGCGCCGATCCCCGGGTAGGCGCCGGCGTTGGCGAGGATGTTCAGCCGCAGCGCCTCGATCCGGCCGTCTCGGCTGCCGCCGAGCTCGAATTCGAGCCGCATGTCACGGCCGTGATGCATGGCGACCATGTGCTCGCTGCGGGTCTCGGTCCAGCGGACCGGTCGCCCGGTCTTGCGTGCCGTCCAGCTGACCATCACGTCCTCGACGTCGATGCCCTTGCCGCCGAACCCGCCGCCGACGTCCGGGGCGATCACCCGGACCTGCGACTCGTCGATCTGGAGCAGCATGCCCAGCACCTGCTTGTCCTGGTGGGGGGTCTGGGTGCAGAGCCACGCGGTCAGGCGCCCATCGTCCTCCCAGCGCGCGGCGATCGCGCGCGGCTCGATCGGGCACGCGGCCAGCCGCTGGCTGACGATCGCCCCCGAGGTCACCACCTCACAGCTCGCGAGCAGCTGGGGGTCGGGGTTCTCCGGCGGACGGTGCAGGGCGACGTTCGTGCCCGTCTCCTCGAACAGCAGCACCTCGTCCCTGACCGCGTCGGTGACGTCGGTGATCGCCGGCAGCGGGTCGTAGTCGACGATCACCAGCTCGGCGGCGTCGACCGACTGCTCCCGCGTCTCGGCCACCACGATGGCCACGATGTCGCCCGCGAACCGGACCTTCTGCTCGGCCATCAGCGGGCGGAACATGTGGGGATCGATCCCTACGAACGGCGGCGCCGGGTTCACACCGAGGCCGGCGTCGGCGGCGGTGAACACCTGCACGCCGGGCAGCGCGCTGGCCTCGGAGGCGTCGATCGACTCGATCCGGGCGTGGGCGAACGGCGAGCGCACGAAGGTGAGGTGGAGGGCGCCGTCCAGTCGGAGGTCATCCACGTACCGGCCCTGCCCGGTGAGAAACCGCGGATCCTCGCGCCGGCGCACCCGCTGTCCGACGAAGGTGGTCATACCGCGAGCTTTACACACCCGGAAGACCGTGGCAAGGAACTTGACGCTGCGTGCTCGATCTCCCGTGCACCGAGGGCTGTTCACCCGCGCGGGTCTCCGCGCGCGCGGAAGCGCTCGGGCCCGACGTCGTCAGCACGGGGAGGAGGGGCAGTCGTGCCCCGAGGCGGCGCAGGCGCCGGGCGCGAACGTGTCGCGTCCGGCGCTCGGGGCGCCGGCGCGACTCGGAACGCTCAGGCCCCGCTCAGACCGTCACGTCGACCCGGCGCGTGCGCGCCGGCGCCGCCGTCTCCGCCGAGGGCTCCGGGACGCCGATCGTGAGCAGCTCGTCGATCAGCGCGAGCGCCTCGGCGTGGGTCTCCTCGGTGTGCCGCGGGATCGCGTGCACGGCGTGCGTCCCCACCGCGTCCATCGGTGGCTGCCGGTGCAAGCCGACGGTGCGCAGCCGGGGCGGGAGGAAGTAGCGCGTCCAGCGACGCTGGCGCATCTCGACCGCCCAATTGAGCAGGCGCTCCGCCCGGGCGCGCTGTGCCTCGCTCGAGGTTCGGGTACCGACCACCTTGGAGGCAAAGGCGTAGAGGTCCTGCCGCCGCGAGTCATCGACCGAGTCGTTATAGGCCCGCAAGAAGGATCCGATCACCGGGCAAACCGACGCCGGGTGGTCGCTGAACTGCTCGCCCGCGAGCATCGACGCGAGCTCCATCACGCATGCGCCGTCCTCGGGCGACGTGTGCTTGCCCTTGCTCAGCTTGATGGTTTGGTAGGTAACGGGAGACATCTGCGCCTTCCTCTGGTCGTGGATGCCGGCTGTGAGCTTCCTCTGTCGAATGTACGGTGGCTGGCTGTGCTGTGGGGTTTTTCCCGTGTCAGCTGGATTGAATCGCGGCGGCGGCGAACACGCAAACCGCAGGCGTGCGGCGGCCCGCTCGCGCCGGTCACCGCGCCCTGAGCTTTGCGAAGCCGGCGTTCAGCAGCTGCTCCCCCTGGTCGTAGATGTCGCCGGAGTGCAGCAGCACGACTCCGAGCCAGGCGGCCCCGCGGCGAGCGGTGGCGACCAGGCACTGACCGGCGGCGACCGTGTAGCCGGTCTTGACGCCGTCCGCGCCCGCGTAGCGCCCCAGCAGCAGCGGGTTGTTGTTGTAGAGGTAGAGCCTGCCGCCCTTGATCGGGAACGGGATGACCGCGCTCCGGGTCGCGACGATCCGCCGCAGCAGCGGCTGTAGGAGCATGGCATGGGCGAGGACAGCCATGTCCCGCGTACACGAGTAGTTCCCTTGGTCGACCACGCCGGAGACGCTGCTGAAGTGGGTGCAGGTGAGCCCCATCGCGCTCGCGCGGCGATTCATCATCCCGATGAACTTCGCCTGGTTTCCGGCCACGTGCTGCGCGAGCGCGATCGCGGCGTCGTTGCCGGAGGGCAGCAGCAGGCCGTAGAGGAGCGCGAGCAGCGGCACGCGCTTGCCGAGCGGCAGCAGCCCCACCCCCGAGCCGGTGAACTGGGTGGCGGCCGAGGTGATCAGCACGCGGTCGCTTGGCTTGGCGTGAGCGACGACGACGAGCGCGGTCATCATCTTGGTCAGACTGGCGATCGGGGTGATCGCGGTCGGATCGCGCCCCCACATCACCCGGCCGGTGCGGACGTCGAACAGGATGCCGCTGCGCAGGCCGAGCTTCAGCCGTTTGACCGTCACGCGGGCGAATGCCGGCGCGAGCGTGGCGCCGTACTGGGGTGGCGCGACGCGCCGGCCGGCCGGCGTGGGCGAGCGCGCGGCGAGTCGGTGCCGGGGCGAGCGCGGCCCGCTCGCATCCGCGGCCATGAATGCGAGCAGCGTGGCCACCGCGAGGGCGACGGTCACGAGCGCGGCCAGCGCGCGCCGGCGCCGACGGGTGCGCCGGCGCTGTGCCGTCGACTGCCGAGCTCCGGCTTCGTGAAGCACCGAGCGTCCGGTCACTTGCCCGGAGATTCGAACAGCGCCCCGACGATCGCGACCACGAACAGCACCACGATCAGGGCGCCGAACACGCCGGGCACCGTGACGCCGTAGCGCGCCAGGTCGAGGCCGGTGAACGCGCCTAGGACGATGGTGAACCCGAGTGCGAGCAAGAGGATCGCGGTGCGCAAGCGATCAATAGACCGGATAGCGCGGCGGCACCGCTTTGCGCCGGGTGGCCAGCAGCCGCACGGTGAGCAGCCCGAAGACGAATCCGCCCACGTGCGCGAAGTACGCGACTCCCCCGCCACCGCCGGTCGGGTTGGTCAGATTCACCGCGCCGAACACCGCCTGCTGGGCGAACCAGATCCCGAGCACCACGAGCGCCGGCAGCTCGATCACGGTGAAGAACAGGATGATGAACACGAGCGTCAGCACCCGCGCCCGCGGATACAGCAGGATGTAGCCGCCGAGCACGGCGGCGATCGCGCCGGAGGCGCCGAGCGTCGGCACCGCCGACTGGGGCCCGATGGCGACCTGCAGGGCAAGCGCCGCGATCCCGCCGAGGACGTAGAAGACCAGGTACTTGACCGGCCCCATCGCGTCCTCGACGTTGTTGCCGAAGATCCACAGGAACAGCATGTTGCCGCCGATGTGGACGATCGACGCGTGCATGAACATGGCCGAGAAGACGGTCGCCCACACTGGGAACGTACCCGCCGCCGACACGTGCGCGATCTTGCCGTCGGGCAGCCGCTGGCCGGTGCAGAACATCCCCACCGGCTGCAGTCCGGTCGGCGTCGGCTGGGCGAACTCGGCGCAGTGAGCGCCCGAGTGGGTGAGGCTGTAGGGGATCGCGCCGTACCTGATCACCTCGGGCGTGGCCGGCCCGCCGATCAGCGAGCCGCCGTGGCGGATCGCGAGCAGGTAGACGACCACGTTCGCGACGATCAGCGCGAGCGTCACGAACGGGAACCGGTCGGTCGGGATGTTGTCCTTGAGCGGGATCACTGCGCTGGGAGCTTAGGTCGGCGGCCACCCGGACCCTCGGCCGGTTAGCCGTCGCCGCGCGGGCCGGGCGGGTGGCCACTCAGGCGGAGGCTGCGCGCGCCACCGGGCCGGCGCCGGGCTCGCTCTGGGGCACGTGCTGGTCCGCGTGGTAGGAGCTCCTCACCAGCGGCCCCGCGGCCACGTGGTCGAAGCCGAGCGCGTAGGCGGCCTGCTCGAGCCGCGCGAACTCCTCGGGATGCCAGTAGCGGACGATCGGCAGGTGCCGCTCGGTCGGCCGCAGATACTGGCCGACGGTGATCACCTGGACGTGGTGCTCGCGCAGCCGCCCGAGCGTGTCCACCATCTCCTCGAAGGACTCGCCGAGCCCGACCATCAGCCCCGACTTCGTCGTCAGCTGATCGCCGCCCATCTCCTTGGCATTTCGCAGCACGCGGGTCGAGCGCTCGAAGGTCGAGCCGCGGCGGGCGACGGGATACAGGCGCGGGACGACCTCGACGTTGTGGTTGAACACGTCCGGTTTTTCGGCGATCACCTTGGCCAGCGGCATCTCCTCGCCGCGGAAATCCGGGGTCAGCACCTCGACCTGGCAGCGCGGCGCCTGCCGGCGGATCTGCCGGATCACTCCGACGAAGGCGCCGGCCCCGTAGTCCGGGAGGTCGTCGCGGTCGACGCTGGTGATCACCGCGTGGCGAAGGTTCATTCGCGCGACGGACCTGGCCACCCGCGCCGCCTCGAGCGGGTCGTTCCAGGTCGGCTTGCCGGTCTTGACGTTGCAGAACCCGCAGCGCCGGGTGCAGGTGTCGCCGAGGATCATGAACGTCGCCGTCCCGCGCTGCCAGCACTCGCCGATGTTCGGGCAGGCCGCTTCCTGGCAGACCGTGTGCAGGTTCTCGGCCTCGATCAGCCGGTGGAGCTCCCGGTACTTGGGGCCGCCGGGCGCCGGCACCTTGAACCACGGCGGCTTGCGGCCCCGGTAGGGCTGGACCTCGGGTCCGAGCACGCTCAGCACGTCGGCGATCCCACCCGGATTGGCCCGCGACCGCGTCACGTGTTGGCGCTCCGTCACAAACTTAAAGCCTACTTGTTGCCCGGCGTTGCCGGCGCCCGCGGCACCATCCCATGGATGCCCGCGCCTGGTCGAGAAACGTCCACCAGGTCGTCGTTTCTCGACCAGGCCGGGTTTGATGCCCGCGTCGCAGCTGTCGCCTCGGCGCAGCACGCAGTGCTGTCGCTGAGGCAGGCCTCCGCGTGCGGGCTGAGCCCGTCCGCGCTGCGCTCACGCGTCGCCCGAGGCGCGCTGCACCGCATCCACCGCGGGGTGTACGCCCTCGTCCCGCGGCAGCTCCTGACCCGCAACGGGCTCTACATGGCCGCGGTCCTCGCGTGCGGCGACGGCGCCGTGCTTTCGCATCGCTCGGCCGCGGCGCTGCTCGAGCTCCGGCCCTATGGTGGCGCCGGCATCGACATCACCGTGCCCGTCCGCTCGGCTCGGCGCCACGGTGGCATCGCGGTCCACCGTGCGCTGAGCCTCACCGAAGCCGACGTCACCCGGGTGCACAACATCCCGGTCACGACGGTGGCCCGGACGCTGTTCGACGTCGCTGCGGTGCTCCCCCGCCGGCCGCTCGAGCGCGCCTTCGACCAGGCCGAGATCCTGGAGCGCTTTGACCTCCGGGCGATCCGCGACCAGCTCGCGCGCCGCCCCCACCACGCCGGCGTACCGGTCGTCAGGGCGATCCTGGCCGAGCACTACCTCGGCAGCACCCCGACCTGGAGCGAGCTCGAGGAGGCGTTCCTGGCCGTCGTCCGCGGCGCCGGCCTGCCCGATCCGGAGATCAACGCCTGGGTCGATCCCGGCGACGGCGAGCGTGCCCTGCGGGTCGACTTCGTCTGGCGCGCGCACCGAGTGGCGGTCGAGACCGACGGGCGCAGGACACACCGCACGCGCCAGGCCCACGAGCGTGACCCGCGGCGCGATCAGCGGCTGAGCGCCGCCGGCTGGCGGCCGGTGCGCACCACCTGGCGCCAGCTCACGCGCCGGCCGCAAGAGCTGGAGCGGACGCTCCGCGCGCTGCTGGCTCGAGCCGCTCCCGGGTGACCAGCCGCTGCCGGCGCCCCAGCGCCTCGGCCACCCGGTAGGCCGCCCGCCGGCGAAAGCACTTCCACACCCGCCGGCCGGTCTCCTCGATCACCGAGGTCATGCGCACGCCGGACAGGCCGCAGGGGACGATCCACTCGAACGGCTCGAGGTCGTTCTCGACGTTGACCGCGAAGCCGTGCGTGGTCACACCGCGCGAGAGGTGCACGCCGATCGAGGCGATCTTCCGCTCCTGCACCCACACGCCGGTGTACGCCGGGCCCTCGTCGGGGCGAGCCCGGGCCGCGACGCCCTCCTCACCGAGCGCGGTGACCAGCGCGTCCTCGAGCGTGCGCACGTAGCCGACGACGTCGTCGGTGCGGACGATCGGGTAGCCGACCAGCTGCCCCGGGCCGTGATAGGTGACCTTGCCGCCGCGGTCGGTCTGCACGATCTCGATCCCCTGCGCGCGGTACCACTCCTCGCCGAGCGGCAGCTCGCCGGGCGCCGAGCGGCGCCCGCGGGTGTACACCGGTGGATGCTCGAGCATCAGAAGGACGTCCGGCACCGCCTCGGCCTGGCGTGCGGCGCACAGCCGCTGCTGCAGCGCGAGCGCCTCCCCGTAGCCGATGACGCCCAGGTGGCAGACCCACATATCAGACACTTTCCAGCCTCCTCTTGACGGTGGCCAGGAACTGGGCCGCCAGCGCCCCGTCGAGCGCCCGGTGGTCCCAGCTCAGGCCGAGGATCGTCATCGGCCGGATCGCAATCGAGTCGTTGCCCTCGGCGTCGCTCACCACCACGGGGCGCTTGACCACCGCCTCGAGGTCGAGGATCGCCACCTGCGGCTGGTTGATGATCGGCGTCGCCATGATCGAACCGTACTGGCCGGGGTTCGTGATCGTGAACGTCCCGCCCCGGACCTCGTCGGCCGACAGCGAGCGCTCGCGCGCCCGCCGGGCGACGTCCTTGATCCGCGCGGCCAGGCCCTCGACCGAGAGCTCGTGCGCCTTCACGATCACCGGCACGATCAGGCCGTCCTCGCCGAGCGACACCGCGACGGCTAGGTTCACGTCGCTGTGGCGGGTGTAGCGCTCGCCCTCGAGCCACGCGTTGAGCGCGGGATGCTCGCGCAGCGCATCGATCGTCGCCCGGGCCACGAACGCCAGCGCGGTGACGCCGAGCCGCGCCCGCGCCGCCTCCACCCGCGCCATGTCGACCTCGATCCAGGTCGTGCATGTCGCCGCGGTCTCGAGCGAGCGCTTCATGTGCTCGCCGATCTGCCTGCGCATCCGCGAGAGACCGTTTATGGGCGCCGGCGGAGCCGGCGCCGGCGGGCTCTGCTCCGGCGGTTCGGGCCGGTAGGGACTCTCGATGTGAAGCGGCGGCGCCTCGGCGCCGTCCCCGACCACCGCCAGCACATCCTGCTTGCGCACCCGGCCGCCGCGCCCGGTCCCCGTCACCGTCTCGAGGTCGATTCCGTGCTCGGCGGCGATCCGCTGGACGACGGGGGAGTAGCGTCGCGTCGTCCCGGCGGGGCGCTCGCCTTGCCCGGGCGCTGTGCCGGCCGGGGGCTCGTCCTGCCCGAGCGCTGCCCCGGCCGGGCGCTCGCTCTGCCCGGGCGACGCCACGGGCGCGCCCGGCGCAGCCGGCGCGCCATTTCCACCTGAACCCGAGGCGATCCGCGCGAGCACCTCCCCGACCGGCACTGTCGCCTCTACCGCCACCAGGATCTCGGCCACCACGCCGCTCACCGGCGCGGGCACCTCGGTGTCGATCTTGTCGCTCGAGATCTCGCAGATCGGCTGCTCGGCCTGCACCCGGTCGCCGACCTCGACGCGCCAGCCGACCACCGTGCCCTCCGCCACCGAGACCCCCATCTGGGGCATCGTCACATCTACGAGCAGATCAGTACTCAAGGAGCTCACGGCACGCCTCCTTGACCCGCTCGACGCCGGGCAGCACCGCCTGCTCGAGCGGCGGAGAGAACGGAATCGGGACATCGGGCGTGGCCACGCGGACCACCGGGCCGTCGAGCCACTCGAAGCCGCGCTCGGCGATCAGCGCCGCCACCTGAGCGCCGGCGGCGCAGGTGGCGTTCGCCTCGTCGACGATCACGACCTTCGAGCAGCGGGCCACCGAGTCGAGGATCGCCGCCTCGTCGAGCGGGACGAGCGAGCGCAGGTCGAGCACCTCGACCGACGCGCCGTCCAGATCCTCGGTTGCCTCGAGGGCCACGCCGACCATCGCGCCGTAGGCGATCACCACCAGATCCGAGCCCGGCCGGGCCACCCGTGCGGTGAACGGCGTCTCGTAGACGCCCTCCGGGACCTCGCCCTTGACCCGTCGGTAGAGGTGCTTGTGCTCCATGTAGCAGACCGGGTTGGGGTCGTGGATCGCCGCGTGGAGCAGGCCCTTGGCGTCCTCGGCGGTCGACGGCGCCACCACCTTGATCCCGGGGGAATGCATGAACCACGCCTCCGGATTCTGGGAGTGAAACGGGCCCCCGGAGAACCCTCCGCCCGACGGCAGCCGCACCGTGATCGGGACGGCCAGGCCCTGGCGGTAGTGCATCTTCCCGGCTACGTTGACCAGCTGATCGAAGCCGCAGGAGATGAAGTCGGCGAACTGCATCTCGCACACCGGGCGCAGGCCGACGACGGCGGCGCCGATCGCGGTGCCGATGATCGCCGACTCGGCCAGCGGCGTGTCCATCACCCGTTCGGGGCCGAACTCGTCGATGAAGCCGTCGGTCACCTTGAACGCGCCGCCGAACACGCCGATGTCCTCGCCCATCACGAACACGCGCTGGTCGGCTCGGAGCTCGTCGCGCAGGGCCGCGGAGATGGCCTGGAGATAGGTCAGGGTCGCCATCAGGCCTCGTCCTCCCGGAATCCGCTCCACGGCGCCTGGCCGTCGCCGAGCGGCTTCGCCTCACCGACGCAGAACACGCCGTCCACGGCGCCGGCTGGATCGGGCATCGGCGCGGCCAGGGCCTCGGCGGCCGCGGCGTCGATCTCCTCGTGGACCTCGGCGCGGAGCGCGTCGACGTCGACGCCCAGCTCGCCCAGGCGGGCGGCCTGGCGGTCGATCGGGTCACGCTTGCGCCACTCCTCGACCTGGTCCTTCGGCACGTACTTCATGTCGTCGTGGGCGGCGTGGCCGTGCATGCGCATCGTCACCGCCTCGATCAGCGTCGGCCCGTCGCCGGAGAGCGCGCGCTCGCGGGCGGTGCGGGCGGCCTCGAACGTCGCCTCCACGTCGTTGCCGTCGACCGTCACTCCGACGAACCCGTAGGCCGCCGCCCGCTCGACCGGATCGACCGCGAACTGCTTCTCGAGCGGGGTGGAGTAGGCGTACTGGTTGTTCTCCAGCACGAAGATCACCGGAAGCTTCTGCACGCCGGCCCAGTTCATCGCCTCGTGGAAGTCCCCGCGCGAGGTCGAGCCGTCCCCGAACCAGGTGATCGCGCAGCGCCGCTCGCCGCGAAGCTTGAACGCCATCGCCATCCCGGTGGCCACGAGCATCATGTCCGGGAGCATCGAGATCATCCCCACGCAGCCGAGGTTCCGGTCGCCGAAGTGGACGTTCCCGTCCCGCCCGCCGGTCACCCCGGTGGCTCGGCCCAGATACTGCGCCAGCACGCGAGCCGGCGTGACCCCGCGGACGATGTGCGCGGCCAGGTCGCGATGCAGGACGCACAGCCGGTCCTGCGCCGCCATCGCGAACGCGGGCCCGGCGGAGACGGCCTCCTGCCCGTAGCCGTCGTAGAACGAGCCCGGCACCCTGCCCTGGCGGTACAGGCTCATCGCGCGTTCCTCGAGGCCGCGCATCAACAGCATCGCTCGAAGCAGCCAGATCCGGTCCTCGAGCTTCAAATGGCCGCCGGCGGCGGTGCCGGTGCCGGCGGTCGCCTCAGCGATATGCGTCGCCATCGATTCGGTTCCCTTTCCGTCCGGGCTGGATCGGGATCTCCGTCCAACCCCGTTTCGACCGTGCCGGGATCTCCGGTCTGGTCCCTGATCGGGCGGCGCCGAGCTTACTGGAACCCTCGGCCGCTGACGAGCACCCCGGTCTACTCTTAGACACATGGAGCGTGGCTGGGTGGGCCGGATGCGCTGGCGCCGGCGCGGCGCCTGGCTGTGGCCCGCGTTCGCCGCCGCGACGGTCGCCGACGCGGTACTCGGTCACGAGCTGCCGCCCCTGGGCGAGACCGAGACGCTCGCGGCGGCAGCGCTCGGCGCGCTCGTGCTGAACCTGCTCGGCGTGATCCTCCTGTCGTGGCCGGTCGGCCTGCTTGTGCGCCGGTTCCGCGGCGATCTCCCCATGCTGATCGCGCGCGACTACGCCGGCACGATCGTGGTCGCGGGGGTCACCGTGGTGCTCCTGGCCGCGGGGCTCGCGCATCACGCGCGGGTGCTGGCCGACGAGCGCGCGATGACCGACGCGATATCGCGGGCGCAGGCGTGGATCGGCGACCGCGCCCCGGCGCGGTTTCGCAGCAACGTCCAGTACGTGAGCACGTTCGCGATCCAGCCCGGGAGCATCTACCGCGCCTGCGTGCCCAGCGTCGACGGCCGCCAGACCTACTGCGTGATCGTCGACACCACGCGCCCGTTCCCGGGCGGCGTCCGCTTCGGCGGCTACGAGCCGAACTCGCTGTTCTCCGAGGGAGTCGGTTAGCCCGTGTCCGAGAAGCGGATCGCGCTCATCGCCGCGATCCTCGGCTCCGCCATCGTGTTCCTGGACTCGACGATCGTCAACGTCGCGCTGCCGGCGATCCGCGCGAGCCTCCACGGAGGCCTCTCCGAGCAGCAGTGGGTGGTAGAGGCGTATCTGCTCACGCTGTCATCGCTGCTCCTGGTCGGCGGCTCGCTCGGCGACCTGCTCGGACGCCGGCGGGTGTTCTCGGCCGGGGTGGCGGGATTCGGCGCCTGTTCGCTGTTGTGCGCGCTGGCGCCGAGCGCCGCCTGGCTGATCGGCGCCCGCGCGCTTCAGGGCGTAGCCGGCGCACTGCTCGTGCCGAGCACCCTGGCGCTGATCATGGACACCTTCGGCGAAGACGAGCGGGCGCCCGCGATCGGCACCTGGACCGCGTGGACGGGCGTCGCGACGGTGATCGGACCGCTCGGCGGCGGCGCGCTCGTGCAGGCCGCTTCGTGGCGGTGGATCTTCGGGGTGAACCTTTTGCCGGTGGCGATCGTGCTGCTGCTGCTGCGGCGCCTGCGCGCCGATACGCGCGCGCCGGGCCACGTCGACGTGCTCGGCGCGGTGCTGTGCGCGCTCGGCCTCGGCGGACCGGTGTTTGCGCTGATCGAGCAGCCGCACTTCGGCTGGAGCGATCCGCGGGTGCTGGTGCCGCTCGTCGGCGGGGTGATCCTGCTGGCCGCGTTCCTGGCCTGGGAGCGGCGCGCGCCGGCGCCGATGCTGCCGCTGGCGCTGTTCTCGATCCGCAACTTCGCGGTCGGGAACGTGACGACGCTGGCGGTGTACGGAGGCCTCGGCGTGGCCACGTTCTTCACCGTGCTCTTCCTCCAGCAGGTGGCCGGCTACACGCCGATCGCCGCCGGTCTCTCGCTGCTGCCGATCACCCTGATCATGTTCACCCTCTCCCGGCGCTTCGGCGCGCTCGCCGACCGCCTCGGCCCGCACGCGTTCATGGGCGGTGGCCCGATCCTGGCGGGCGCCGGTCTCCTGCTCTTCCTGCGCGCGGGCGCGAGCGCGGACTACCCGAGCACCGTCCTGCCCGCGGTGCTCGTCTTCGGCGTCGGGCTCGCCGCCACCGTGGCGCCGCTGACCGCCACCGTGCTCGGCGCGGTCGAGCCGGGCCATTCCGGGCTGGCCAGCGGCGTCAACAACTCGGTGGCGCGCGTCGCGGGGCTGCTGGCCATCGCGGCGCTCGGCGCGGTGCTCGCGGCCAGTTTCGCCGGCGCGGTCGATCGCGCCGTGGCCGGCCGCCCGCTGACGCCCGCGGCCGCTCAGGCGGTGGCGCAGGCGCGCATGCGTCCGCTGGTCACCTCCGCCGCGGCGGTGCCGGCGCCCGAGCGCGAGACGGTTCACGCAGCGCTGACGAGCGCGTCGGTTGACGCCTTCCACAGGATGATCGGGATCGCCGCGGGGCTGGTGATGCTCGGTGGGGTGATCTCGCTGCTCGGGATCCGGAACCCCCGGCGGCGGATCCGCGGCGCCGACTGCCCCGGGGGTGCGCTCACGCCGGCCCGCCCGGAGCTGGTGGAGGCGCCGGCGGCGGAGCCGGTGGCGGGCCGGGCCTGAGCGCGGGCCGCGAAGCTGTGGACGGCCCGGAGAGCTCGGCCGGCTGCGCTCAGGTCGCCGTGTGCTCGTCAGCGAACTCGTCGAACATCGCGCGCAGCCGGTCGAGCACCGCCGCCGCGGTGCGGAGCTCCTCATCGCTGAACTGCGCCATGGCGGCTTCGAAGCGCGGCTCGACTTCGCGCCGGCGTGCCTCGACGAGCTCGCTGCCGCGTTCGGTGAGACCGGTCAGAACGACGCGGCGGTCCTGCTCGGAGCGCGAGCGCCGGACCAGTCCCGCCTCGGCCAGCACGTCGAGCATCTCGGTCACACTGGCGGGGCTGAGGTCGGCGGCGCAGGCGAGCTCGCTCGCGGACAGCGCCCGCGCCTCGCCGCCCGCGCGCAGCGCGAAGAGCAGGCCGTACTGCGCATCGCTGAGCGCGTCCCGGCGGCGTCCCTCGCGGCCGCGCATGCGCCGCAGCGCCGCCATCGCGGCCTTGAACGACTGGCCGAAACGACGCGCGGCATCGCGCTGTGAAAACTCCTCGGCGAGCTCGCGCGGCGGTGCTTCAGGGAGGCCGGACGCGCGCGGGCTCATGCTGCCACTGCCTCCGCCATCTCGGACGCACGCGGGCTCACGCTGCCACTGCCTCCGCCATCTCGGACGCACGCGGGCTCATGCTGCCACTGCCTCCGCCATCTCGGACGCGGCCTGTTCGTCGGCGCTCCGGCGCCGCCGGGCTCGCCGCTCGGACTGCATCAGGACCACCGAGGGCACTATCGCCACCGCGGTCAGCGCGGCGGCCGCCCAGAACGCCGTCCCGTAGGCGGAGGCGGCGGCGGCCGGCGTGTGCGCCCCGACCAGGGCGCGCTGCAGCACCACGGCCAGCACCGCGATCCCGATCGAACCGCCGACCCGCTGCAGCACGTTGAGCTGGGGAGTGGCGTCGGGAAGCTCGGAGCGCTCCAGCGAGGCGAAGGCCGCCGCCATCGCCGGCATGAACGCGCAGCCGATGCCGGCGCCGCGCACGAGCATCGCGACGCACAGCCAAGCGATCGATGTGTGCGCCCCGATCAGGGCGAACGGCACGGTGCTGAGCGTCACCACCGTGACGCCGAACAGGGTGAGCCCGCCGCCGCCCCAGCGGTCGGTCAGCCGGCCCGCGATCGGCATGGCAAGCGCGGCGCCGAGGCCCTGCGGCGCGGTCAGGAGCCCGGTGACGACGACGCTCTCGTGCCGGATCCCCTGCCAGTAGAGCGGGAGCAGGATCATCCCCCCGAACAGGGCAGCCCCGACGCAGAACATCGCCAGCGAGGCCGAGGCGAACGTCGGCCGCTGATACAGCCGGAGGTTGAGGAGGGGGCGGCTGATCCGGAGCGCGTGCACGGCGAATGCGGCGATCAGCACGACGCCGCCCAGAATCGGGATCACGACCTTGGCCGCCGTGAAGCTGCCCGTAACCCCGATCTCGGCCAGTCCGTAGGTCAACAGCGGCAGCCCGCTCGCCATCAGCGCCAGTCCGCGGAAGTCGAGCGGCGCCGTTTCCCGGGCGCTCACCGCGGGCAGCGTCCGCAGCGCCGCGGCGATCGCGATCACGCCGATCGGCAGGTTGACGAAGAAGATCCACCGCCAGCTGGCGTTGTCGATGATCAGCCCGCCGATCGTCGGCCCGAGGATCGGCGCGAGCATCGCCGGGACGGCCACCACGCTCATCACCCGCCCCATCCGCCGAGGGCCGGCCGCCTCGGCCAGCATCAGCTGCCCCACGGGCAGGATCATGCCGCCGCCGATGCCCTGCAGGACCCGGAACAGGGTCAGCTCGGCCGTCGAGGTGGCCAGTCCGCAGAGCGCGGAGCCGGCCGTGAACAGCACCAGCGAGACGACGTAGATCCGCTTGGCCCCGAACCGCCGGGCCGCCCATCCGGTCACCGGGATGACGGCGGCCAGCGAGAGCATGTAGCCGGTGGCCACCCATTGGATGTCGGCGATGCTCGAGTGCAGCTCACGGCTGAGCGTGGCCAGCGCGATGTTGACGATCGTCGTGTCGAGGATCGACATGATCGAGCCGAGCACGACGACGGCGCTGATCCGCCACACGTGCGCTTCGATGCGGTTCCCGGCGGTGGTGTCGCTCACTTCCTGGCCTCCGACAGCGATGGTCCCGAAAGATTAGGCCCCGAATCTTACTCGGTCAAGACACCCCAGAACCTGCGCTCGGCCGCGCTGGCACGGCGCCGTCTATCGTCAGTGCCAATGAGCACGTTCGCCGACCTCGGCCTGAGCCCCGACATCCTCGACGCCGTCCACGACCTCGGCTATGAGTCGCCGAGCCCGATCCAGGAGGAGGCCATCCCGCCGCTGCTCGACGGCGCCGACGTGATCGGACAGGCCCAGACCGGCTCCGGGAAGACGGCGGCCTTCGGCCTGCCGATGATCGAGTACGTCGACCCGGATGAGCACGAGGTCCAGGCTCTCGTGCTCACTCCGACGCGCGAGTTGTGCATCCAGGTCACCCAGGCGCTGCGCGCCTACGGCAAGCGCAAGGGCATCGACGTGGTAGCGGTGTTCGGCGGCGCGCCGATCCGAAGCCAGCAGGCGCAGCTACGGGCCGGCGGCCACATCGTCGTGGGGACCGTGGGCCGGGTCAAGGATCTGATCTCCCGGCACTCGCTGATGCTGCACGCGTGCCGCTTCGTGGTGCTCGACGAGGCCGACGAGATGCTCGACCTCGGCTTCCTCGAGGACGTCGAGCGGATCCTCGCCCTGACGCCCTCGAGCCGGCAGACCGCGCTGTTCTCGGCGACGATGCCACGCGAGATCCGCGAGCTGGCCGACCAGTACCTCTACGACCCGGTCACCGTCCGCGTCAAGGCGGCCACCCTGACCGTCGACACCGTCGAGCAGTTCGCCCTCGAGGTCTCCGCGCGGGAGAAGACCGACCGGCTGATCGAGGTGCTTCAGTCCGAGCGGCCGGAGCAGGCGATCGTCTTCGTTCGCACCAAGATCCGCTGCGAGCAGCTGTTCCGCACCCTCCGCGACCGGGGCGTGAACGTCAAGGCGCTGCACGGCGACATGAGCCAGGGCGCCCGCGACGGGGTGATGATCTCGTTCAAGACCGGCCGCCTGCCGCTGTTGGTGGCCACCGACGTCGCCTCGCGTGGGCTCGACATCTCGGGCGTCTCGCATGTGATCAACTTCGATGTCCCGACCTCCCCCGACGTCTACGTCCACCGAATCGGCCGCACCGGCCGCGTCGGGCGCAGCGGCCGGGCCATCACCTTCGTGGAGGCCCGGCAGCGGCGCGACATCGAAGCGATCGAGAGGCACGCCGGGGTCAAGCTGGCGCCATGGGTGAAGGACGCCCACGTGGCGGCGACCCCGGTCCAGCCCCGGCCCCGCCGGCACTCCAAGCCGCACCTGTCGCGCAGCAGCGACGCTTCGCCGCGCAAGCTGATCGTGGCCGGGGGCCGGGCCACGGGCCTCGAGCCCTCCGACGTCGTGCATGCGATCACCGCGGCCACCGGACTCGACGGAGAGGCGGTCCGCAACGTGCGCGTGCTCGAGCGGTTCACGCTGGTCGAGGTCCCCGAGGACCAGGCCGAGCGGATCGTCGAGCTGGTCAGCGGCGCCAGCCTGAACGGCCAGATGCTGCGGCTCGAGCCGGCGCGGGCGTGACGGCCGGGCGAGGGGCCGGCCTCGCGATCCCCGCGCTGCCGGCCTCGCGATCGCCACGCGGCCGGCCTGGCGATCCTCGCGGGCCGCTCGCCAGTAGTCTCGCGTCGATGAGCACAGCCAACATGCACACCACGCAAGGGACGATCGCGCTCGAGCTGTTCGACGACGCTGCGCCCGAGACAGTGGCCAACTTCCGCAAGCTCGCCGCCGATCGCTTCTACGACGGGATCGTATTCCACCGCGTGATCCCGGACTTCATGATCCAGGGCGGCTGCCCGCAGGGAACCGGCACCGGCGGTCCCGGATACACCTTCGCGGACGAGATCAACCAGCACAAGGTGGTCCGCGGGGCGCTCGCCATGGCCAACGCGGGGCCGAACACCAACGGCTCGCAGTTCTTCATCGTGACCGCGGACAGCGCGCCGTGGCTCGACGGCAAGCACACGGTATTCGGCCGGGTGACTGCGGGCATGGACGCGGTCGACGCGATCGAGGGCATCCCGACCGACGCGCGCGACCGACCGCTCGAGCCGCCCCGGATCGAGTCGATCGAGCTCGATCCCGCCTAGGCCGGTCGACCGCATGGCCGAGGCCGCGACAGGGGCGCCGGCGCCGCTGCGGGGCGTCCGCGTGCTCGACTTCTCGCGGGTGCTGGCGGGCCCCTACTGCACGATGCTGCTGGCCGACCTCGGCGCTGAGGTGATCAAGGTCGAGCGGCCGGGCGGCGGCGACGAGACGCGCTCGTGGGGTCCGCCGTTCGCAGGTGACGAAGCGACGTACTACCTCGCCGTCAACCGCGGCAAGCGCAGCGTGGCCCTCGATCTCGCCGATCCGCGGAGTCGGCCGGCGCGCGAGGCGCTGATCCGCCAAGCGGACGTGGTGGTCGAGAACTTCCGCGCCGGCGTGGCCGACCGCCTGGGCGTGGGCTACGACGCGGCGCGGGCGCTCTGCGGCGATGTCGTCTACTGCTCGATCACGGGCTTTGGGGCGGGCCGTGAGCCGCGGGGGCGGGCGGGATACGACTTCGTCATCCAGGCCGAGTGTGGACTGATGAGCATCACCGGCGAGCCCGACGGCGCTCCGACCAAGGTGGGCGTCGCGGTGGTCGACGTGCTCTGTGGGCTCCACGCCGCAGCCGGGATCCTGGCTGCGCTGCGCTCGCGCGAGCAGACCGGGCAGGGGCGGCGGATCGAGGTCTCGCTGCTCGACAGCGGTCTCGCGGGCCTCATCAACGTCGCTCAGGCCGCGCTCAGCACGGGGGTCGAGGCGCGCCGGTACGGCAACGCGCACCCCAGCATCGTTCCCTACGAGCCGTTTGCGACGGCCGACGGGTGGATTGCCGTCGCGGCCCCGAACGACCAGCTGTGGCGATCCCTGTGCGAGGCGTGCGAGCGCCCGGACCTGGCCGCCGACGAGCGCCTGGACACCAACCCCGGGCGCGTCGCGCACCGCGAAGAGGTCGTGGGCGCACTAGCCGAGACGTTCCGAACGCAGCCGGCTGAACACTGGCTGGCCCGGCTCGAGGCGCGCGGCGTGCCCGCCGGCAAGGTCCGCGGGGTACGCGAGGCGTTCGAGGCGGCGGGCGCCGCGGGGCGGCCGGCGACCGTGCTCACGGAGCATCCGACGCTCGGCGAGCTCCGGCTCACCGCCAGCCCGATCGAGCTCGACCCGCCGGCGACGGCACGGCCGCTGGCGCCGCCGCTGCTCGGCCAGCACACCGAGGCGGTCCTGCACGAGGTGGGCGTGGATCCGCTCCCGCTGATCGACGCCGGAGTCGCTGCCCGGGCCGGCGCACTCGGCTAGCCTTCGCGGATGAGCGTTACCGAGCGAGCCGCTTCCTCCGGCAACGGCGGAGGCGCCAACATCACGATCGAAAATCCGGCCACCGGCAGGCCCGTGGCCACGGTGCCGGTGCGTGGGTCGACAGAGCTCGAAGAGATGGCGCGGCGGGCCCGGGCCGCCCAGCCCGGCTGGGAGGCGATCGGGTTCGACGGGCGCGGACGCGTACTGCGCCGGGCCCAGAAGTGGATGCTCGACAACGCCGAGCGGATCCTCCGCGTCGTGGTCTCGGAGAGCGGCAAGACCTACGAGGACGCGCAGCTCGCGGACCTCGGCTACACGGTCACCGCGCTCGGCTTCTGGGCCAAGGAGGCCCCCGGGTACCTGGCCGATGAGCGCGTGCCGTCCTGGAACAACCCGGTGATCGCGGGCCGCAAGCTGATCGTCCGCTACGCCCCGGTGGGGCTGGTCGGCGTGATCGGCCCCTGGAACTACCCGATCGCCAACTCGTTCGGCGACTGCATCCCCGCGCTGGCCGCGGGCAACTCGGTGATCCTCAAGCCGAGCGAGGTGACGCCGCTCAGCTCGCTGCTGATGGAGGAGATGATGCGCGAGTGCGGCCTGCCCGAGGACGTCTTCCAGGTGGCCACCGGCGACGGCTCGACCGGGGCGGCTCTGATCGGGCAGGTCGACTGCGTGATGTTCACGGGCTCGAGCCGGAGCGGCCAGGCGGTGATGCGCGCCGCCGCGGAGCGGCTCATCCCGTGCTACCTCGAGCTGGGCGGCAAGGACCCGATGCTCGTCTGCCATGACGCCGACCTCGAGCGGGCGGCGAATGCGGCCGCGTACTACTCGATGAACAACGCCGGTCAGGTCTGCATCTCGGTCGAGCGGGTGTACGTCGAGGCGCCGGTCTATGACCAGTTCGTCGCGAAGGTCTCCGAGAACGTCCGCCGTCTGCGCCAGGGTGAGCCGGTGAAGGTCGGGGCGGTCGACGTCGGCGCGGTCACCTCTCCGCCCCAGCTCGAGATCGTCGACGCGCACGTGCGCGACGCGGTCGAGAAGGGCGCCCGCGTGCTCGTCGGCGGTCATCCCCGCCCCGGGCCGGGTCGCTTCTACGAGCCGACGGTCCTGGTCGACGTCGACCACTCGATGAAGATCATGCGCGAGGAGACGTTCGGCCCCACCCTGCCGATCATGCGCGTCGACGACGTGGAGGAAGGTATCCGGCTCGCCAACGACACCGAGTACGGGCTGCAGGCGAGCGTGTGGACGCGCGACCTCGTGCGGGGCGAAGCGCTGGCCCGCCGGATCGAGGCGGGAGCCGTGTGCGTCAACGACGCGCAGATGAACTACTCCGCGCTCAACCTGCCGATGGGCGGCTGGAAGGCCTCGGGATTGGGGACGCGCCACGGCGCCGCGGGAATCCGCAAATACACCAAGGTGCAGTCGCTCATGCTCACCCGTCTCGCCCCCAGGCGCGAGCCGTTCATGTTCCCCTACCGGCCATGGCGCACGCTGATGCTGCGGCGGATGTTCAGGCTGTTCTACGGGCGCGGGCGGCGCGACTGACCGCCTTCGCGGCGGGCGCCCGGAAGCCCCGAAGCACAGCGAGTTCGGGGGCGTGAACACGGCCGCGCCGCGGCGCAGGAACGCCGTTCTCAAAACCCATCTCGCGTCACCGCGAGAGCGCGCTCGGCCAGCTCCACCACACCCTCGCCGAATGACTTCAGGTACGGGTCGTCGGTCGAGCCCTCGATTGCGCGCTTGTAGTTGCCCTCCATGAACACGACCGCTTTCCAGAGGGCGAGCGTTACGTACCAGTCGAGCTCGCCGACGGCGCGGCCCGAGCGCTCCCGATAGCGCTCGATGAGCTCGTGCCGGGTGGGGAAGCCGGGCTGTTGCGTGACGCTCTGCAGGTTGAAGCGGCTGGCCGGGTCGTCGTCCTGGAACCAGTGGGTCATCAGGTAGCCGAGATCCGCCAGCGGGTCGCCGATCGTCGCCATCTCCCAGTCGAGGATCGCCAGCAGCCGGGCCGGGGCGTCACCGGCGTAGATCGTGTTGCCGAGCCGGTAGTCGCCGTGCACGACGGTGGCCGGCGGCGACTCGGGACGGTGGGCAGCCAGCCAGCTCCCCACCTGCTCGAATGCCGGCAGTTCGCGGGTGCGGTTGTGCTCCCAAAGGCCGCCGAATCGCCGCAGCTGGCGCTCGAGGTACCCGGTCGGCTTGCCGAAGCCCTCGAGGCCGACCGCCGCCCAGTCGACGGCATGGAGCTCGACCAGGGCGTCGATCAGCTCATCGGCGATCCGGTTCGCCTCGCCGGGCGTGTGGAGCGGCGCCGGGAGCGAGCTCGTGATGACCTCGCCTTCGATCAGCTCCATCACGTAGAACGGCGCCCCGATGACGGAGAGGTCCTCGCAGACCGCGAGGATCTCCGGGACGCGCACGGGCGTCGGCTCAAGCGCACGCAGCAGCCGCGCCTCGCGGAGCACGTCGTGGGCCGAGGGCGGGAGCGGCCCCCGCGGGGGCCGACGGAGCACCACTCCGGTCGACAGGGCGAAGGTCACACACGAGTGGCCCTCGCCGATCGGAGCGGCCGCGAGCTCCCCCGGCGCGGCCAGGCCGGCGCGGTCCAGGAACTCGCGCAGTGGGTCGAGCACTAGCAACGGCTCGCGCTGGTTGCCGGCAGCCTCGGCGTAGCTGCGGACGACGTCGTCGGGCGCGAGGCTCGTGGTCATGCGCGCGGAGGCTAGCGCCGCGACCGGTGCCCGGGCGCACAGCCCGGCCGCCGCGGGGACGCGGCGGGCCTACACGGGCAGCGGCCCGCGGCCGCCGACCACGCGGTCGAACCGCCAGCCGCGCAGCTGCTCGCGGCTGCCGGCCAACCCGACAACGATCGCACCGGTGCGCGTTTCGATGGCCTGGCGCAACCGCGCCAGCCGGTCGCGCAGGGCGCGGCCGAACCCCGATTCATCGGCGGCCCAGCCCGGGCATGGATGTTCGACGAGCACGGTGACACGGTCGGCCCGTTGGCGCGCGAGCTCCTCGACGAGTCGCTCGTCGTCGCCCGAGCTTGCGACTATGGCGAGGACATCGGTCATGGGCTCAATCTGCTCGCCGATGCTTAAGCGTTCCTGAACGGACACGAACAATCCTGCTGCGGCAGCGGCCGAAGTACGCTCGTAGCTGGAATGCCAGAGCTTCCCGAGGTCGAGATCACCGCCCGCCGGATCGGCGCGGCGGTCACCGGCGGGGTGGTCGAGTCCGCGCTCGCCCCGGGGGTCAACGCTCTGAAGACGTACGACCCCCCGCTCAGCGCGCTGGAGGGCGTCCCGATCGCGGGCATCACGCGGCGGGGCAAGCTGTTCGAGATCTCGCTCGCCGGCGAGCTGGCACTCCTCGTCCACCTGATGTCGGCGGGGCGGTTGCAGCTCTTCGACACCCGTGCCTCGGTGCGCGACCGCACTTCACGGCTGCTGGTTCGGCTGAGCGATGGGCGTGAGCTCCGCCTGCGCGAGTTCGGGACCAAGCAGCGCGCCTGGGTCAAGCTGCTGCGCCGGGAGACGATCGCCGAGGAGGAGACGCTCGCAGAGCTCGGCCCCGAAGCCTGGCCCGACCCGCCGGCATTCGAAGCGCTGCTCGACGAGCCGCGGCCGCTCTACGCGCTGCTGCGCGACCAGCGGGTGATCGCCGGCATCGGGCGCTCGTGGGTGGACGAGATCCTCCACGCCGCCAGGATTTCGCCCTTCAAGCGCGGCTCCGACCTCGAGCCCGACGAGGGGCGGCGCCTGCGCGAGGCGACGGTCGCGCGCCTGGGGGAGGCGATCGCGCACTACGAGGAGACGGTCGCCCTCCCGATCCCGGACAAGCTGCCGATGCCGCTCAAGGTCCACCGCCAGAACGGCCGGCCGTGCCCGCGCTGCGGTGATCGGCTCGAGGCCGTGTTCTACGAGGACTACGTGATGTGCTATTGCCCGACCTGCCAGACCGACGGCAAGCTGCTGAAGGACCGCCGGCTGTCGAGGCTGCTCAAGTAGGATCTCGGCCGATGCTCGCCGCCGGCGACACCGCGCCCGACTTCACCCTCCCCGACCAGCACGGTGAGCCGGTGTCGCTCTCGAGCCTGCGCGGGCAGACCGTCGTCCTCTACTTCTACCCGAAGGCCGATACGCCTGGCTGCACCGCCCAGGCGTGCGGTGTGCGCGACCACCGGTCGGACTACGAGCGCGCCGATGCGGTCGTGCTCGGCGTCTCGCCCGATGCGGTGAAGGACATCGCCAAGTTCGACCAGAAGCACGGGCTCGGCTTTCCGCTGTTGGCCGACCGGGACCACTCGGTGGCTGAGGCCTACGGGGTCTGGGTCGAGAAGTCGATGTACGGCCGGACGTTCATGGGCAACCAGCGGACCACGTTCGTGATCGGTGCGGACGGCCAGATCCGGGACATCCACCGGGAGGTCAAGCCAGCCGAGCACGACGACCTCGTGCTGGGCGGCCTCAGCGCAGGGTGAGCGGCGCGAATGGGGCGCGGTCGCTACTGCAGGTGAGCGCGCGGACGGGGCGCGGGCGGTACTGCAGGTGAGCGGCGCGGACCGGGCGCGGTCGCTACGGCAGGTGAGCGCGCGGACGGGGCGCGGGCGCTACTGCAGGTGAGCGGCGCGGACCGGGCGCGGGCGCTACTGCAGGCCCTCGCGCGCCTCACGCACGAGGGTCACGGCCTCGGGGAACACCCGGGCCATCACCGCGCGGAGCTGCTCGGCCTGCTGATCGGTCGTGCCCTGGATGTTGGCCCGGTTCATCGCCGCCACGGTCAGGTCGACCGCCAGCTTGATCGCGTTGTCGGCCCACGCGAGTCGCTGGGCGCCCTGCATCTGCTCGGCGAACTCGCCGAGGCGCCGCTGAAGCTCATCGGGGTCGCCGAACAGGCCGCCGAAGCCACTTCCTTCCATGGCCCCTATGGTAGCCGCCCGCGCTCCGGCCGAGCTACGTACACTCGCTTCGATGTCGCGATCGACAGCTGTTCTCCTGGCATGAGCTCCCTCGCCGGAGGCTCCGCGGCGCCGATGTCGACCGACGAGCGCCTGCTCTACGAAGCGCGCTGGCGGCCTCGGTACGCGGTGGTCGCGGCGCTCGCCGGCATCTGCCTGATGGCGGCGGCGATCATCCAGCTGTCCGGACCGCACACCAAGGTCGATGAGCTGACGCTCGACCTGATCACCGCCAACCAGCGGTTCGGGCTCGACGTGACCGCGGCAGTGATCAACGCGCTCGGATCGCTGGCCCTGGCGGCGACGCTGTTCTTCCTGCTCGGCGCTGTGCGGGCGCGCAATCCGCAGTCGCAGCCGTTCATCGGAGTCGTCGTCGGACTCGGCGGGGTGCTGGCGGCGATCGCCGGCGTGGCCTACGCCGTGATCATCGGGATCAAGGCGCACCAGTTCGTGACCACGGGCGCTCAGACCTACCAGGAGGCCAACCATCTCACCAGCTCCGGCGGGATCGTCGCCCTGCAGCTGGTCGGCCAGGGCGCCGCGCTGCTGCTTGCGCTCGGGTTCGTGCTCGTCTCGCTCGGGGCGATGCGCGTGGGACTGCTGACGCGCTTCATGGGATACCTGGGGATGCTCGCCGGCGTGCTCATTCTCTTCCAGATCACTCAGGTGCCGGTCGTCCAGGGCTATTGGCTGCTCGCCCTCGCCTACCTCTTCACCGGCCGCTGGCCCACCGGCGTGCCTCCGGCTTGGCGCAGTGGTCAGACCGAGAAGTGGCCCTCGAGCCAGGAGCTGCGCGAGCGGCGGATCCGCGCGGCGGGAGCCAAGGCGGGCGGGGACGGCCGCAGCCGGCGCGCCCCCGCACCGGAGCCGGTGACTACGCCTGCGCCGAGCTCGGCCACACCGGCGTCCGGCGCCGGCCGTGGCGCCCAGAAGCGCAAGCGCAAGCGCCGCAAGTAGCGAGCGCGGCGATTCGGGGCGGTGCAAGCCGCTCGTGCCACCTCGAACATCCGTCCGTACGGGCTGTTGGGTCTGGGCTGCCGTGCCGATGGCAACTCAACACCGCTCACCGCGAGACTGAGACAACCGCAGATCGTTACCTCGCCGCCCTTCGGTCCTGAAATGACGGACGTGGACGGTCCGATCAAGGGCACGGCGGCGACTGACGGCCTCGACCGAGACTGTCCCGGCTCCTTTCCACGCCAGGGGCCGGGACAGCGAGGCCGCCCTCCGCGGCGCCACTCGCCTGCGGCTCGCCGACGCTCGCGCCTCGACTTCCGCCAAGGTGCGGCTGTCGGCCTTCGCAGACGGCGAGAGGCGGTCAGAACGGCAACCTACCCGGCCGACTCCGGGTCAGGCGCCCACGGCCGCCGAACCAAGCCCCCGACCCCGGGCCGCGAACCAAGAACCGCACGCCCGGGACGCCCGCCGGTTGCCGTTGGTCGTATATAGCCCGCCGCTCGGCGTGTCGCGAGCGCCGTTGAACGATCCGCCGTTGCAGGTTGCACCTGATCCAGGTGCACTGTCCC
>JAFAXX010000088.1 GCA_019240655.1 Solirubrobacterales bacterium
CTACGCACAGCATCAACTCGGCGGCCGCGGCCAGCTCCTGCGCTCGCGCCAGCGCCTCCATCGGCAGGTACTCGCCGAAGAGGACGACGTCCGGCTTGAGTGGCCGGCCGCAATCGCACCTTGGCACCCCCCGCCCCTCCGGATCCCCCTCCAGGCGGGCGCGCACGTCTCCCAACTCATACCGTACGTCGCAGACCAGACACGACGAGTGGGCGATGCTGCCGTGCACCTCGATCAGCTGCTCGGAGCCGGCCCGGGCGTGCAGGCGATCGATGTTCTGGGTTATCACGGCGTCCAGCAGCCCGGCGCGCTCGAGCTCGGCCAGCGCCCGGTGGGCGCCGTTCGGCTGCTTGTGCTCGAGGGTCTGGAAGCGCTCGCCGTAGAAGTTCCAGAAGCGCTCCGGATCGCGGTGGAAGACATCGATGTGCGCGACGTCCATCGGGTCGACGTTCTCCCACAGGCCAGTCCGCGGTGAGCGGAAGTCGGGGATCCCGGAAGGCACCGAGATCCCCGCGCCGGTCAGCGCCACCACCGAATCCGCGCCGCGGATGAGCTCGGCGAGCCGGGCGGCGGTGTCCGCGGCTGCCCTCACCGGCCGTGGAAGCGGGCCGCGCGCTTCTCGAGGAAGGCGGATATCCCCTCGCGCGCGTCCTCGGAGCCGAAGACGGCGGCGAACGCCTCCTTCTCGGCTTCGATCCCGGCCTCGAGGTCGCCGACCGGAGAGACCTGCTTGATCCGCTCGATCGCCAGCGGCGCCTGCCCGGCCAGCTTCCGGGCCCAGGCGAGCGCGGTGTCGAGCAGCTCGTGATCGGGCACCACGCGCGTGGCCAGGCCGAGCTCGTAGGCCTCCTCGGCGGCGATCGGCTCGCCGGTCAGGTTCAGCTCGAGCGCCTTGGCCTCGCCGACCAATCGCGGCAGCCGCTGCGTGCCGCCGAAGCCGGGGATGATCCCGAGGTTGATCTCCGGCTGGCCGAAGCTGGCCGACTCGGCGGCGATGCGGAAGTCGCAGGCCATCGCCAGCTCGCAGCCGCCGCCGTAGGCCACCGCGTTGACCGCGGCGATCGTAGCGACCGCGCTGGTTTCCATGCTCCGCAGCAGGCCGTGCATCCCGTCGAGCAGCTCGCGCCCCGCGGCCGCGTCCATCGTCGTGAACGCCTTGATGTCGGCGCCGGCGCAGAACAGCATCGGGTTGGCCGAGGCGAACACCAGCGCCCTCACCCGTCCGTCCCCGGCAATCGCGTCCCAGGCCCGCCGGAGCGCGTGCACGACCGCGGGGGAGATCGAGTTGGCCGGAGGGCGGTCGAGCCACGCGATCGCGACCTCTCCGCGCGTCTCCAGCTTGACCGGGCTCTGCTCCCAGCCCGCGTCCGGGCGCGCGTAGGGAAAGAAGCCCTGCCCCGCCTTGACCCCGAGGCGGCCCTGGGCGACCAGCCGGCGCAGGAC
This sequence comes from Solirubrobacterales bacterium, assembly GCA_019240655.1. Classification (GTDB taxonomy): domain Bacteria; phylum Actinomycetota; class Thermoleophilia; order Solirubrobacterales; family Solirubrobacteraceae; genus Palsa-465. Next base: position 1,444 of record JAFAXX010000088.1, read on the forward strand.
CGTCGGCGGCTCGAAGTTCTCGCCCCACTCCCGGGCGGCGGCCTCGAGCCGGTCCACGACCACGTCGAGCCCGATCTGGTCGGCGCGCGCAAACGGCGGCGGCATGATCCCCGCGCCAGCCATCATCCCGAGGTCGATGTCCTTCATCGAGGCGATGCCCTCCTCGAGGACGAGGCAGCTCTCGACCAGCGCCTTGAGCGTGAAGCGTTCGACGAGCGCCTGGGCGTCGAGCGGCGCGTCAACCGTGCTCATAGAACCCCCTCCCGGTCTTGGCGCCGAGGTCCCCGCCGGCGACGAGCTCCTGCATCCGCCGGTGCACGTAGAAGCGGTCGCCGTAGGCCTCCCTCAGGTACTCGGCCACGTGCAGCACCGTGTCCAGGCCAAGCAGGTCGGTGAGCAGGAACGGCCCCATCGGCGCCGCCTTGGCGTCGGCCACCGCCTGGTCGATCTGCTTGATGTCCCCGCCCGTCTCCTCCTGGTAGCGCCAGATCTCGGCGACGCTCGAGTTGAGGATCCGGTTGACCACGAACCCGGGGGCCTCCGCGCAGCGGATGGGCAGCTTGCGGATCGCCTGCGCAAAGCCGGCGGCCGCCTGCGCCGTCTCGAGCGATGTGTCGTCGCCCTCGATCACTTCGATCAGCCGCATGACCGAGGCGGGGTAGAAGAAGTGAAAGCCGACGACCTTGTCCGCGCGGCTGGTGACCTGCCCCATCTCGGTGATCGACAGCGAAGACGTGTTCGAGGCGAGGATCGCGTGCCCCGGCGTCACCTCGTCGAGCTCCGCGAACACCGTCTGCTTGACCTCGATCCGCTCGGGCACCGCCTCGACGACGAAGTCGACGTCGCCGAAGCCGTCGTAATCGGTCGCGCCGGTGATGAGCCCGAGCTTTCGCTCGAGCTCGTCCGCTTCCAGCTTGCCCTGGTCGACGCGGCCCTGCCACAGCGAGCGTGCCTTCGCGAGGCCCTGATCGACGAACTGCTGCTCGACGTCCTTGAGCACGACCGGGATCTCCGCGCTGGCGATCGTCTGCGCGATCTCACCACCCATCGTGCCGGCGCCGACCACCGCGGCTTTGAAGACGAACATGAACCTCTTCCTCGGTCGGTCTCGACTGCCGCGCGAGTGTACCCTCGGTCACCCATGACCGAGACCCTGCCCGCGAACCTCGAGCCGTACCCCAACATCTCTTCCAAGGCCTACGAGCATCCCGCCGACCGGGCGGCGACCGCCGCGCTGAAGTCGGTCCCGATGCTCGACACGGTGGTGCGCAAGCTGGTCGAGTGGGGCTACGAGCGGGCGCTCCGGCAGACCTTTCTCGGCAACGCCGTGCGGGTTGGCGAGCACCAGCTGCCCGACCTGTGGACGAGCCACACCGGCGTCTGCCGGATTCTCGACATGCCTGCGGTCTACGACCTCTACGTCATGTGGGGAGTGCTGGGCGGCGCCCAGGCGATCGGCTCCGGCAAGCCGATGGTGGTGCTCGATGCGGGTCTGCTCGAGAAGCTCGGCCCCGGCGAGCAGCGCGTCGTCCTGGCTCACGAGATCGGCCACATCCTCTCCGACCACGTCCTCTACATGACCGCGCTGAACATCCTCCTCGGTGCCACCGCCGGGGTCCCGTTCCCGATCGCGCTTCCTCTGCGGGCGGTCAGAGCGGTACTGCTCGAGTGGTACCGCGCGGCCGAGCTCTCCTGCGACCGGGCGGCCACGCTGGCCGTCCGCGACCCCCAGATCGTGTGTCGCACGCTGATGGTGCTGGGCGGCGGGCTCTCGGCCGACAAGCTCAACCTCGACGCGTTCATGGCGCAGGCGATGGATTACCGCAGCTGGGAGGATCCCTCCGACCGGGTCCGCCGCTTCTTCAACGAGATCGGCCGAACCCACCCCTACGCCGTCCGCCGCGTCTCCGAGGTGATGGAGTGGGTCAAGGCCGGCGAGTACGACCGCATCGTCCGCGGCGAGTACCGCACCCGCGATCACCAGGCCGACGCTCGCCAGGAGGCCGGCGACGCGATGGAGTTCTACGCCGAGCGCTTCCGCGCGATCTTCCGCGAGATGGGCGAGAACGTCACGAGCCTCAGCGCCCAGGTCGGCGATATGGCGGAGCAGGTCGCCGACTGGGTCCGCTCGCGCGGCGGCGGCGCCGGCGGCTTTGGCGCCGGGGGCTGAGCTCGGGGCCGGCGCGCCCTGCCGGCGCGGGGCCTCACGGACGGATGTCTGCCGCAGCCTCTTGACAATCGACTTTCTTCGATATATCGTTATGCATCGACGATATAGCCAAACAGGAGGAAACGATGACCGGCAAACACCATCGACTCCATCATCGCGAGCGGATGGGCCCCTTCGGCGAGACGCACTTCGAGCCGGGCGCCGGGTTCGTCGGCCCGCGCATGTTCGGCCCACCGTTCGGAGGCGGCCGGGGCCGCCGGCGCCGCGGCGACGTGCGCCTCGCGCTCCTGCTCGCGCTCGAGGAAGAGCCGCGCAACGGCTACCAGCTGATGCAGATGATCGAGGAGCGCAGCGGCGGGCGCTGGCGCCCGAGCCCGGGCTCGGTCTATCCCGCGCTGGCTCAGCTCGAAGACCAGGGATTCGTCCGCTCGGTCGAGCGCGACGGCCAGAAGCTCTACGAGCTCACCGACGCGGGCCGCGAGCACTTGGCCGAGCGCCCGGAGCACCCCGCCCCGTGGGAAGACGTCGACCCCGCCGCGCAGTCGATCGCCGGCGTTCGCAAGCTGGTCGGCCAGGTCGCCGCTGCGGCCATGCAGGTCGCCCAGGTGGCCGATGAGCCGCAGCTGAAGCGGGCGAGCGAGGTGCTAACCGAGGCGCGGCGGTCGCTGTACCGGATCCTCGCCGAGGACGGCGATCGCTGACCCCTGCCGGTGACCGCTGACCGCGACCTCGTAAGGTAGTGGTGGATGGCGAGCGAAGCTCAGCCGGCGGACGGCCGGGCAATCGAGGTCCGTGCGCTGGCCAAGACATACCGTGAGGTGCAGGCGGTCAAGGGCGTCGACTTCGACGTCGCCGCCGGCGAGGTGTTCGGCTTCCTCGGACCGAACGGTGCCGGCAAGACCACCACGATCAACATGCTCTGCACGCTGGTCAAGCCGACCGCCGGCTCGGCGACGGTGGCCGGCCACGACGTGGTGCGCGAGCGCGACGACGTGCGTCGCAACATCGGCTTGGTCTTCCAGGATCCGACCCTTGACAGCTACCTCACCGGGGCCCAGAACCTGAAGCTCCACGCCGAGCTCTATGGGATCGAGTCGAGCCTGGTCGCGCCGCGCATGCGGCAGGTGCTGACGATGGTCGGGCTGTGGGACCGCCGGGACACCGCCGTCGGCACATACTCCGGCGGGATGCGCCGGCGCCTCGAGATCGCCCGCGGGCTGATGCATTCCCCGCGCGTGCTGTTCCTCGACGAGCCGACGATCGGGCTCGACCCGCAGACCCGCCGGTCGATCTGGAGCTACATCCGCGAGCTCCAGCAGCGCGAGCAGATCACGATCTTCATGACCACCCATTACATGGACGAGGCGGAGTGGTGTGACCGGATCGCGATCATGGACCACGGAAAGATCGTGGCGCTCGAGGCCCCCGAGACGCTCAAGGCGCAGGTCGGCACCGATCGGGTCACGATCCAGACCGACGACGACGACGCGGCGATCGGGGCGCTGGCCGAGCGCTTCGGGATCACGGCGCGGATCTCCGAGGGCGCCGTGGCCTTCGGCGTGCCCGAGGGCGAGCACTTCGTGCCCCGCCTGTTCTCCGAGCTCGGCATGCCGATCCGCGCGGTCAGCGTTTCTCGGCCCACGCTCGACGACGTGTTCATGTCCTACACCGGGAGCACGATCCGCGACGCCGAGGAGGACCAGTCCAAGCACCGCAACCGGGTGATGATGCAGATGATGGGAGGCCGCCGATGAGCACCACCACGGAGACGACCGCGATGGCGCCGCCCGCGGGCGCGCTCACCGTCGAGCCGGTCCGGGTCACCGTCCCCAAGCACAGCGTCGCCTCCGAGCTGCGGGCGATCCGGATCGTGTGGCGACGCGACCTGATCCGCTTCGTCAACGACCGCGTACGGATCGCCGCCTCGCTCGTACAGCCGCTGCTGTTCCTGTTCGTCATGGGCTCCGGCCTGCAGGCGATCTCCAGCGCGGGCACCCACGGCGTCGATCTGAAGACGTTCATCTACCCGGGGATCCTCTGCATCGCGGTGATGTTCACGGCGATGTTCTCGGCCGCGTCGATCGTCTGGGACCGCGAGTTCGGCTTCCTGCGCGAGATGATGGTGGCGCCGGTCCGCCGCAGCTCGATCGTGATCGGCAAGTGCCTGGGCGGGGCGACCGTGGCCAGCACTCAGGGCGTGATCATGCTCCTGCTCGCCCCGCTCGTCCACGTCCCCTACGACCCGGTCCTGATTCTCGGGATCCTCGGCCTGCAGCTGCTGCTGGCCTTCTCGATCACCGCCTTCGGGGTGATGGTGGCGGCGCGGATCAAGCAGATGCAGTCGTTCTTCGGCGTCATGCAGATGGTCGTGATGCCGATGTTCTTCATCTCCGGGGCGCTGTTCCCGGTCGCCGGGCTGCCCGGCTGGCTGGCCGTGCTGAACCGGCTCGATCCGCTCACCTACGCGGTCGACCCGATGCGGCGGCTCGTGTTCGGCCATCTGAGCATCTCCCCGGCCGCCCGAGCGGCGCTCGACCCCGGCGTCACCTGGTTCGGCTGGCACGTGCCGGCGCTGCTCGAGGCCGGCATGGTGCTGCTCCTCGGCCTGGTCATGCTCGCGGTCGCGATCTGGGAGTTCAGCACCTCCGAATAGCGGCGCGCGCGTTTACCGCGCGTTCACATCTGGCGCCGACGGAGTTGCCAGGCTGCGCGCCATGGGATCTGAGCTGGTTCTCATCCTCGTGGTCATCGCTGCCGTCGCCTTCGACTTCACCAACGGCTTTCACGACACCGCCAACGCGATGGCGACCTCGATCGCCACCGGAGCGCTGAAGCCGAAGGTCGCGGTCAGCATCTCCGCCGTGCTCAACTTCGCCGGCGCCTTCATCTCGATCAGCGTCGCGGCGACGATCGCCAAGGGCATCGTCAACCCCACGGTGCTGGGCGGCGGCGACGGCCTCGAGCTCGTGCTGGCGGCGCTGATCGGAGCGATGACCTGGAACCTCATCACCTGGTATCTGGCCATCCCCTCGAGCTCCTCGCACGCGCTGATCGGCGGAGTCATCGGCGCCACGATCGTGGCCACGAGCTCGAGCGCGGTCAACTGGCACAACCTGGTCAAGTCGGTGGTCATCCCGGCCGCGTTCTCGCCGCTCATCGCCGGCGCGGTGGCGGTGATCGGCACGTTCGTGGCCTACAAGCTGATCCGCTATCTCGGCGAGCGCGACGCCCGAACCGGCTACCGGTTCGGGCAGATCGGCTCCGCCTCGCTGGTCTCGCTCGCCCACGGCACCAACGACGCCCAGAAGACGATGGGGGTGATCTCGCTGGCCCTGATCGCTCACGGGAACATCAGCGCCGCCCACTTCGCCGTCCCGTTCTGGGTCAAGCTCGTGTGCGCCTCGGCGATCGCGCTGGGAACGGCGTCAGGCGGCTGGCGGATCATCAACACGATGGGCAACCGGATCACCAACGTCGAGTCGCCGCAGGGGTTCGCCGCCGAGTCCTCGAGCGCGTCGGTGATCCTCGCCTCCTCCTACTTCGGCTATCCGCTGTCGACCACGCAGGTGGTCTCGGGCGGCGTCATGGGCGCCGGACTCGGGAAGCGGCTGGCCAGCGTCCGCTGGGGCGTCGTCGGTCAGATGGCCTCGGCCTGGGTGTTCACGATTCCCGCCGCGGCCGTGCTCGGCGGCGTGGCGTGGGAGATCGCCAATCTGTTCGGCAGCCACACCGGCGCCGGGTCCCTGGCCATCGCGATCCTGGCCTGCCTCGCCGCCGCGTGCCTGTGGAGGCTCGCGCAGCGCAACAACATCCGCGCCCGCGACCTCGACCGCACCCACGTCGCGCCCGACGCGGAGGCGGAGGAGCCGGGCTCCCCGGTCGCGGTGGCTGCGTGACATGGCCCTCCTCGCCTCGTCGCTCGTCGACTGGAACGCACTCGGGAAGATCGCCCTGGCGGCGCTGATCTGCGGCGCCGGGGTGGTCATCGCCTTCGGGCTGCTGCTTCTCGGCCTCAAGTGGGCGCGCGGGCACGATGGGCCGGCCGGGCGCCTCGCCGGCGTCAGCCTGAGCGCAGTGTGCGCTGTCTTCGTCGCCGCCGCGGTGGTGATCGGGATCTATGCGATCGCGAAGAAGCCATCGACCGCCAAGAAGCCCTCGAAGTCGAAGTCGGCGGCGCTCGTCGTGGGGAGCGACTAGCGCTCAGGCGAGCGTCCGGCCCAGGAACTCCCGGGTGATCTTCCAGGCGCGCGCCGCCGGCGCGGGGCGCCAGAACATCTCGGACTCGTGGTTGTCGAACGCGTGGCCTCCGTCGGGCTGGATGTGGCATTCCCAGCCGGGATGCTCGGCGGCGGCCCGGCACACGCGCTCGGCGGCCGCGAGCGGGATGAACTGGTCCTCGGCACCGAAGTGGAAGAGCACCGGGCAGCGGATCCGTTCGGCGCGGTCGAGCGAGTCGGGTATCGTCGAGCCGTAGTAGCAGACCGCCGCGGCCGGGTCGGACCCCGCGGCCACCTCGTAGGCGAGGCTGCCGCCCAGGCAGAACCCGAGCACGGCGACCGGCCGCTCGCCCACCTCCGGCCGTTTCCGCAGGTCGGCCAGCGCGGCGATCGAGTCCTCGACCGCCCCGGCGTGGTCGAGACGCTGCACCGCCGCGAAGGCGCGACGAAGCCCCGCCTCGTCGTGGTCGAGCTCGAGGCCCGGCTCGGTGCGGCGATAGAGATCGGGCGCGAGCGCGACGTAGCCGAGCTCGGCCAGCCGCTCGGTGGCGCGCCGGATGTAGGGGCCGACGCCGAAGATCTCCATCAGCACGAGCACCCCCGGCCCGCTGCCCGACTGAGGGACCGACAGGTGGCCGCCGATGCGACCGCCCTCGGGTGCGTGGATCTCGGTGGCCGGCATGGCGCGGAAGCGTAACCGCGGGGGCCGCCGAATGGCGGCCCCGGTAGATAACTGCCCTCAGGCGGCGGTGGCCGCCGGCTTCTCGGTCCGCCGCGGGAGCAGCGTCTCGCGCGCGATCACCAGCCGCTGGATCTGTGCGGTCCCCTCGTAGAGCTGGAGGATCTTGGCGTCGCGCATCAGCTTCTCGACCGGATACTCCTTGATGAACCCGTAGCCGCCGTAAACCTGGACCGCGTCGGTGGTGACCTCCATCGCGGTGTCGGCGGCGAAGCGCTTGGCATGCGAGGACTCGAGCGTGTTGCGCTTGCCCTGGTCGAGCAGCACCGCCGAATTCCACGTGGCGAGCCGGGCGAGGTGCACCTTGGTGGCCATGTCGGCGATCATGAACTGGATCCCCTGGTGCATCGCGATCGGGACGCCGAATTGGACCCGTTGCTTGGAGTACTCGATCGCGAACTCCATCGCTGCGCGGGCGACGCCGACGCCCATCGCAGCCACGCCGGGCCGCGTCCGGTCAAGCGTCATCATCGCGATCTTGAAGCCCCGGTTCTCCTCGCCCACGAGGTGGTTGAGCGGGATCTCGACGTCGTTGAACGAGATCGTCGCCGTGTTGGAGGCGCGCTGGCCCATCTTGTCCTCGTGCTTGTCGACCACCACGCCGGCGTCGCGCGGCACGATGAAACACGAGATGCCACGGTGGCCGGCTTCGCGGTCGGTCTTGGCGTAGACCGTGTACCAGTTGGCGTACTCGCCGTTGGTGATGAAGCACTTCGAGCCGTTGATGACCCACTTGTCGCCCCGCCGGACGGCGGTCGTCTTCATCCCGGAGACATCTGAGCCGGCGTCCGGCTCGGTCAGGCAGAAGGAGGCGAGCAGCGGAGCCTCGCCGAGGCGGCCGAGGTACTCCTTCTTCAGCTCTTCGGAGGCGGCGAGGGCGATCGGCGCGCTGGCCAGGCCGTTGCATGTCAGCGAGGTGCCGATGCCCGAGCAGCCCCACGCTAGCTCCTCCTGGATGATTGCGCCGTCGAGGTAGCCGAGCCCCGACCCCCCGTAATCGGCGGGAAGATGGGTGTTCATCAGCCCGAGCTCCCAGGCCTTCTCGAGGATCTCCTGCGGCCAGGTGCCCTCCTTGTCGTATTCCCAGGCGACGGGCCGAATTTCCTTCTCGGCGAACTCGTGCGCCATCTCCCGCATGCTCTTCTGCTCGTCGGTGAGCGTGAAATCAACCACGGTGGGTGTCTCCTTCGCGAACGGACGCCGAGCGCGGTGGCGTCCCGCCAACCGGCCTCGACGTCCCAGCCATAGATTGACTAGTCAGTCAACACTGCAGGATAGCCGACCGCACGCGTGCGCAAGACTGCAGGCGTGCAGCAGGCGTTCGGCACGGTGATCTGGATCGTCTGCGCCGCAGCCGCGGTCGCCGCGCTCGCGCTGCTCGTGCGCAGCGGCCAGACGTGGGAGGAGCTCCGCCGCCGCGAGCTGGTGCGCGACCGCGATGCCCCCGCCGGTGAAGCGCCGGGATCGGCGGCCGCGACCGCCGAGCGCGACGCCGAGATCCGCGCGATGCTCGAGGCCGGCAACGCCCGTCGCCGGCGCCGCGGTGAAGCGCCGCTCGACGTCGAACGGGAGCTCGCGCGGTTGACGGCCGCCGCGTCCCCGCCGGTCGACCCGGCTCTGCGGGCGGAGATCCGTCAGCTGGTCATCGCCCGCAATCACCGGCGGGTACGCGCGGGGCGCGCCCCGCTCGACGTCGAGGCCGAGATCGAGCGCGAGATCCGCGATTTCGGTCATCTCCAGGGACGCCCTTCAGATAGGCTGGGCGCATGATGGCCGATGCACGCAAGTTCGAGCTCGACGAGCTCGTGAACCGTCCCGGTACCTACTTCAACCCCCAGACGGAGGTGCTCGTCGTCGTCGACGACTCGCCCGAGCTCGACGCCGAGATCTTCAACATGGAGGAGTACGAGGGAGCCGACTGGGTGCTGATCTCCGACGAGACGCCAGTGGACGAGAACCGACGCGACGAGCTGCTCGAGACCTTCCAGGTCGGCCACCGATCCGGCGCCGCGGTCGGCGCGGGCGACGACGACTTCGACGAGCTCGACGAGGATGAGGACGAGCTCGAGCTCGAGTAGGCCCGGCGCCTAAGTACCGGCGACGCTCTCGAGCGGCCGCTCGAACGCCCGGAGCTGCCCGGCGAGCTCGGTGTACGGCTGAACCGTCGCCGGGGCGGTGATCGTCTGCGGCTGGTTGAGCTCGGCGTACTGGATCGTCAGTCCGATCGCCGCCGTGCCGGTGCCGGCGACGGTCGGGCTCTGGCCGGGGAAGGTTGCCCTCAGAGCCACCTGCAGCCTGCGCAGGGTCTTGTCGGCGGTGCCGGTCCAGACGTCGACCGTCGGGTCGTGGACCGCCTTCACGATGCGGCCGCGAGCGCTCGCCGAGAGGCCACTCGAGAACCGCTCCGTGCCGGACGCGCCGACCGCCGAGGCGTGGCGAAGAAACGTGCTCAGATCCGCGACGAGGGCGGCAACGTCGACACCGGCGCGAATGTGCGTCGTGCCGGCGCCGCCCACGAAGTCGTGGGAGCCGACCACGGTCGCGTTGCGCAGCCACTGGAGCGGGTGGATGCCGAGCTTTGCGAGCGTTCCCGCCCCCGAGCCGCCGCTCGAGGCTGAGGACAGCTCGGCGAAGCTTGCCTCGAGCCTCTGAAAGGTGGCGGCCGGCAGCCGGTACCCGGCGCCCCGGAGCATCACGTACCCGGCCGTGCCGGTAGAGAGGATCACGATCGAGCCGCGCTTGCCTTCGCCGGCCAGCGTGACCGTGAAGCTCGACGCCGGCAGCCGCCCGGGACCGCGGCTCTGGAACGGACCGCCGAGCGAGACGGTGACGGGGCCGGCCTGCGGGCTCGAGCCCGAGCGCTCGATGCTCAGCTCTACGCTCACGTCCCCGCTGGTGACGTTGTGAGTTCCGCTGAACGTCTCCGCGAGAAGCTGCTTCGCCGCCCCCGCGCCGCCTCCCGCGCCGCCGCACGCGGCCACGGCCACGACCACGGCCAGGGCCAGGCTGAGTGCGGCGCCGGTGAATCGCCGCCTCGTGTTCGCATCGTGCCCTGGCATGTCCCTCCTCAGCGATGGCGGCCGAGCGCGGCCCGAATGTAGCATCGCCGCGGATGAAGCCTCCGCGCACGATCCTCTACACCGGCAAGGGCGGCGTTGGCAAGACCTCGGTGGCCGCGTGCACGGCCCGGCGCTGCGCGGCCGCCGGTCTGCGCACGCTGATCATCTCGACCGATCCGGCCCACAGCCTCTCCGAGTCACTCGAGGTGACGCTCGGGTCCGAGCCCGTGCCGGCCGGCAAGCGGCTGTGGGGTCAGGAGGTCCGGGCGCAGGAGGAGATGGAGCGTCACTGGTCCGGCGTCCAGGGGTGGCTCGGGGAGCTGTTGATCGAGCGAGGCGTCGATCGCATCTCGGCCGAGGAGCTGACCGTCCCGCCCGGGCTGGACGAGCTGTTCTCACTGCTGCGACTCCAGCGCGCGCACGACGCCGGCGAGTGGGACGCGATCGTGGTCGACTGCGCGCCCACCGGGGAGACGCTCCGGCTGCTGGCGTTCCCCGACATCGCGCGGTGGTGGATCGAGAAGGTCTTCCCGGTCGAGCGGCAGCTGCTGGCCGCCGCGCGCCCGATCGCGCGGTCGCTGCTCGACATCTCGCTGCCCGGGCGCGCCGTGTTCGCCGACCTGCACCGGCTCTCGGAGAATTTGATCGCGATGAACGAGACGCTCCGGGACCGCGAGCGCTCGACCATTCGCCTCGTGATGACGCCTGACCGGATGGTGATCGGCGAGGCCATGCGGACCTTCACCTACCTCAACCTGTATGGCTATCTGACGGATGCGGTGGTCGTAAACCGCGTCTTCCCGCCCGGCGTGGGCGACTACTTCTCGGGGTGGCGCCGGCTGCAGGAGGAGCAGCTCGAGCTGGTCCGCTCGGCGTTCGCCCCGGTGCCGGTCCTGTGCGCCCCCTACTTCGCGCAGGAGGTGCTCGGCAGCGAGATGCTCGACCGCCTGGCCGAGGAGCTGTTCGCGGCGTCCGGGTTCGATCCATGGGCAGTCCTCCACCACGCCCTGACCCAGGAGCTCGAGGTCTCTAAGCGCCAAGCCAAGCTTCGCCTGGCACTGCCGTTCGCCGAGAAAGGCGACGTGTCGCTGAAGAAGATCGGCCTCGAGCTGATCGTGCGCGTGGACGGCCACAAGCGAACGGTGATGCTCCCGGCCGCCCTCGGCGCGTTCCGACCCCGCGCCGCGACGTTTGCCGGCGGCGCCCTCGAGGTGACCTTTGACGGCGCCGGCGCCTAGACTCGACCCCGGTGCAGGCAGGCGGCGAACCAGACTCGCAGGACACCCTCCGGCGGCTCGAGGAGCGACTCGACCGCGCGTCCGATCTGGCCGAGCGCCTGCTCGCCGAAGCGGCGGCTGGCACCGGCGCCACCGCCGCGCGGCTGAGCGGCGGCACGGACACGCCGCCGTCCGGGTGGCAGTTTCGCCGCCCGCCGACCGCCGAGCCACGCGCGAGCGACGCCGACGCGGATGGCGATGCCGACGGCGACGCCGAGCGCGTTGTGGCCTTTGTGCGCGGCCTCGGTGAGCTCGTGCCGGCCGACATGCAGGAGCGCCTTCTCGAGGCGCTGCGGCAGCTGCTGCTGGCGATCCAGGCAGTGGTCGATTGGTACCTCGAGCGGCTCGAGCAGCGGCACGCGCAGGCGGCGCCGGTCGAGGACATACCCGTCCTTTAGGACGCTCGCGCGGCGCCGCCGCGGTTCGCCCGCCACCTCGTCGACGAGACGGCGGGTGACCGGTATGGCGGCGCCTACAATCGGGGCGTGGCGCGCACGTTGAGCCTCAGCGGATGAGCGACGCCGGGACCGCGGCGGGGAGGACGATCGGCAGCGGCGCCGGCCGCGTCAAGCGTGCCTGGGGGCGCTCGATCCGCGAGCGACGGATGGCCGCGCTGGCCGCGCTCGCGCTGTGCCTGACCCTGTTCCTGCCCTGGTATCAGCAGACGGTCATCTTCCGCAACGGCGCCGACGTGCTGCGCGCGGCGCCCGTGACGCTCACCGGTTGGGGCGCGTTCTCGTTCGTCGAGGCCGTCCTGCTGGTGCTCGCGGCGGGCGTGCTCGTACTCCTCTTCCAGCGCGCGGAGGGACGCCGCTTCCGCGTGCCCGGCGGCGACGGCGGTGTGATCCTGGTCGCCGGCTTCCTCGCGGCCGTGCTGATCATGTGGCGGATCATCGAGAACCAGGGGACGAGCGGGCACGGACCGTACGCCACGGCGGACAGTGTGCAGTGGGGCATCTTCGTCGCGCTGGCCGTCTCGCTGGTGCTGGCCTACGCCGGCTCGCGCATCCGAGCCGCGGCTGAACCGGAGCCTCCCCCGCGCGAGGACGGGGAGGCGCCGTTCTGGGGCCCTTCGCCGTCTCCGGGGCCGGGCGCGGGCGCCGCCGGGGCCGCGCGCGCCGGGGCCGCCGCGCGCGCCGGGTCCGCGGCCGGAGCGACTCGCGCCTCCGGGCGCACCGCCCGAGCCGCGGAGGGCGCCCCCCGGGGCGGGGCGGTCGAGCCCGGGGCCACCCGGGTCTCGGGGTCCGCCCGGCCCGCGGCCGGCCAGGGCGGCCCCGCGGCCGGCGAGGGCGGTCCGCCGGCCGGCGAGAGCGGCCCCGCGGCCGGCGAGGATGCGGCGACGCGGGTGTCCGGGCGCGAGCGTGACGCGCGGCCATTCGGACCTGCGGTGGTGCCGGAGGATCCCCCGGTGATGCGGCTCCCGCCCCGCGCCGATGCTCCGCCCAAGGGGACAGAGGACCCGCTGACGTTGCCGCTCGACCGCCACGGCGACGCCGACCGCTGACGAGCCACACGTCCGGGCGCCCCTATATTTGGCGTCGGATGCCTGAACCCACCTCAGTCACCGACGTCGCCGGCGGCCTTCGCTCGGTCGGCTACCTGCCCGGCGAGTCGACTGCGCTGGTTTCCTTCCTGGCCACGAAGCTCGGCAAGCCGGTGCTCGTCGAGGGGCCGGCCGGCGTCGGCAAGACCGAGCTGGCCAAGGCGCTGGCCCGCTACCTCGATCGGCGCCTGGTCCGCCTGCAGTGTTACGAGGGGCTCGACGAGGCCAAGGCGCTGTACGAGTGGAACTACCGCAAGCAGCTGCTGCGGATCCAGACCGAATCGGCCGGGACCGGCTGGGAGGAGGTCCAGGAGGACATCTTCGGGGAGGAATTCCTGCTTCGCCGGCCGCTCATGACGGCAATCGCCTCCGACGAGCCGGTCGTGCTGCTGATCGACGAGATCGACAAGACCGACCAGGAGTTCGAGGCGATGCTGCTCGAGCTCCTTTCGGACTTCCAGATCTCGATCCCCGAGCTTGGGCGGATCGAGGCCCGCACGCACCCAGTCGTGCTGCTCACCTCGAACAACACACGCGAGCTCACGGAGGCGCTGAAGCGACGCTGCCTGTATCTCTGGCTCGACTACCCGGAGCTCGAGCACGAGCTCGGGATCGTCCGCCTGCACTCGCCCGAGCTGAGCGAGACCGTCGCGCGCAAGCTCGTGCAGATCATCCACCAGGTCCGCGAGCTCGACCTCAAGAAGCCGCCCAGCATCGCCGAGTCGATCGATTGGGCGCGGGCACTCCTCCTGCTCGGCGCTTCCGACATCGATCACGCCGTGTTCCGCGAGACGATGAGCGTCATCGTCAAGCACCGCACCGACCTCGACACCGTGGCGGAGCGAGTCGGCGTCAAGCTGGAAGCGAGGGTGAGCGATCGTCCGGCCGCCTAGCAGCCCGGGGTACGCCCGCGTCCCCGCGCACGGCCCGAGTGGCTTCGACAGCCAACTGCTCAGCTTCGGCGAGGACCTCCGGGAGGAGGGCGTGGCGGTCGGGACCTCGGAGATCCTCGACGCCTTCCGCGCGCTCGAGGAGGTGGACTGGAGCGTGCGCGAGGACTTCAGGGAAGCGCTCGCCGCAACCCTGGCCAAGTCGCCCGAGGACCGGCGGGTGTTCGAGCTCGTCTTCGACCGCTTCTTCTTCCGCGCCGCCGAGGCCGAGGCGGCCCGCCGGCAGATCACCGAGGCCGCCGGCCAGGAGGGCGGCGAGCGCGAGGGCGACAGCGAGATCAATCTCGACACGCTTCGTCAGCAGATCGCCGCGGCGCTGCGCGACGGCTCGGACGCCGCCCTGCGCGATCTCGCGCGGCTGGCCATCGCCGCGTTCGGCCGCGGCGACGGCTCCGGTGTGCTCGGCGTCGACGTGCAGCGGATCCGGCGCGCCCTTGGCCTGCGGGCGGAGCCGCAGCCCGAGCTGCCCGAGGGCGATCCGCGCCGCCACGGGCTTCCGCGTGAGCAGCTGCGGCGCTTCGAGCAGCATTTGCGCCGCGAGCTCGAGCGCGACCTGATCGAGCGCACCGCGAGCCTGCCGCCCAAGCGCCCACTGAACGAGCTCGACCGGGCTCTGCCCACCGGCCCGATCCAGGACCTGGCCGCAGTTCACCGGGTGGTGGCGCAGCTCAAGCGGCGGCTGGCCACCCAGGGCCACGAGCTCAAGGGCCGAAAGCGACATGCCCACGTCGACGTACGACGAACGATGCGCGCCTCGCTCGAGACCGGCGGGGTCCCGATCACGCTCAAGTACCGCCCGCAACGGCCGCGGCGCCCGGAGATCTTTGTGCTCTGCGACGTCTCGACGAGCGTCACCAGCGCGTCGACGTTCTTCCTGTCGGTACTCCATGCTCTGCACGACGCGTTCCGCAAGCTGCGCTCGTTCGTGTTCATCGAGCGGATCTCGGAGGTGACCGAGGTGTTCGAGCGCGAACGCGACTTCCGCGCCGCCAGCGAGGCGGTCTCCAAGGACGCCGGCGTGGCCGATATCTCCGGCTACACCGACTACGGGCGGGTGTGGGAGGAGTTCCTCGCCATGGTCGAGGACGAGCTCCACCCGCGGGCCACGGTGATCGTCCTCGGCGACGCGCGGACCAACGGCCGGCCGCCGCGCGACGACGTGTTCGCCGCAATCACCGCCCACGCCGGCCGCACCTTCTGGCTGAACCCCGAGCCGCGGCTCTACTGGAATTACGGCGACAGCGTGATCTCCGCCTACGAGCGACACTGCACGGCATTCGAGTGCTGGCGCACCGACCAGCTCGAGGAGTTCGTCAAGGCGCTCACGCGGCCTGTTGCGATGTAGATCTTTCTTGCCCGCGCGCGGTGCGGCCGGAACGATCCACCTCCGGGTCCAGCGAGCGGCGGCGGAGCACGAGACGCCCGAGAGAAGGCGCGGAGCACTTGCACCCGACAGGCCCCGGGTATAGGTTCACCCGGGCAGGGGAACCGGAGAGCAATTAGGAGGGGCAATTGTCAACCGAAGCGCCAGCGGCGACTACTCACGGCCTCGCGCTGTACCGTCGCGCCACCAACTACATCGCCGCGGCGATGATTTACCTCCAGGACAACCATATGCTGGAGGAGCCACTGAAGCCCGAGCACATCAAACCGCGGCTGCTTGGGCATTGGGGAACCGTGCCCGGCATCAACCTGGTCTACGCGGGCCTCAACCGTCTGATTCTCGCCACCGATGCGAGCGTGCTGCTCATCACGGGACCCGGCCATGGCGCTCCGGCCAACCTGGCCAACCTGTGGATCGACGGGTGCCTTGAGGACGTGCGTCCCGATCTTTCGAGAGACCGGGCCGGCCTCGGTCACCTGGTCCGCAGCTTTTCATGGCCGGGCGGCTTTCCGAGCCACCTCGCGCCGATGGTTCCCGGCACGATCCACGAGGGTGGCGAGCTCGGATACGCGCTGGCGACCGCATTCGGCGCCGCGCTCGACAACCCCGACCTAATCGTCGCCTGCATCGTGGGCGACGGCGAAGCGGAAACAGGTCCGACCGCCGGCGCCTGGCACTCCAATAAGTTCCTCGATCCCGCCACTGGTGGCGCGGTCTTGCCGATTCTGCACGTGAACGGCTACAAGATCGCCAATCCCACGATCTACGGGACGATGAGCGACGAGGAGCTGACCAAGCTTTTCGAGGGCTTTGGCTGGCATCCGATGATCGTCCAGGGCGACGACCTCGACGCCGCGCTGGCGAGCGCGCTCGACGCGGCCTACGGCGAGATCTGCGCGCTGCAGTCGGCCGCCCGCGACGGCAACCGGCCGGCGCGGCCGCGCTGGCCGATGCTCGTGCTGCGCTCGCCGAAGGGCTGGACCGGGATCCGCGAGCTCGACGGCGTCCGGGTCGAGGGCACTTCGAAGGCGCATCAGGTCCCCGCGATGCAGGCGCGCACCAATCCGGAGCATCTCCGCGCGCTCGAGCAGTGGCTGCGCTCGTACCGTCCCGAGGAGCTGCTCGACGAGCGCGGCGGCCCGAGCGAGGCGATCCGTGCCATGTGCCCGACGGGTGAGAGGCGGATGGGCGCGAACCCGCACGTCAACGGCGGTCGCATGCGGGTCCCGCTGCGGCTTCCGGAGCTGTCGGCTCATGTGGTCGAGGTGACAGCGCCGGGCGCGGTGAGCGACAGCGCGCTTGGCACCCTGGGCAAGTACCTGGCCGACGTCCTACATCTCAACCGCGAGCATCGCAACTTTCGCATCATGTGCCCTGACGAGGTCGCGTCCAACCGGCTGGGCGCGGTGTTTGAGGCCTCGGGGCACACGTACGAGTGGCCCGTTGATCGGGAGCTGAGCCCCGACTACGCGCCCGACGGACGCATCATGGAGGTCCTCTCCGAGCACAACTGCCAGGGGTGGCTGCAGGGGTACGTGCTCACCGGACGCCACGGGATCTTCCCGTGCTACGAGGCTTTCATCCCGATCGTCGACGGGATGGTCAACCAGTACAGCAAGTTCCTCAAGATGTCACGCGAGGAGGCCAAGTGGCGTGAGCCGGTCTCATCGCTGAATTATCTGCTGACGTCGGTGGGCTGGCGCCAGGATCACAACGGCTACTCACATCAGATGCCCGGCTTCATCAACTCGATGCTGAACCGGCGAGAGGACACGGCGCGGGTCTACCTGCCGCCGGACACGAATACGCTGCTGGCCACCATGGCGGCGTGCCTCGAGGCCAAGGGCCAGATCAATCTGGTGATCGCCTCCAAGCATCCGCTGCCGACCTGGCTGACGATGGAGGACGCGGTCGAGCACGTACGCCGGGGCGCCTCGCGCTGGGCCTGGGCATCCAGCGACCACGACGCGCCCCCCGATGTCGTGCTGGCCGCATGCGGAACGATCCCGACGATCGAGCTACTCGCCGCGACCAGCCTGCTGCGGCAAGAGGTCCCCGAACTGCGGGTGCGCTTCGTCAACGTGACCAACCTCTTCTCGCTCGCCCGCGCCGAAGCTCATCGGGACGGCATGTCCGAGGACGCCTTCCGCGAGGTGTTCACCGACGACAAGCCGGTGATCTTCAACTTCCACGGCTACCCCTCGGCGGTTCATCAGTTGATCCACCGGCGCCCACGTCAGGAGCGCTTCCACGTCCGCGGGTACGCGGAGGAGGGCACCACGACGACGCCCTTCGACCTGCTGGCGATGAATGGCGTGGATCGCTTCCAGCTCGCGATCGACGCGCTCAGTCGTGCTGACGTCAGCGTCGCCGAAATGGTGACCGGCATGTCCGGGGCGTTCGCCGTCCGCACGGTTCCCGGTGCGCGCGAGGCTATCGATCGGTTCAACGAGCGGCGCACCGAGCTCCGCCGCCTGGTGCGCGAACAGGGCGACGACCCGCCTGAGATCAAGAGCTGGGTGTGGACGAGCGGCGAGTCGGTGCCGGCATGAGCGACATGCGGATGTCCTCCACGGTCGCCGACGCGCGCAACCGGGCTCGCCGCCTGTTCGACGGCGCGGAGTTCGACGAGAGCCTCGAGGTGGCCGAGCGGGGGCTGGCCGAGGCGCCCGACGACGTCGAGCTGCTCGTGCTGGCCGGGCGCGCCGGCGTCGAGGCCGGCGCGCCCGCCGCCGTCGATCACCTGCGACGCGCCACCGAGCTCGCGCCTGACGACGCCGGCGCCTGGCACCACCTCGGAGAGGCGCTCGCCGCGGAGGGCCGGATGGAGGAGGCGGATCAGGCGTTCCGGCGGACGGTCGAGCTCGATCCCGAAGACCAAGTTGCGCTCACCCACCTGGGACACACCGCGCTCGCCACCGGCCGCAACGAGGAGGGGGTCGGCTATCTGGCCCGCGCCGCCGACATCGCCCACGCGTTCTCGACGGCCTCGGTCAGCCTGGTGGACATGTACCGCTCGTTCGGGCAGTACGGCGAGGCACTCGAGCATGCCCGGAGGGTCGCGCACGCGACCGCAGATGACCCACTGGGGTGGCTCGACGTGGCCGAGCTGAGCCTTCAGGTGGGCCGGCTGGACGAATCGCGCACCACGTTCGACCGGCTGCGCGAGCTCGACGACGTGCCCGGCCACGAAGCTTATCCCCTGCACGGCATGCTGCTCGTCGAGATCCGCCGCCAGCGTTGGGACGCCGCGGAGGATCTGGCGGGGCAGGCGTTGACGATCGACCCGCACGGGTTGGGCACCGACGTGGCCGCGTTCACCCGCGCCCAGCACGGAGAGGCGCCGGAGGGCGCGGAGCCGCCGCCGACACAGGTGGAGGTCGAGCAGGCACTGTTCAGTTCGCTGGCGGACTATCGGCGGGTGCTCGCCGACAGTCGCCGGCTTGGCGCGGGAGACATCGTTGGCTGATCTTGCAACAACCGCGACCCGGGCGGTCTCCACCGAGTGGTTCCGCTGCCCGGCGTGTCAGGCGTTCGTCTATCACAAGCGGCTGAAGCGCAATCTCGGCGTTTGCCCGGAGTGCAACCATCACTTCCGGCTGAAGCTGAGCGAGCGGCTCGCGCAGCTGCTCGACACCGACAGCTTCGAGGAGCGCAGCGGCGACCTGGAGCCGCTCGATGCACTCTCGTTCGTCGACTCCAAGCCGTACACCGACCGCATCCGCGACGCCCAGCGCAAGACCGGCCTGAGGGCGGGCGCGGTATACGGCACGGGCACGATCGACAGCCTGCCCGTAGTCGTTGCGGCAATCGACTTCGCGTTCATCGGCGGCAGCATGAGCGGCGCCGTCGGCGAGGCGATCACCCGCGCGGCGGAGCTCGCGCTCGAAACCCGAACGCCGCTGCTGGTGATCTCCGCCTCGGGCGGGGCCCGCATGCAGGAGGGCTGCATCTCGCTGATGCAGATGGCGAAGACGACTCAGGCGGTGGCCCGCTTGGCCGAGGAGGGGGTGCTGTTCATGTCGCTGCTCACCGATCCCACGTACGGAGGGGTGAGCGCGTCCTACGCGACGCTCGGCGACGTGCTGATCAGCGAGCCGGGCGCCCACATCGGCTTCGCCGGGCCAACGGTGATCGAGCAGACAATTCGCGAGCAGCTGCCCGATGGCTTCCAGACGGCCGAGTTCCTGCTCGAGCACGGCATGCTCGACATCGTCGAGCCACGCGAGAACTTGCGGAGAACGATCCGCAACCTGCTTGACCTGCACGCCGCCGCCGAGGCGGCGCGTCAAAACCGCGATGGCGGCACGGCGGCGCAGCTGCCGAGCCCGGAGGGGGCGGCGCCGGTGACCGATCCCGCTCAGATCACGGTGCGGGAGCCCTGGGAAGTCGTGCAGCTCGCCCGGCACATCGATCGCCCCAGGATGCTCGATCTGGTCGGCTTCACCTTCGACGAGTTTCACGAGCTTCGCGGTGACCGGCTGTTCGGCGAGGACGCAGCGATCGTCGGCGGCCTCGCGCGGCTCGGCGAGCTGACCGTGATGGTGCTCGGCCAGCAGAAGGGTCACACCACCAGCGAGCTGATGGAGCACAACTTCGGGATGCCGGAGCCCGAGGGCTACCGCAAGGGCATGCGCCTGATGCGCTACGCCGCCCGGTTCAAGCTGCCGCTGGTCACATTGGTCGACACGCCCGGAGCCTACCCGGGCCTCGGCGCCGAGCAGCGGGGCCAGTCGGTCGCGATCTCCGAGTCGATCATGCTGATGTCCCGCCTGCCGGTCCCCATCGTCACCGTGGTTACCGGGGAGGGCGGTAGCGGGGGCGCGCTGGCCCTGGCCACCAGCGACCGCGTGCTGATGATGGAGAACGCCTATTACTCCGTGATCAGCCCGGAGGGCTGCTCGACGATCTTATTCAAAGACGCGAGCGCGGCGCCGCGCGCCGCGAAGGTGCTGCGGATCACCAGTCCCGAGCTGCTTGCGCTCGGCGTCATGGACGCGATCGTTCCTGAGCCGCCAGAGGGCGCGCAGACCGATCCGGCCGCATCCGGGGCAAACCTGCGGGCGGCGATCATCGCGAGCCTCGCCAGGCTGCTGCAGCTGCATAGGGAGGAACTCCTGGCCCAGCGGTACGAGCGCTTTCGCAAGTTCGGTGCGCCGGGACTGCAACCGGTACTTCCGCCGATCACAGGGGAGACATGAGCGAGCACGCACAAATACACAGCGGTCCCGACCGCGAGATGATCGAGTCGGTCTGGGCCGAGGCCCGCGACCTGATCAAGCGGCTGGAGGGCAGCAGCGTCCAGCGCCTGTCGGTGGCGGCGGGCGAGTACAAGATCGAGATCGAGCGGGGCGCTCCCGCCGTCGTGGCCGCCGCGGCGGTCGATAGCCGCGCCGCCTCACCGATCCCGAGCGGCGTGCCGGTCGCCGGGGGCGCGGGTCCCGGCCTGGGCGTGGGCCCTGGCGCGCGCATGGCCTCGGGCGTGTTCACGCTCGAGCAGGGCATGGACAACCGCACCCCGGTGCTCGCGCCGCTCGTCGGCACGTTCTATCGCGCGTCGCAGCCGGGTGCGAAGGCGTTCGTCGAGGTCGGAGACACCGTCGAGGCGGGGCAGACGGTGTGCATCGTCGAGGCGATGAAGATGATGAACGAGGTCGTGGCCGGCGAGTCCGGCAAGGTGGTGGAGATCGCGGCCGAGAACGGCGAATGGGTCGAGTTCGAACAGGTGCTCATGTACCTCGAGCCGCCCGAGGCCTGACCGGGAGGCCTCCGTTGTTCAACAAAGTCTTGATCGCCAACCGGGGGGAAATCGCGCTCCGCGTTGCGCGCGCGTGCCGCGAGATGGGCATCGAGTCGGTGGCGTTGTACTCGACTGCCGACGCCGAGTCGGCGGTCGTGCGCTTTGCCGACGAGGCGGTGCACGTGGGCCCGCCCCATCCCGGCAAGAGCTACCTGCATATCCCCAACATCATCGGCGCCGGGCTCAAGACCGGAGCGGACGCGATCCACCCGGGCTACGGGTTCCTGTCGGAGGATCCGTACTTTGCGGAGATCTGCGCCAACAACGGGATGACATTCATCGGCCCGCGCCCGGACGTGATGGAGAAGGTGGGCGATAAGGCGGTCGCCCGCGACCTCATGCAGAAGGCGGGTCTGCCATTGCTGCCCGGCACGATCGAGCCGGTGGGCACGGTCGACGAGGCGCACGAGATTGCGAACTCGATCGGCTACCCCGTCATCATCAAGGCCGTGGCCGGCGGCGGCGGCCGCGGCATGAACGTCGTGCGCAAGGCCGAGGACCTCACGCGGCTCTACCAGACCACCCGCGCCACCGCCCAAGCAGTCTTCAAGGACAGCGCGGTGTACATCGAGCGCTATCTGGACGCGCCGCGCCACACCGAGATCCAGCTCGTGTGCGACTCGCACGGCAACGGCGTCTATTTCTTCGAGCGCGACTGCTCGGTGCAGCGCCGCCACCAGAAGCTGATCGAGGAGGCGCCGTCGATACACCTGACCGACGAGCAGCGCGCCGATATCGGCGAGCGGGCGGTTCGCGGCGCGCTGTCCGTCGGCTACACGGGCGCCGGCACGATGGAGTTCCTACTCGACCACGACGGCAACCTGAGCTTCATGGAAATGAACGCCCGGATCCAGGTCGAGCACCCGGTGAGCGAAATGATCACCAGCGTCGACTTGATCAAGGAGCAGATCCGCGTCGCCGCCGGCGAGCCGCTGTCGGTCTCGCAATCCGATCTCGTGCTGCGCGGACATGCAATGGAGTGCCGGGTCAACGCCGAGGACCCCGACCGCGACTTCGCGCCCGCGGCCGGACGGCTCGACATCTATGTGCCGCCGGGCGGCCCTTGGACGAGGGTCGACTCGCACTGCTATCCCGGGTGGATGATCGCGCCGTTCTATGACTCGCTGATCGCCAAGCTGATCGTGTGGGCGCCGACGCGGCTCGAGGCGATCGAGCGGATGGATCGTGCCCTCGGCGAGTTCCAGATCGAGGGGCGCGGGGTCAGGACCACGATCCCATTCCACCGGCGCGTGCTGGCCGACGAGCGCTTCCGGTCTGGAGACGTCTCCACCGATTTCGTGGAGCAGTTCCTGCGTCCCGAGCCGGCCGGCATCGGGTAGCGATGAATTCGCCTCAGGCGAACGAGGTGCCAGCGACCCAGCAAATCCGGCTGGAGGTTGTCGCCGGGAAGGCTGCCGGATTCAGCTTCGCGGTCGACGAACGGATGGTGTTCGGGCGCCAGTGCGCCGGGCCCGGACGCCTCGCCGACGATCCGGAGCTCTCGCGCCACCACGCCGAGGTCGCCCGGCAGGCCAACGGCCTCTTCGCGATAGTTGACCTCTCATCGACGAACGGCACGTTCGTCAACGGCGAGCGAGTCGCAGGACCGGCCGTTCTGGCGCCCGGCGACACGATCGACCTCGGCGCAACGCGGCTGATCGTCCGCGAGGCGCCCGCCGCGCCGAAGGTCGACGTCCGCGCGGCCACGATCATCGTCGACTCGACCGCCCTCGAGACGGCGGCGGCCGCGCCCCCGCCGCCACCATCCCCGCCTGCGCCCGAGCCGGCGGCCACCGGGCCGCCCGAGCCGCCCACAGGGGCGGTCGAGGAGGCGCCCGAGGTGATCGAGGAAGAGGTCGAGGAGCCGCCACGGCCGCTCGCAGACGAGGAGGAGCCGGCAGCAGAAGAGGTCGCTGTGCCGGAACCGGTCGCGCCGCCCAAGCCGGTCGCGCCCGCTCGCGTCGAGCTCCATCTCGTCATCGACTTCGACCGGCGTGAGGCGGAGATCAGCCTGCGCGAAGGCGACAACCCCGTTCGCCTGCATGAGCGCGATGGAAACTGGCGGATCGATCGCGGAGCCCCGTGATGGCGGAGGGGACCGGTTCACCTCGGCCCCCTGCGGCTTCGCGCCAGCTGCTGGGCGAGCTGCGCGTGGTGAACGGCCCAGAGGCCGGAAAAGTGTTCGTGATCCGCGACAGCGTCGTGCTCGGTCGCGACGACAGCGCCGACATCGTACTCGGCGACGCCACCGGCCAGCTCTCGCGCCGGCACGCGCGAATCGCCACCGCCGACGGCGCGGTCATCGTCGAAGACCTCGAATCCACGAACGGCACTTTCCTCAACGGTGAGCGGGTTCACGGCCGGCACCTGCTCACCGCGGGCGACCTGATCCGGATCGGCTCAAACACACTCGAGTTCGCGCCGGCGGTCGATTCGCAGCTCACCGGACCCCACCAGGCGGCTCAGACGACCCGGCCCCGCACGGTCCCCTCCGACTTGACCCGCCCGCGAGACATCCGCAGCGACGTCACTCGCGCCCGCCAGATCCCCAGCGACCTCACACGGCCGCGCCACGTCGCTATCTACCTCACGTCCCGCCTGCGCGCGATCGCGAGCGAGCCGACGAGCGCGGCCGCCGAGGCGCCGCCGGTGGTCGAGCGTCCGCCCACGTACGCGCCTACCGGCGCCGACGGACAGCTCCAGATCCTCAGCGGACCGGGCGCGGGCGAGGCGGCACCGGTCATGGCCGGCAGCGCGACGGTCGGGCGCGAGCCTGAGTGCGACCTCCAGGTGCTCGACAGCGAGGTCTCGCGCCGCCACGCCAAGGTGACGATCCGCGACGGCATCGCGGTCATCGATGATTTGCACTCGGCCAACGGCACGTATGTCAACGGCGAGCGCATTCTCGGGCCGCGGCAGCTCTCCCCCGCCGACCGGATCCAGATCGGCGAGGCCACGATCGCGCTCACCACGCCGGTGTTCGAGGGCTCGCCCCCGCACGTCCTGCCACCGCAGCCGACGGGCATCGGCGAAGCGATCGCCGATGCGCCCAGGCTGCTCGCCGGAGAGTCGGGCAACCGCAAGTGGTGGACGCTCGCAGTGGTGCTGACGACCACATTCATGCTGCTGCTCGACATCACGATCGTGGCCGTCGCGCTGCCGTCGATCAGCAATGCGCTGCACCCGAGCTTCACCTCGCTGCAGTGGATCGTCGATGCGTACACCCTGATGCTGACCGCCGTGCTGCTTACCGCCGGGTCCCTGGCCGACCTGTTCGGGCGCAAGCTGCTGCTGACGATCGGGCTCATCATCTTCGCGCTTGCGTCGGTTGCGTGCGCGCAATCCCCGAACGCGACCTTCCTCAACTTCGCCCGCGGCGTCCAGGGGATCGGCGGCGCGATTATGTTCGCCTGCAGCCTGGCACTGATCGTGCAGGAGTTCCCGGCCAAGGAGCGGGCCATCGCCTTCGGGCTGTACGGCGCAGTCAATGGCCTGTCGGTAGCCATCGGCCCGATCGCCGGAGGTCTGCTCACCGAGCACATCGGCTGGCAGGCGATCTTCTACCTGAACGTGCCGATCGCGATCGTGGCGTTCATCGTGCTCCAGCGCAAGGTGGTCAACCTCCAAGGGCCCACGACCAAGGTCGACTGGGGCGGGCTGGTGACGTTCTCGATCGCGACGTTCCTGGCCGTGTACGCGACGATCCGCGGTAACACCGACGGCTGGACGAGCGCCCTGATTCTGAGCTGCTACGGCGCCTCGGTCGTACTGGCCGCGGCGTTCGTCTTCATCGAGCGCCGTCGTGAGTTCCCGATGTTCGACCTAACGTTGTTCCGAAACCCGACGTTCATAGGCTCGTCAATCTCCGCCATCGCGGTGACGTTCTCGCTGCTCGGGCTGATCTTCTTCCTCACCACCTGGATCCAGTCGGTGCTCGGCTACTCGCCAGTCCAGGCTGGCGTGCGCATGCTCGTCCTCTCCGGCGCGGGGATGATCTCCGGCCCAATCGGCGGACGGGCGAGCGAGACGGTCAGTCCGCGGATCGTCCTGCCCATCGCGCTCGGGCTGGTGGCCGCCGGCGTGCTCGCGATGACTGGCCTCGACGCGAATTCGACGTGGACCGCCATCCTGCCTGGCTTGGTCCTCTCTGGGCTCGGGCTCGGCCTGATCGGTCCGACGCTCGCCTCGACCGCGGTCGGCGTCGTGCCCCCTTGGCGCGGCGGAATGGCGTCGGGCATGAACAGCACCTGCCGCGAGTTCGGCACCACGGCCGGCCTCGCGGTGCTGGGCGCCGTCGTCGCTCACCAGATCACCGTGCACGTCAACAACGCGCTGAGCGGCAGCTTCCTGGCCGGCAGCGCCAAGAGCATTGGCAACGCGATCTCGGTCGGTGCGACCCAGACGGTGCTCAAGGGCTTCAACGCTACGCAACGGATCGGCCTCTCCCACGTCGCGCGCGAGAGCTACGCCGCCGGCCTCAATCGCGCGTTCGTCGTGTCCGGGGCGGTGGCGATTTTCGGCATGATCGCCGCGATCGTGCTCGTACGAAAGAAGCATCTGCGCGCCGACGCGGTGGCGGGTCACTGACGGTTTTTTGCGCCCCGGTGCGCTCGGCGTCCGCAGCTAGGGTGGCTCGACGGAGCTTGTGCCGTTGGTGCAGATCGCGACGCTAGCGCGATCATCGTGTCGCGGCTGGCCAGACGCGGTTGCGCGGCGATCGCCGGCAGACCCGGGCGACCCCTGGCGTTACACGTCGCGCATCTGGACGCGCTAGGTGCAGTCGACCGGGGGACGGTCCGGTCAGCGATCTACCGCTGGGCGAACGTTTAGCTGGCCCCCGGCTCGGACGGCTCACTTGCGCCATGGCCAGGCTGGACCGGGACCGACACGTGGCTGAACGAGCGGCTGAGGGTGGGCCGCGTCCCGATGCTCGGCGAGGACCAGGCGAAGCGCGTGGCGTCGCCGGCCGGGGCCAGCGCGCCGGGACGCTCGCCGCGCCGCACGAACACGATCGGAGCCGGGGCCGTCCGGACGATCGCCTTGCGCGTCTCGCCCAAACCCTCTCGCCGCCACCGCTCGGACAAACCGACGAACAGCAGATCTGCGTGCGCGGCGGCCGCCACGATCCCCTCGCGCCCGGGCGAAGCGACGACCGGAGTCGCCGCCACGCCCGCGAACTGCTGAACCAACAACGCCGCGCCGGCCAGCAGGTGG
Organism: Solirubrobacterales bacterium; assembly: GCA_019240655.1. Lineage (GTDB taxonomy): Bacteria > Actinomycetota > Thermoleophilia > Solirubrobacterales > Solirubrobacteraceae > Palsa-465. Next base: position 27,797 of record JAFAXX010000088.1, read on the forward strand.
ACCGCGTCCTTGCCGTCGTCGCTGCGCGGCGCCGCGCCAAGCAGCTCGAGCGCAGCCCCCGTCGCGGCGCACATCCACGAGGCCAGTTCGAGCGCGGCCCAATCGTGCTCGGCGCCGCCGAAAGGCACGGTGACCACCGCGCCCGGCGCGGGCGCCACGACCATCCCCTCGCGCGCCACGAGCACGGCCACATCGCACGGCGCCTCGCCCAGCACCGCGCCCACGTCCCCGCGCGGGGTGCCGTCGCCGAGCAGCGGGCGCGAGCCGTCGAGCAGCACGAGGTCGACGTCCGGCTCGCGCGCGAGCCGCACGAGATCCGCGCCGACGTCGGCCGACGTGAACGCCACCGCCCGGCTCGCAATGCCGTGGTCGAGCAACCCGAGCCGCGCCCGCTGCACCTGGTCGGAGGCCTCGCGCACGAGCTCCGCCTCGGTTTGCAGCTTGGCGCGCACGGCTGATCCGCGCGGCGGCGTGATGAGCCGCAGCAGCAGGAGCTCGCGCGGCGGCTCCGAGCGGGCGAGCGGCGCGGCCAGCGCCAGCAGCGGCTCGAGCGCCGTCTCGGACTGCGGCGCCACCAGGATCGAGCGCTCGGGCACGGGCGCCTCGGCGACAGCCATGCGAGGCGCCGCCGCGAGCTCCTCCTCGGGCGGTGAGCCAAAGTCATTGTGCGGATCGATCAGCCGCAGAAGCGGACCCGCCATCAGCGTCGTCACGAGCGCCATCACGACCAGCGCGGAGAACAGCGCCGGCGAGATCACGCCCTTGTCGAGGGCCAGGTTCAAGACGATCAGCTCCGTCAGGCCCCGCGTGTTCATGAGCGCGCCGAGGGCCGCAGAGTAGCGCCACGGCAGCCGCATGGCGCGGGCGGCGATCACCGTGCCGCCGTACTTGCCGCCGATCGCGATCGCGATGAGTCCCAGCGTAATCAGGATCAGCTCGGGGCGGCCGAGCAGTCCGACGTTCGTGCGCAGCCCCGTATAGGCGAAGAACAGGGGCAGCAGCAAGGTCAGCACGAAGTCCTCGACGCGCTTGGTGACTTCGTGCGACAGACCGGCGTGGCGCGGCATCACCAGCCCCATCACGAACGCGCCGAAGATCACCGCCACGCCGATCTGCTCGGTCGTGACCGCGGACAGCAGCACGCCGGCGAAGATGATCGTGATCCACGTGCCGGGCACGCGGCCGACCTCGTCGTAGGCCACCGCGGCGCGGCGGAGCACGGGGCGCACCGCGAATGCCATCGCGATCCCGTACACCACTGTCCAGCCGATCGTCGTGAGGACGTCGAGCCCGGTCCCAGCGCCGGCCACGGCGGTCGCCAGCGCGATCAGGAACCAGGCCGAGACGTCGTCGATCGCGGCCGCCGACAGCGCCAGGCTACCCAGGGGCCGCTTGATCATCCGCCGCTCCGACACGATCCGCGCGAGCACCGGGAACGCGGTGACCGACATCGACACCCCCATGAACAGCGCGAAGGCCAGGAACCGCTTGCCCGGAGCGAGCAGCGCGTACAGCGGCAGCGCGCTGGCCATGCCGAGCATCATCGGCACGGCCAGCCCCGTGTTCGAGACGGCCAGCGTCGTGCTGACTCGGCCCCGCAACTGCTCGAAGTCGACCTCGAGCCCGATCAGGAACATGTAGAAGATGAGGCCCAGGTTGGCCACCACGCCGATGTAGGGCACGATGTCAGCCGCGAACACGCTGGCTTGGAGGTTCGGGTCGATCGCCCCGAACACGGTGGGCCCAAGGATGATGCCGCCCAGCACCTCGCCCATCACGCGCGGCTGGCCGAGCTTCGGCATCACGCTCCCACAGAGCCGCGCGAACACCATCACCACGAGCAGCGCCACGAAGAACGCCACCACCGTCTCATCCGACGTGCGTTGCCGCGCGGCCGACACATGCTCCCGCGACCCGGCGCCGGAGCCGGCGGCGGCGCCGAGGCCTGTCAGAACCAGATCGAGCGCGCGGCCCGCGGCCGTGCCGGTCAGCACGCGCGTGCCGCCGTGGCTGCAGGCGATCGTCCCGCCCAGCGCGCCCTTGCGATACGTGACCCGCCCGCGTCCCACCTGATTGGTGACGAGCTGATACCCCGAGGAGCCAGAGCGGTTCAATGTGATCTTGGCACCCAGGCAGGCCGAGCTTGGGGCGAGCGCGTACTGGCCACCGATCGAGCCGGGCGCCAGCGGCTTGGGCGCGCCCGCCGGCGGAGGATCGCGCTTCAGTTCAGCGCTCAGAGGGCCCGCGCCGAGCACACCGGAGAGCGCGCCGTTCGCGAAGCCTGCCGAAATGCGCGCCGTCCCACCCCGCGCGCAGGAGACCGTACCGATCAGCCGGCTCCGCTTCCAGGTGAGGTGGCCGCTGATCGTCGACTGCGGATTGCCCACGTCCACGAACTGGCCTGACTGCTGGACGTCGAGCTTTGGGCCGAGGCACGCCATGCCCGCCGACACGTCGTACCCCCCGGCAATCGACGGCTGCGCGTGGCGGCCCCCGCCGTTCACGATCACGACGGTCACGACGGCGGCCGTGAGCGCCGCGAGCACACCGTAGTACGCGATCACACGGGCGCGAATCATCGGTGCCCCCATCCCGTCCATCAGCCTACCGAGCACCGGATGACGGCGCAACTCGCCGTGTCAACGACGATCAATCAGTACGACCGCCACCGTCGGACGGCGCCCACCTCCGGCCGCCACCATGGCAAAGCCTGCTGGAAACTCAACATTCCACATCCGTGACTGCGGCGACTTGCAGGCCGCTTCGCCGATGTGAGAGAGTCGCGTCGTCTTCTGAAGTCTTCGCTGGGGGGTCTGGCAAGTGCACGCAGGCGATGCGTCGCCCGCGCGGCCGGTAGAGTCACCGCATGGCGCAAGCGGCGGCGCGTCTGCAAGTTGTCGCGGGGAAGGCGGTCGGGCTGTCGATCCTCATCGAGGACGAGCTGATCATCGGCCGGAGCACCGAAGGCGCCGGCCGGCTGGCCGACGACGACGAGATCTCTCGCCTGCACGCGCGCGTGTCGCTCGATGCGGGCGGCTTCTGCGCGATCGAGGATCTCGGCTCGACGAACGGCACCTTCGTCAACGGCCTGCGGATCTCCTCCTCCCACGTGCTCGCCGAGGGCGACACGATCGAGATCGGACAGACGACGCTGGTCGTGCGGGAGTTGCCGAGTGCCGTGACGGACGCCACGACCGAGCTCAGGCCGCAGCGGCAGCTCACCCCCGAGCAGCCGCCGGCGCGCGAGGCGCAGCCGGCGCGAGAGCCGCCACCTCCCGCTCTCTCGCTGCAGGTGGAGGTCGACTTCGTGCATTGTGAAGCCCGCGTTTCGCTGAATGAGGCCGTCGAGCCTGCGAAGTTCAGTTTCCGGGACGGTTCCTGGCGCATGTTCCCGTCACGGCCGAGCAATGACGAAGAAGGAGGCTTTGCATGAGCACAGCAAATACCGCCGTCGAGGTGCCAGAGCCGGTCCTTGACTACCTGCAGCAGCGCCAGACGCTGACGCTGGCCACGGCCTCGCCGGGCGGGGTGCCGCGGGCCAGCACGTTCCTGTACGTGAACGAGGGTCCGAACCTCTACTTCTGGACCCGCGCGACGACGATCACGGCGCGTCAGGTCGAGCAGAACCCGATCGTCGCCTTCACCATTGACCACTACACCGACGACCTCAGCCAGACCCGCGGGATCCAGGGCATCGGTGAGTGCTCGGTGCTGCTGAGCGGTGAGGACATCGCCCGCGTCGCCGACCTGTTCGGTCAGAAGTTCCCGTCGCTGTCGCCCGGATCGACGATGAGCATCTCGTTTTTCCGAATCACCCCGACCGAACTCGACTTCATCGACAACACCGCCTCGGGTAGCGGGACGAGCGGCTCCTCGGGCACCTTCGGGGCCGAGTTTCGCCGCGACCGCAGTTACAGCGTATTGACGAACCTCCCGATTCAGTACGTCGAGACGATCACCACGACGCTCCAGGGCCAGACCGCTGCCGCCGGGGACACGATCGTGCGCCAGGGCACACCGGCGGACAAGCTGCTGATCGTCGTCGAGGGGCAGGCGGAGGTCGTCCGCGACGACAATGGTCAAGAGCGGCAGATCGCCACACTCGGCGCCGGCGACTTGTTCGGAGAGGTCGCGATCATGCGCGACCAGCCGCGGTCGGCCAGTGTGCGGGCGACCACCGACATCAAACTTCTCACCCTCGAGCGAGACCGTTTCAGAGACCTGATCGCCCAGTCGATGGAGATCACGCCCGACTTCGACAAGGTGATCCGCTCGCGGCTCGACGCGCAGGCCACGGGGTAGGCAGCATGACTACCTCCGTCACCACAGCGTTCACCAGCAAGGACTTCCGGGCCACCGTGGGCGCGTTCGCGACGGGCGTCACGGTCATCACCACGCGCGGCGAGGAGCACGCCTACGGAATGACCGCGAACGCCTTTTCGTCCGTCTCGCTTGATCCGCCGCTGGTACTGGTGTGCGTGATCGCCGACTCCGAGGGCAGCAAGCACATCCAGCGCAACGGCG
>JAFAXX010000122.1 GCA_019240655.1 Solirubrobacterales bacterium
GGCGCCGGCGCCGTCAAGCGCGCCTCCGTCGCTCAGCCCCTCGATCATCGCGGCGAGCATGTCGAGCTCCCTGGGATAGGCATGCTCGGCGCGGTCATACTTGCGCGAGTTGGCCCTGAAGATCTCGGTTGCCACGTGGCGCGCCTGCGCGATCAGCGGAGCGAACTTCGGCGGTGTCTCGAGGTTGATCATCAGACCAGCAAGGCTCCCTCCATCACGCCGACGGCGCGCAGGTCCCGGTACCAGCGCTCGACCGGATGCTCCTTGACGTAGCCGTGACCGCCGAGCAGCTGCACGCCGTCCGAGCCGATCGCCGCCGCATGCTCGGCGCACAGCCGGCGGGCCAGAGCGACTTCTCGCCCGAACCGCAGGCCCTGGTCGACGCGGCTCGCCGCGCGGTAGGTGGCCAGCCGCATGCCCTCGAGCTCGATCGCGATGTCGGCCACCGTGAACGCGACCGCCTGCCGGTGAGACACCGGCTCGCCGAACGCGGTGCGCTGGTTGACGTACGGGATCACGTAGTCGAGCACCGCCTGGGCGCCGCCGAGCGCCAGCGCGCACCAGCCCAGCCGGCTCAGCTGCACGCACTCCCGGTAAGCGCCGGCTGAGCCGTCGCCCAGCCGTGCGCTCAGCTCGACCTTCACGCCTTCGAGGATCAGCCGGCCGGTGGCGGCAGCGCGGAGCCCCATCGCGGGCTCCGGCTCCACGCTGAGGCCCGCCGCGCCGGGCTCGACGATGAACAGGGCCGGCGCGCGGCCCTCGAGCGCCGCCGCGACGATGAACAGCTCGGCGTCCGCGGCACGGGGAACGAGCGCCTTGACGCCGTCGAGCACGTACGACCCGTGGTGGGGGCGGGCGGTGGTGGTGAGCTCGAACGGGTTGAACAGCGCGCGCGGCTCGGCGATCGCGAGGGCCGCGGCGGGAGGGTCCTCGCCCACGAACTCCGGCAGGTAGGTCGCCTGCTGCTCCGGATACCCCCACAGGCTGATCACGGTGGCGACGGCGGCGGGACTAAGGCAGGCCACGGCGATGCCCAGGTCGCCGTGGGCGAGCGCCTCGCCGATCAGCACCGCGGTCACCGCCGAGCGCCGCGCCACGGCGCCGCCCAGCTCCTCGGGCACGCCGACGATCGTCAGTCCGAGCTCGTTGCTCTGTGTGAGCAATTGCGGGGGGCAGGCGCAGCCGGCGTCGGCGGCCTGAGCGGCCGGCCTCAGCTTCTCGCGGGCGAAGCCGCGCACCGATTCGCGCAGCATCCGCTGCTCCTCCGTCGCAGTGAGGTCGAAGCGCTCGGCCCGCTCGCCGGCGGGCTGGCGCGCCGCGTTGCGGTGCTCGGGCGTGACGGGGGCGAACATCCGCCCGGCCCGAGTGGCGGTCCGAATCGTGGTCTTGGAGGTTCCGTAGACCAGCCGCTCGGTCGGCCGCCGCAGGCGGAGGCGGTCGACGAGCTCGGATCCGGCTACGCGGTTCAGCGCCCTCAGGCCGACGGCCCGGCTTCGGTCGGCCAGGCTCGCGTCGGACCGCATACCGGATAGCATAAAGTAATGTCACTTCGAATCGTGTAATGCAGTGGCTTACGCGATTCTTACGCGGAGGTCGTCATCCTCGAAGCGAAACGATGCGCGTGCTGATCGCAGAGGACGAGCGCCGACTGGCCGATGCGATCGCGCGCGGCCTGCGCCGGGAGGGAATGGCCGTCGACCTGGCGCCCGACGGTGACGACGCACTGATCAAGGCGCGCGTGATCCGCTACGACGTGCTGGTCCTGGATCGTGACCTGCCGGGACTGCACGGCGACGACGTCTGCCGCGCGGTCCGCAACGAGCGGCCAGAGACCGGCATCCTCATGCTGACGGCGGCGGGGGCGCTCGAGGACCTCGTCGAGGGCCTCTCGCTTGGCGCCGACGACTACCTGCCGAAGCCGTTTCGCTTCGCTGAGCTGGTGGCGCGGATCCGCGCGCTCGGGCGCCGCTCGACGCCGAGCCGGCCGCCCGTCCTGCGCCACGGCGACATCGAGCTCGACCCCGCCCGCCGGGTCGTGACCCGTGGCGGCACCAGCACGATCGACCTGACCCGCAAGGAGTTCGGCGTGCTGGAGGTGCTGATCGCCGCCGACGGGGCCACGGTTTCGGCCGAGGAGCTGCTCGAGCGCGTGTGGGACGAGCACATCGACCCGTTCACCAACGTGGTGCGGATGACGATCATGACACTGCGGCGCAAGCTCGGCGACCCGCCGATGGTCGAGACGGTGATCGGCGTGGGCTACCGGATGGTGTGATGCGCTGGCCGGCTCCGACCATCCGCCTGCGCCTGACCGTCCTCTACGGGCTGGTGTTCTTGGTCACCGGCGCGGTGCTGCTGACGATCGGCTACGCCCTCGTCCGCCACAACCTCGACGCCCGTCCGAACTTCCGCCAGGAGCTGCAGAAACTGGGGCTGCCGGCGCTCGGCCCCCCGCGCCAGCAGTTCGCCCCCGGTTCGCCGGAGGCGAGCGTCGCGGCCGCGGCGCGCGCCCAGCTTCGGAGTGACGCGCTGCACCGGCTGCTCGGCGAGTACGTGCTCGCGCTCGGCGTGATGACGATGATCTCCGTGGCCGCCGGCTGGCTGCTGGCCGGGCGGGCACTGCGACCGCTGCGGAGAATCACCGCCACCGCTCGGCGCGTATCGGGCGAGAACCTGGGCGAGCGGATCGGGCTGGACGGCCCGGCGGATGAGCTCAAGGAGCTCGCCGACACCTTCGACGGGATGCTCAGCCGGCTCGACGCCGCATTCGAGAGCCAGCGCCACTTCGTGGCCAACTCCTCGCACGAGCTGCGCACGCCGCTGGCGATCATGCGCACCGAGGTCGACGTCGCCCTGGCCGATCCGGACGCGGGGGCGGCGGAGCTGCGAGCGATGGGCGAGGCGGTCCGCGAGACGATCGACCGCTGCGAGCGACTGATCGAGAGCCTGCTGATGCTCGCCCGCAGCGAGGCAGCCGCCGGCCGTGAGGAGCTCGTCGATCTCGGCTCCCTGGCCGCCGACTGCATCACCGACCTGCGAGCGCGGGCCGAGGAGGCCCACGTCCGGGTTCGGGACGACCTCGAGCCGGCCTGGGTGCGGGGCGAGCCGGGACTGCTCGAGCGGATGCTCGCCAACCTGCTCGACAACGGCATCCGCCACAACGAGGCGGGCGGCGTCCTCGAGGTCAGCACCCGCGCGGAGGGCAGGCAGGCGCGGCTGGTCGTCCACAACGGCGGTCCGCGGATCGGCCCGGAGGACGCGGCGACCCTGATAGAACCGTTCCGCCGGCTCGACCGCGCCGCCGGCGGGTTCGGGCTGGGCCTCTCGATAGTGCGCTCGGTGGCGGCGGCACACGGCGGCCGCGCGCAGCTGCGGGCGCCCGCGAGCGGCGGGCTCGAGGTCACCGTGGAGCTGCCGGCGGCAGCTGCCGCGCAGAATGTTGGTGCTCTGCAAAGCCCGCGCGCGCTTACAGGAAGCTGACGCCGGGGTCGCTAGAACCACCGCGGACGCCTGACCGCCGCTCGGGAGCCGCGCCCTGGGCCACGCCGCGACCGGAGGCCGGGCGCTGAGAATCGCATGCGAGCGCGTCGGAACACTCACTGGCATCTGTACCTCCTGGCCCTGCTTACGGCCGGTGTCGCGGTGCTCGCGGTGACCCAGATCGGTGCTCCGGCTGCTGCGGTGCGGACCGCGCAGGAAACCGTCACCGCGCAGGACGGGGTGGTGCAGTCGACCGTCTCCGGAACCGGCAACGTCCAGGCGGCCACCGACGTGGGCGCCAACTTCCAGACCAGCGGCACGCTGTCCCAGGTCTTCGTGCACGTCGGCCAGCACGTCACGGACGGAGAGCTGCTGGCTACGCTTGACCCGACCGCCGCACAGCTGGCGGTCGACCAGGCGCAGGAGAGCCTGACCGCCGCTCAGGATCAGCTCACCGCGGTCGAGAACGGGACGGCGAGCACCGGCAGCTCAGGATCGGGCTCGGGCGGCTCGAGTTCCGGCTCGGGCGGCTCCGGCTCGGGCGGCTCGGGCTCGGGCGGCTCGGGCTCGGGCGGCTCGGGCGGCGGGACCTCGACCTCGACCAGCTACACGCCGGGACCGGCGAGCGCCGAGTTCGTCGCGCTCGGCTGGCGGCCCGCGCCCGGAACCACCTCGAGCACGTCGACCACCGCCACCACCGCGCCGGCGCGGACGACGACGCAGACGACGCCGGCGCGGAGCACCACCGCGACCACGCCGGCGCGCGGGACGACCTCGGCCCCCACGAGCGCCTCGGGATCGACCAGGTCGACCGCTTCGAGCTTCACCGGGTCGACCCGCTCGAGCTCCACCGGGTCGAGCGCTTCCAGCTCCACCGGGTCGACCGGCTCGAGCTCCACCGGGTCGAGCGCTTCGGGCTCGACCCGGAGCAACACCACCACCACGCCGACGACCACCACCACGACGCCGTCCCCGGGCAGCATCGCGTCGGCCCAGGCGGCGGTGTACAGCGCGCAGGCGAACCTGAGCAACGCCGAGTCGGAGTTGACCAAGACCCAGCTCCATGCTCCCGCCAGCGGCACCATCGTCTCGCTGGCCAGCCTCACGCCAGGCGATGCGGTGCCGGCCGGCGCGAGCTCGAGCGGCTCCGGGGGCAGCTCGTCCTCGGCCGCTTCGAGCAGCGGCGGGTCGGGCGCCGCCGGCGCCGGCACGACCGCCGGGACCTTGGGAGGCGGAGCCTCGTCGTCGTCTTCGGGCTCCGGTTCGAGCTCGCCGTTCGCCGAGATCGTGGACACCAGCCAGATGGTGATGACCGTCGCCTTCAGCGAATCGGACATCAGCCAGGTGAGGGTGGGCCAGCCGGCCACGATCACCGTCGACGCGCTGAGCGGGGTCGAGCTGGCCGGTCACGTGAGCTCGATCTCGACGGTGGGAAGCTCGAGCAGCGGCGTGGTCAGCTACGACGCCACGCTCGACCTCGACCAGACCGATCCGCGGGTGAAGCCGGGCATGAGCGCCTCCGCCTCGGTGATCACCGGCCAGGCGCAGGGCGTCACGCTGCCCAACCAGGCGATCAGCGGTAGCGGATCGCTCGGCACGGTCGACCTGCTGCAAGCCGGCAAGGCCGTCCCGACCCAGGTCGTGGTCGGCCTGCGCGGGGACAACCGCACGCAGATCATCAGCGGGCTCAGCGCCGGCCAGCAGGTGGTGGTGACGATCACCCTGCCCTCGCTCGCCTCCACCGCCACCGGCACCACCGGCTCGAGCGGCACGCTCGGCGGCGCCGGCGTGCGACTCGGTGGGGGCGGCGGCTTCTTCGGCGGGGGCGGCGGCTTCCGCGGCGGCGCGGCTGGCGGTGGCGCCGGCGGCGGTGGCGCCGCCGGCGGAGCCGCGCGAGCCGGCGGCGGAGGCGGGTGATGGCGCGCCCGGAGCGACGCCCGCCGCGGCGCAGCGTCCTCCGTGCGCAGCGGGCGCTGAGCGCGCGCCGACGGCCGCCGGCTCCGCGCCCACAGCCCCGCCGCGCCGGCCGGCCCGATGTGCCGGTGATCGAGGTGCGCGAGGTCCACAAGACCTATGCGATGGGCGACATCGCCGTGCAAGCCCTGCGCGGGGTGACCCTCACGGTGCAGCACGGCGAGTACATCGCGATCATGGGCAGCTCGGGGAGCGGCAAGACGACGCTGATGAACATCCTCGGATGCCTCGACACGCCCACCCGCGGCAGCTACCTGCTGAACGGCCTCGACGTCCACGGCATCGACGAGGACATGCTCGCCGACGTCCGCAACCGCTACATCGGGTTCGTCTTTCAGAGCTACAACCTGATTCCGCGGACGCGCGCGCTGGCCAACGTCGAGCTGCCGCTGTCGTACGCCGGGCTGGCGCGGGCGGTGCGGCGCGAGCGGGCCCTGCAGGCGCTCGCCGAGGTCGGGCTGCAGGATCGAATCGACCATCTGCCCTCGGAGCTCTCGGGCGGCCAGCAGCAGCGCGTGGCGATCGCCCGGGCGCTCGTCACCCGTCCGGCGATGATCCTCGCCGACGAGCCGACCGGAAACCTCGACACCACCTCCGGGGCCGAGGTGCTCGGCATCTTCGAGCGGCTGAGCGAGCAGGGCGCGACGATCGTCCTGATCACCCACGAGCAGCACGTGGCCGAGCACGCCCAGCGGGTGATCCGGATCAGCGACGGGCAGATCGTCGCCGACGCGCGGCCCGGCGCCGGGGCGCGCGCGTGATCGAGACGCTGCACGTGGCCTTCGCCGGGCTGAGCGCCAACAAGCTGCGCTCCGGGCTGACGATCCTCGGCCTGATGATCGGCGTCGGATCGGTGATCGTGCTGATCGCCGTCGGCACCGGCTCTTCGACGGCGGTCGAGAACCAGATCGATGCCCTCGGCAGCAACGTGCTGCTCGTCACCACGGCACCGACGCTCGGCGGTCTGCGCCGGGCCGGGGCCGCGCCCGCCGCCACCCAGCTCACGCTCGCCGATGCCGATGCGCTGAGCAACCCGTTCGCGGCACCTGACGTGGCCACCGTCTCGCCGGTGGTGAGCCCGGGGGGCGTGACCTTGGCCTACAACAGCGCCACCTACAGCCCGACGTCGTTCGTCGGCACGACGCCCACCTACCGGCAGGCCCGGAACTACACGATGGCCGACGGAACGTGGTTCACGAGCGCGCAGGAAGCCGACCACAGCCGGGTGATGGTGGTCGGTCCGACGGTGGCCGAGCAGCTGTTTCCCGGCACCGACCCTGTCGGGGCCACGGCCCAGGTCAACGGGACCAGCTTCCAGGTCATCGGGGTGACGGCACCCAAGGGGTCGAACGGAACCCAGAACCAGGACGACGTCGCGATCGCGCCGCTGAGCGCCGTCCAGGACACCCTGACCGGGTACGGCGGCGTGAATCAGATCGTCGTGCAGGCGAAGTCCCGCCAGCAGTTGAACGCGGCACAGACCGAGGTCACCGGCATCCTCAACCAGCTCGACCCGCCGAGCGCCGCCTCGCTGACCGGCAGCAACTTCAACGTGATCAACCAGAGCTCGATCCTCCAGACCTCGACCGCCTCGAGCAAGGTGTTCACCACCCTGCTCGGCGAGGTCGCCGCGATCTCCCTGCTGGTCGGCGGCATCGGGGTGATGAACATCATGCTCGTCTCGGTCACCGAGCGGACCCGCGAGATCGGGATCCGCAAGGCGGTGGGCGCGCGCCGGAGCGACATCCTGTTCCAGTTCCTGGTCGAGGCGGTGCTGGTCTCGTTCTTCGGGGGGATCGCCGGCGTGCTGGCCGGGATCATCGGCAGCCAGTTCCGGATCGCCGGCGTGCAGCCGGTGATCGCCCCATATTCGATCGGCCTGGCCTTCGGGGCGGCCGTGCTGACCGGGCTGTTCTTCGGCACCTACCCGGCCGGACGAGCGGCCGCGCTTCGCCCGATCGAGGCCCTTCGCTACGAGTGATGCCCTCAAACCGACCCATAGGACCTGAAATGAACGCGATCCCCTACGCGGATGATCCCTACGAGGATGACCCGCTCGCCACGCCCGCCCGCCCCCACCGCCGGTTCTGGGGGCCCGCCACCGCCGCGCTGCTCGCCCTGCTCCTCGGCGCGGTCGGCTTCTTCGCCGGCGTGCGGGTCGAGAAGGGCCAGCTGAGCAGCGCCGGAACGGGCTCCGCCGCGGGCCGGGCGCTGTCGCTCGCCGGCACCGGCTCGACCACCGGGTCGGGCCGGGGCTCCGCGCTCGCCGGCGGGGGCACTAGCTCCGCTTCTGGCGCCGGCCCGGGGGCCGCTTCTGGCGCCGGCCCGGGCGCCGCCGGGTTCCGCGGGCTGGGTGCGGGCGGCGCCGGCGCCTCGTTCGGCACGGTGAGCACGATCGACGGCGACACCTTCTACGTGACCGCCGCCGGCGGCAACACGGTCAAGGTTTCGCTCTCCTCGGCGACCAAGATCACCAAGAGCGTCGGGGTCTCCAAATCGGCCGTCCGGCCGGGCGACGCTGTCCTCATCCAGGGCCTGAAGAGCGCGGACGGGACCATCCAGGCCACCTCGGTGAGCGACTCCGGCGCCCGCGCCTCGGCCACCGGATCGAGCCGTGCCGGCGCTGCGACCGGCGGCTCGGGCAGCGCCGGGTCCGCCGTCAACCAGCTGTTCGGCGGCGGCTGATCGATTCTGTGAAGAAAGGAAAGTAGGTTGAACATGCTCGACATCATCCGGCGACGCGGTTCGCTCGCCCTTGCAGTGCTCCTCGCCGGCGGCCTGGTCGCCGCGTGCGGCAGCGGCTCCAGTTCCTCGACGACGTCGACGACGGCGGCCGCGTCGTCGTCGGCCGGCGGGGGCGGCTCGGGCGCCACGGCCAACGCCGCCGGCTCGGGCGCCACGGCCGGCGCGCGGCGCACGGCGCTTCGCAACTGCCTGAAAGCGCACGGGGTGACGCTGCCGGCACGGCCGCCGGCCGGTGCCGCGGGCGCGGGTCGTACGCCCTACGGCGGTGGCCCGCCGGCCGGCCGCGCCCCGGGTTTCGGCGGCGGCGGCGTGTTCCGTTCCAACCCGAAGGTGCGGGCCGCCCTGCAGGCTTGCGGGGCGAACTTCGGCGCCCGGCGGTTCCAGCTCTCCCACCAGGCGATCAACCGCTATGTCGCCTGCATCCGCCAGCACGGCTACAACATGCCGAACCCGAACTTCTCCGGTAACGGGCCGGTGTTCCCGGCTTCGATCCGCTCGAACCCGAAGTTCCAGGCCGCCAGCCGGGCGTGTCAGAACCTGCTCGTCCCGCCGCGCCCGGGTGGCGGCACGAGGACGACCACGACCAGCGCCTCGGCATGACCCTTTACGGAGATCTGACGGGCGGCGGCATAGCCTGCGGACATGTCGAGTAGGCGTCATCGCGGTGCTCTGACGAGGTCGGTCCTCCCCGCGCTGGCCGCGTCCTCCCCCGCACACGGGCGCCGATCGGCCGCGACGACGTGCGCCTCGTCGCAATCGACGGGTCGCTGACCCGTAAGGCAGCACCGGCGGCGGCCTGAGTCGTCCCCAGTCTCTGGTCGCCGCCGGTCGCTACCACGCGTCGACGCAGGGCCGCCGCTTGCCGCTGCGCCGCCACCACTCCCCGGAGCGCCGGTCGAACAGGCCGGCGATCCACCGGCGGCTATCGGCGGGATCGATCACATCGTCGATCTCGCCGTAGGCCGCCATGTTGAGGCCCTGGCCGCGCTCGTAGGCGGCAGCCACTGCGGCCTCGAACGCCCGCTCGCGCTCGCCGGCGTCGGCGATCGCCTCGAGCTCGCGGCGCAGCCCCAGCCGGACCGCGCCCTCGAGGCCCATCGCGCCGAACTCTGAGGTCGGCCACGCGACCGTGAACAGCGGCGACTTGAAGCCTCCGCCGGCCATCGCCTGGGCGCCGAGGCCGTAGCCCTTGCGGAGCACGATCGTCCCCGTCGGGACCTGCAGGTTCGCCCCCGTCAGAAACATCCGCGCGAAGTGGCGCACGGTCGCGGTTCGCTCAGCGGCGGGCCCGACCATGAAACCCGGGGTGTCGCACAGGAACAGCACGGGCAGATCGAACGCGTCGCACAGCTGCATGAAGCGGGCCGCCTTGTCGGCGGCCGGGGCGTCGATGGCGCCGCCGAGATGCGCAGGGTCGTTGGCGATCACGCCGAGGGCGTGCCCGGTCATGCGGGCGAGCGCGGTAACGATGCCGGTGCCGAAGCCTCGGCGGAGCTCCAGGTGCTCATCGAACAGCGTCTCGAGCACCTGGCGGACGTCGTAGATCCGCTTGCGACTGGCCGGGACCAGGCGCCGCAGCTGCGCCTGGTCGGGCGTGCGCTCGGGCGGCGCGGTCCGGCCCCGGAAGTAGGAGAGGTAGCGCTTCGCGGTGGCGACCGCGGCGGCGTCGTCGGCGACCCGGAGGTCGACCACCCCGTTCTCGTACTGGACCTCGACCGGCCCGACCTCGCCCGGGGCATAGACGCCCAGGCCGCCGCCCTCGATCATCGCCGGCCCGCCCATCCCGATGCTCGCTCCGTCGGTGGCGATCACCACATCGCAGCACCCGAGCAGCGCCGCGTTGCCGGCGAAGCAGTAGCCCGAGGCGATCCCGACCAGCGGCACGAGCCCGCTCAGCGCCGCGAACAACCCGAACGCGCGGCAGTCGAGCCCCGCGACGGCGGGCCAGTCGACGTCGCCGGGCCGGCCACCCCCGCCCTCGGCGAACAGCACAACCGGCAGCCTCCGGCGCTCGGCGATCTCGAACAACCGGTCCTTCTTCAGGTGGTTGCGCATGCCCTGCGTGCCGGCCAGCACGGTGTAGTCGTAGGACATCACCACGGCCGGCCGGCCGCCGATGTCGCCGACCCCGGCGACGAGGCCGTCGGCCGGGGTGCGGGCGATCAGCTCCGCCCTGGCGCGCCGGCGCTCCTGGGCGGCGAAGATCAGCGGCCCGTACTCGATGAAGCTGCCCGCGTCGACGAGATCGGCCAGGTTCTCGCGCGCGGTGCGCCGGCCATCGGCGTGGCGCGCCGCGACCGCCTCCGGCCGCGCCTCGTCGAGGCCGAGGGCGTGGCGCTCGAGCACGGCCTCGAGGTCCGGGCGCTCCTCGTCCTGCGCGGCCGCGTCGGCCGGCGCGTTCGGACCCGCGACGCTGTCCTCGAGGGCCAGCACCGCCAGCACGTCGCCCGCGTCGACGCTCTGGCCGACCGACACCTCCACGCGCCGGAGCACGCCCGCGCCCTCGGCCAGTACCTCGTGTTCCATCTTCATCGCCTCGAGGACGATCAGCGCCGCGCCGGCGGCGACCGGCTCGTTCGGGCCGCGGGCGATCGAGACCACGGTGCCGGAGAAAGGGGCGAGGACGGGCTGCTCGGTCATGGGGGCCTGATGATGTCGGATGCCCGGCCGGCGCGGGCGCCGTAGTATCCCGGCGATGACGGAGCCCGAGCTCCTCTGGGAGCCATCGGCAGAGAGGGTCGAGCGGGCGATCCTGACCCGCTACCGGCGCTGGCTCGCGGACACCCGCGGGCTCTCGTTCGACGGCTACCACGAGCTGTGGCGATGGTCGGTGGAGGAGGTCGAGGCGTTCTGGGCCTCGATCGTGGAGTTTTTCGAGGTCCGCTTCGCCGAGCCGGCGTCCGCGGTGCTCGGTGACGCCTCGATGCCGGGGGCGAAGTGGTTCCCCGGCTCGCGGCTCAGCTACGCCGAGCACGTCTTCCGCGGCAAGGACGACTCCGCGACGGCGATCCTCCACGCCTCCGAGTCGCGCTCACTCGACGCGTGGACGTGGGGCGAGCTGCGCGCGCAGACCGCAGCGATCGCCGCCGGGCTACGCGATCTGGGCGTGGGCGAGGGCGACCGGGTGGTCGCCTACATGCCGAACATCCCGGAGACGGTGGCGGCGTTCCTGGCCTGCGCCTCGATCGGCGCCGTGTGGTCCTCGGCCGCGCCCGAGTTCGGCGCCCGCAGCGTGGCCGACCGCTTCGCCCAGATCGAGCCCAAGGTGATGCTGGCGATCGACGGCTACCGCTACGGCGGGCGCGATTTCGACCGCAGCGCGGTGGTCGAGCGGATCGCCGGCGAGCTGCCGTCGGTGTCGAAGGTCGTCCGGCTCGGCTACCTGGACGGCTCGGGCTGGGAGGGCGGCTTCCTGGGCGACGGCGGCGCCGGTCTCGAGTTCGCGCCGCTGACGTTCGAGCATCCGCTGTGGGTGCTCTACAGCTCGGGCACCACCGGGCTGCCCAAGCCGATCGTCCACGGCCAAGGCGGGATCCTGCTCGAGCAGCTGAAGAAGCTGCACCTGCACGTCGACGCCCAGGCCGGCGACCGGGTGTTCTGGTTCTCCACCACCGGCTGGATGATGTGGAACTTCCTCGTCGGCGTGCTCCTGACCGAGGCGTCGATCGTGCTGTTCGACGGCAATCCCGGCCATCCCGACATGTCCCGCTTGTGGGAGCTGGCCGCCGAGGCCGGGATCACCACCTTCGGGACCAGCGCGGCGTTCATCGCCGGCTGCATGAAGGCAGACGTCGAGCCCGCCGGGGACGGCCGCGACCTGAGCGCCCTCGAGGCGGTCGGCTCGACCGGGTCGCCGCTCTCACCCGAGGGCTTCCGCTGGATCTACGACCAGCTCGGCTCCCGGACGTGGCTGTTCTCTACCTCCGGGGGGACCGACCTTTGCACTGCGTTTGTCGGGGGCGTTCCGACGTTGCCGGTGTACCTGGGCGAGCTGCAGGCCCGCTCGCTCGGCGCCTCGGTGGAGGCGTGGGACCCGGACGGCCATCCGCTGGTCGACGAGGTCGGCGAGCTGGTGATCACCGAGCCGATGCCGTCGATGCCGATCGGCTTCTGGGGCGACGAGGACGGCTCGCGCTACCGCGAGAGCTACTTCGACATGTATCCGGGCATCTGGCGACACGGCGACTGGATCAAGATCACCCCCCGGGAGACGGCGATCATCTACGGCCGCTCTGACTCGACGATCAACCGCGGCGGGGTCCGGATGGGGACGAGCGAGATCTACCGCGCGGTGCTCGCGGTCGACGACGTGGTCGACGCGCTGGTCGTGGACGTGCCTCGCCCGGGGACCGACGGCTGGATGCCGCTGTTCGTCGTCCTGCGCGAGGGAGCCGGCCTCGATGACGAGTTGATCGCGGACATCCGCCGGCGGGTCCGCGAGGACTGCTCCCCGCGCCACGTCCCCGACGAGGTCCGCGAGATAGAAGAGGTGCCGCGGACGCTCTCGGGCAAGGCGCTGGAGGTGCCGGTCAAGCGGATCCTGATGGGTACCGACCCCGAGCAGGCGGCGAGCCGGGAAAGCCTCGCCAATCCGCAGGCGCTCGATTACTTCGTGCGCCTCGCCACCTCTGAGGCGTAACTTCTCTGCCACATCTCGGCCCGCGGGCCGTGCGAGGGTCCATGCTGTCGGGCGTGGGGAAAAAGGCCGGCCATACCGACAATTTTCGCCACGACCCTCTGGACCGGCTGATTGCCGGCGTGGCGGCGCGCCAGCACGGCCACGTGACTCGCCGGCAGTTACTCGAGCTCCGCGCGAGCCGTCATGCGATCGCCCACCGAGTCGCCAACGGGCGCCTGATCCGCGTCCACGCGGGCGTCTACGCGGTCGGCCACCTGACCACCACGCCGGTGGCCCGAGCCGCCGCCGCGGTCCTGGCTTGCGGCCCCGACGCGGCCCTGAGCCACCACTGGGCGGCGGCCCTGTGGGGCTTCGGGAAGGGATGGCCCGCACCGATCGAGGTCACGGTGGGCTCGCATCGCGCGCGCCCCGGGATCTTGATCCACCGCTCGGCGACGCTGCAGCGCACGGATGTCACCAGCCATCTCGGCATCCGCGTGAGCACCCCGGCACGCACGCTGCTCGACGTCGCCCCGTCGCTCACCGACCGGGCGCTGATCCGGGCGGTTGCGGACGCGCTGCACTCGCGCTATCTCCAGCCCGGAGAGCTTGCCGAGGTCATCCGCCGCAATCCGGGGCGGTCCGGTGAGCGCTTGGCCGCCTGCCTCGACGCAAACGGACCCACCCGGTCCGAGCTCGAGGATGCCTTCGTCGCCTTCGTCGCTCGCCACCGGCTGCCGGCGCCGCGCGTCAACGCTCGCTTCGCCGGACGGGAGGTCGATGCGCTGTTCCCCGAGCACGGCCTCATCGTCGAGCTCGACGGCTGGGACTTCCACCGCTCCCGGGTCGCCTTCGAGAACGACCGCGAGCGCGACGCGCAGATGCTGGCGAACGGCATCGCGACCGTCCGCGTGACCTGGGAGCGCCTGCACGCCGAGCCCGAGCGCGAGGCCGACCGCCTGCGCGCGATCCTGGCTGCGCGGGCGCAACTCTTACGGTCTTCTCAAACTCGCGTGGCATAACCCTGACACGGGCGCGCCGCTCGCGGCCGCCCGGCCATTCCAGGAACCGCACACGTGCACTTCAAGCCAAAGCTGGCCGCCGCCATCGTCACCATCGCCGCCGCCGCGTTCGGCGGCGGTGCGTACGCGGCCACCCGCGACTCGGCCACCAGCCAGCGCCAGGCGTTCCTGAACGACGTGGCCAAGCGCCTGAACGTCAAGCCGGCGCAGCTGAGCGCCGCGCTCGAGGGCGCCTTCCAGGACCAGCTGAGCGCGGCCGTCAAGGCGGGAAGGCTCACGCAGGCCGAGGCCGATGCGCTGGCGAAGCGTGCCCAGAACGGCGGGCTCGGACTCGGGCGGCTGTGGTTCGCGGCCCCGGGCCCGGGAGGCACGCAGAAGCTGCCCTTCGTCCGGCCCGGCGGGGCGATGAGGTCGGACCGTCCCCTAACCGCCGCGGCGACGTACCTCGGGCTCACCAGGACCCAGCTGGT
The DNA here is from genome assembly GCA_019240655.1 of Solirubrobacterales bacterium. Lineage (GTDB taxonomy): Bacteria > Actinomycetota > Thermoleophilia > Solirubrobacterales > Solirubrobacteraceae > Palsa-465. Next base: position 14,310 of record JAFAXX010000122.1, read on the forward strand.
CGGTCAGCTCCGTCAGGGCAAGACGCTCGCGCAGATCGCCGCCTCGCGTGGGAAGTCGGCCCAGGGGCTCGAGCAGGCGATGACCTCGGCGATCAAGTCGCGGCTTGACGGCGCGGTCGCGGCCAAGCGGATCACCGCCGCCCAGGAGCAGCAGATGCTGGGGCAGCTCTCAGCCCTGATCAGGGCGCAGATTCACGGGAAGGTCAACGGCCAATGGCCGCGGAGGCACTTCCCGCCGCGGGGCGGCCTGCCGCCGCAGGGCGGCCTGCCCCCGCAGGGCGGCCCGTTCCGGGGCCCGCTGCCCGGGGCGCTCGAGGGCCCGGCGCAGGGCACGACACCCGGGCCCGTCGCCTGAGCGGAGCTCTTAGGCGGCTCTCACCGATCTCGTATCGGTTTCTAATGGCTGGCTGCTCTACTAGGTGGGTACCGGAGACTGAAGAACCCTCGCATGGAGAACCCTTAAATGAGTCGCCTGACCCGCTTGTTCCCGATTCTGGCCGCCGCCGTCGTCGGTGGCGCCATCGCGCTGGTGGCATCCAGCGGAGGCTCCACCACCACTCCCGCGGTGACCACAACCGTGGTTCAGTCGGGCGGCTCGAGCTCGATCCCGACGTCGCTCACCTCGACCAAGGGCTTGACCGTCAACCAGATCTACCGCCAGGACGGCCCAGGGGTGGTCGACATCGTGGTCACCTCCCAGAGCCAGGGCTTCGGCGGGTTCGGCGGGCAGTCGAGCCAGGGCGAAGGCGCCGGCGTGGTCTACGACAACAAGGGCGACATCCTCACCGATGAGCACGTCGTCTCGGGCGCGTCTTCGGTGACGGTCAATTTCCAGGACGGCCTCAAGGCCAACGCCAAGGTGCTCGGCACCGATCCCTCGACCGACGTGGCGGTGATCCACGTCGACGTGCCCACCTCGGAGCTGCACCCGATTGCGTTCGCGAACTCCTCGACCGCCCAGGTGGGCGACCCCGTCGTGGCGATCGGCAGCCCGTTCAGCCTCCCCGAGACGACCACCGCCGGCATCGTCAGCGCGGTCGGACGGAGCATCCAGGCGCCGAACAGCTACACGATCACCGGCGCAATCCAGACCGATGCGCCGATCAATCCCGGCAACTCCGGCGGCCCGCTGCTCGACGCCGCCGGGGACGTGCTGGGGCTGAACGACCAGATCCAGACCAACTCCGGCTCAAGCGCGGGCGTCGGGTTCGCCGTTCCGGCGAACACAGTGGCCCGGATCGCCGACCAG
>JAFAXX010000134.1 GCA_019240655.1 Solirubrobacterales bacterium
GCTCGATCGCCCGCCCCAGGGCCAGCTCTCGCGCCGCCTTCTCCTTGCGCCAGGCGTGCCAGGGGCCCTTGAAGAAGCGTCCGCGGCCGGCCTCGAGCTCGAGGACGCTCGTTCCGACCGCTTCGAGGAACCACCGGTCGTGCGCCACCAGGACGATCGCGGCGTCGAGGCTCGCGAGGCGCGTCTCCAGCCACTCGAGCGACTCGATGTCGAGGTGGTTGGTCGGCTCGTCGAGCAGCAGCAGGTCCGGATCGCCGGCGAGGGCCCGGCCGAGCGAGGCGCGGGTCAGCTCGCCGCCGGAGAACGTGCCGAGCGGGCGGTCGAGGTCGGCGTCGTCGCGGAACCCGAGTCCGTGCAGGGTGGCCAGCGCGCGCTCGCGCCAACCGTAGCCGCCGGCGTGCTCGAGGCGCGCCTGAGCCTCGGCGTAGCGGCCCAGCGTCGCGTCGTCGTGGGCCCCGTCGGCCATCGCCCGCTCGAGCGAGGCCAGCTGCTCCTCGATCTCGACCAGCTCGCGGGCGCCCGAGAGGATGTAGTCCCGGAGCGAGAGAGAGCGCTCGCGCGGCGGACGCTGGTCGTGGAGGGCGATCCGGGCGCCCTTGGCGAAGACCAGCTCGCCCTGGTCGACCGAAGCGTCGCTGGCCAGCATCCGCAGCAGCGTCGTCTTTCCCGCGCCGTTGCGCCCGGACAGGCTCATCCGGTCACGGCGCTCGAGCTTGAACGAGACCCCCCGCAGCAGCGGCTCGCCCGCGATGTCCTTACCCACGTCCGATGCGATCACCACCGCCATGGATCCCATGGTAGGTCGGGCGCCGTGGGCCGCCGGTTAGCATGGCCTCGATGCGCGTCCCGCCCTGGCCGCCCGAGCCGCCGATCACCATGCCCCCGGCGCGGATCGTGGAAGTCCCTGGCCGGGGCGAGTTCTTCCTCCGGGACACCGGTGGCGGCGGGCGCGTGGTGATGCTCCTGCACGGCTGGATGGCCACCGCCGACATCAACTGGTGGGCGGTGTACGGCGACCTCACCGATGCCGGCTATCGCGTCCTGGCGATCGACCACCGCGGCCACGGGCGCGGCCTGCGGTCGTTGGCGCCGTTCCGGATCGCCGACTGTGCCGCCGACGCCGCCGCGGTGCTGCGCCTGCTCGGACTGGCGCCGGCGCTGGTCGTCGGCTACTCGATGGGGGGCGCGATCGCCCAGACGATGGCCCGCGAGCACCCCGACACGGTCGCGGGCGTCGTCCTCAGCGCCACCGCCCAGCACTGGCAGGATCGCCGCACCCGCCGCGCGTTCAAGGCGCTCGGCGCAATGGGCTTCAGCATCTCGGTCGCGCCGCGGCTGTTCTGGGGCCTCGGCCTGCGCCGACTCGCCGGGCGCCCGAGCCGGCGCACCGTGTGGCTCGAGTCCGAGCTGATGCGCCACTCCGCCCGGGACCTGGCCGAGGCCGGCCGCGAGCTCGGCCGCTTCGACTCGCGTCCGTGGCTCGGCTCGGTACGCGCGCCGATCGCCGTCCTCATCACCACGCGCGACGAGCTCGTACCGGTGTTCAAGCAGCGCCAGCTGGCCGCCGGCGCCGGCGCCACCGTGTTCGAGGCGCCGATCAGTCACCTGGAGCTCGGCGCGCGGCACACCGACTACGGACGTCAGCTGGTCGCTGCGCTCGCCGCCGTCGGCCGGCGGGAGGACGCCGCCGCGGCGTAGCGCTCCGCTCGCGGCCGTCGGCACTCGAAAGACTCTGCGGCGGCGCCCGCCGGGCGACCGGTGAGGTACGCTTTGGCTGCTCATGCGCCGCGCCCGGATCACCGCCGTACTGCTGAGCGTCGGGATTGCCCTGCTCGCCCTCGCGCCGGCCGCGCTCGCGCACGCCGGCGGCGGCGCGGGCTGGTACGGCGAGACGACCGATGCGGTGATCACCAACGCGATGTTCCTGGTGATTCTTTTCTTCCCCACGCTGATCGTGGTCTTCTCGCTCATCCAGTGGCGGCTCGACAAGCGCAGGCACGCGCGGGAGGACGCCGCCAAGCGCCGGGCGGCGAGCGCGGACTGGCGCGGCGGCTGGTAGGGACCGTAAGAGGGGCCCGGCAGGACCTGTACCCCGCGCCTCCCGGTTGCTCAGCCGCCCACGGCGAGGCCCTGCTGCGGCGCGCGGCTTGACAAGGACGGCACGTGGCGGTGGACTTGGCGGCACAATCGGCACCCAGTCGCGCGGTCACGCAGGGCAGCGCGTCCGCCGAAACGGAATCAGCGAGGCGACATGGACAAGACGGTTGTCGGTACGGACACGCCCTCGAACGGCGGGGCGGTTGGGGCACGAGACAGGAACGCGGTTGGGGCACGAGACGGGGTTGCAGGCCGCCGGCAGCGGCGGGGCGGCGCCGCCGACCTGGCCCGGATCGAACACGCGCTGCAGGAGGCCGCCGCCGGCGACTTCCGGCTTCGCCTGCCGGCTGAGCGCGCCGACGCGGTGGGGCGACTGGAGGCGGCGTTCAACGCGCTGGCCGCGCGCAACGCGGCGCTCGAAGCGGAGCTCGTCCGGGTCGGCCAGATCATCGGGCGCGAGGGCCGGATGACCGAGCGCGCGCGGCTCGAAGAGTCCGGCGGCGGCTGGAAGCGCACGGTCGACTCGGTCAACGGCCTGATCGACGACCTGGTCCGCCCGACCACCGAGGTCGCGCGGGTGATCGTCGCGGTGGCCGAGGGCGACCTCTCGCAGAAGATGGCGATGGAGATCGAGGGCCGGCCGGTCAAGGGGGAGTTCGCGCGGATCGGTACGACGGTGAACTCGATGGTCGACCAGCTCTCGAGCTTCGGCGCCGAGGTGACCCGGGTGGCCCGGGAGGTGGGGACCGAGGGCAAGCTCGGGGGCCAGGCCCAGGTTCCCGGGGTGGCCGGCACCTGGAAGGACCTCACCGACAACGTCAACTTCATGGCCCGCAACCTGACCGACCAGGTGCGCAACATCGCCCAGGTGACCACCGCGGTGGCCAACGGCGACCTGAGTCAGAAGATCACCGTCGACGTGAAGGGCGAGGTGCTCGAGCTGAAGCGGACCGTGAACACGATGGTCGATCAGCTGTCGGCGTTCGCCGACGAGGTGACGCGCGTGGCCCGGGAGGTCGGCACGGACGGGAAGCTGGGCGGCCAGGCCAAGGTGGAGGGCGTGTCGGGGACCTGGAAGGGACTCACCGAGAACGTGAACTTCATGGCCTCGAACTTGACCGACCAGGTGCGGAACATCGCCCAGGTCACCACCGCGGTGGCGCAGGGCGACCTGTCCAAGAAGATCACCGTCGACGCCCGCGGAGAGATCCTCGAGCTGAAGGACACGATCAACACGATGGTCGACCAGCTCCGCTCGTTCGCCGCCGAGGTGACTCGGGTGGCTCGTGAGGTCGGCACGGAGGGAATGCTGGGCGGCCAGGCCGAGGTCGAGGGCGTGTCGGGCACGTGGAAGGGGCTGACCGAGAACGTCAACCTGATGGCCTCGAACCTGACGACTCAGGTTCGGAGCATCGCCACCGTGACCACCGCGGTCGCCAACGGCGACCTGAGCCGCAAGATCACCGTCGACGCCAAGGGCGAGGTGGCGGCGCTGGCGGAGACGATCAACCGGATGGTCGACCAGCTCCGCTCGTTCGCGGCCGAGGTGACCCGCGTCGCGCGCGAGGTCGGGACCGAGGGCATCCTCGGCGGCCAGGCCCAGGTCCCGGGCGTGGCCGGCACCTGGAAGGACCTCACCGACAACGTCAACTTCATGGCCCGCAACCTGACCGACCAGGTGCGCAACATCGCCCAGGTGGCCACGGCGGTGGCCAACGGCGACCTGACCCAGACGATCACCGTCGACGCGCGCGGCGAGATCCTCGAGCTCAAGCAGACCCTGAACCGGATGGTCGCGCAGCTGTCGAGCTTCGCCGCCGAGGTGACCCGCGTGGCCCGCGAGGTCGGCACCGAGGGCAAGCTCGGCGGTCAGGCCGAGGTCGAGGGCGTCTCGGGGACGTGGCGGCGGCTGACCGAGAACGTCAACCAGCTGGCGGGCAACCTCACCACCCAGGTGCGGGCGATCGCCGAGGTCTCGACCGCGGTGACCCAGGGCGACCTGACCCGGTCGATCGCGGTGGAGGCCCAGGGCGAGGTGGCCGAGCTGAAGGACAACATCAACCAGATGATCGCCAACCTGCGGGAAACCACCCAGCGCAACGCCGAGCAGGACTGGCTGAAGACCAATCTGGCCAGCATCTCCGGGATGCTCCAGGGCCAGCGTGACCTCGCCGCGGTGACCCAGCTGATCATGAGCGAGGTGACCCCCACGGTGAACGCCCAGCACGGGGCGTTCTTCCTCGCCGAGCCGATGGCGGACGGTCGCACCGAGCTGGTGCTGGCGGCGGCCTACGGGTTCACGCCGCGCCGCAGCGACCTGCGCAGCCGCTTCGAGATCGGCGAGAGCCTGGTCGGCCAGGCCGCCTTCGAGCGCAAGACGATCTCGCTGACCGAGCTGCCCGAGGGCTACATCAAGGTCGGCTCGGGGCTCGGCGACGTCACCGCCGCCGGCCTGCTCGTGATGCCGGTGCTGTTTGAGGACCGTGTCCTCGGCGTGATCGAGCTGGCCTCGATCCGCCCGTTCTCGGAGGTCAACCGCGACTTCCTCGACCGGATCGCCGAGAGCATCGGCGTCGTCCTCAACACGATCCGGGCCAACATGCGCACCGAGGAGCTGCTCGAGCAGTCTCAGAGCCTGACCCAGGAGCTCCAGAAGCAGTCCGAGGAGCTCCGCGAGGCCAACGACGAGCTGCAGGAGAAGGCGCGGCTGCTCTCCGAGCAAAACCAGGACATCGAGATCAAGAACGAGGAGATCGAGTACGCCCGTCGCGGCCTCGAGGACAAGGCGGCCCAGCTGGCGCTGTCATCGAAGTACAAGTCGGAGTTCCTCGCCAACATGTCGCACGAGCTGCGCACGCCGCTCAACTCGATGCTGATCCTCAGCCGGCTGCTGGCCGAGAACGAGGGTCGCCGACTGTCCGAGCGCCAGGTCGAGTTCGCGCAGACGATCCATTCCGCGGGCAACGACCTGCTGTCGCTGATCAACGACATCCTCGACCTCTCGAAGGTGGAGGCCGGGCGCATGGAGGTCGACCTCGCGCCGGTGGCGCTGTCGGACATCTACGAGGATGCTGAGCGCGCGTTCCGACAGGTGGCCGAGGAGAAAGGGCTCGAGTTCGCGGTCGAGATCGACTCGGCGCTGCCGCGGTCGATCGTCTCCGACGAGCAGCGCCTCGGACAGATCCTCAAGAACCTGCTCTCGAACGCGTTCAAGTTCACCTACCGGGGCGGAGTGACCCTGGCCATCGGCCCGGGGACGGGGGACGCCGCGTTCACCAGCCAGACGCTTCGCGAAGCCGCCCAGGTGATCTGCTTCAGCGTCGTCGACACCGGGGTGGGGATCGGGGAGGACAAGCTCGAGGCGATCTTCGAAGCCTTCCAGCAGGCCGATGGGACGACCTCGCGAAAGTACGGCGGGACCGGCCTCGGCCTCTCGATCTCCCGCGAGATCGCGTGGCTGCTCGGTGGCGAGCTCCACGTCGCCTCGCGGGTCGGGGAGGGCAGCCGCTTCTCGCTCTTCCTGCCGCTCACCGAGCACCCGGCCGACGCCCCGGGCGACTCACCGCGGGCCCTCGGCGATCCCGACTCGGCCATCGCCGTGGGCGGTGGCGCCCGGCTTGCGCCGGTGAACGGGGACGGCCGTCCTGCGACGAGCCCGCAGGGGCCCGCCGCCGACGACCGCGACGCGCTCGAGCCGGAGGATCGCGTGGTCCTGGTGATCGATGCCGATCCGCGCCGGGCCGGTGCGACGCTCGAGATCCTGCGCGGCCGCGGCGACAAGGGCGTCCTCGCCCGCGGCTGGAGCTCCGGACCCGGTCTCGCCCGCGAGCACCGGGCCAGGGCCGTCGTGCTGGCGGGCGACCTCCCCCGCGCAACCGCGCTGCTGGCCCAGCTGAAGAAGCATCCCGACACGCGCCACCTGCCGGTGCTGGTGCTCGGCGACCCGATCGCCCGGTTCGACGCGCTGCGGGCCGGCGCAGCGGCGTTCGTCGAGGCGCCCGTCGACGCGGCCGAGCTCGAGCGCGCGCTCGCCCGCCTCGACCGGGTGATCGACACCGCCGAGCGGCGGATCGCGCTGATCGCGCCCGCGCGCGCGCCGGCCGAGCGGCTGACCGCGGCGCTCGCGAGCTGCGGCGAGGCCGAGCTCGTACGGGTCGAGGCGGCGTCGGCGCCGTCGCGGCTCAGGGACCAGTGGTTCGATCTCGGCGTGGTCACGGCCGGAAGCGGCGATGACGACGTCTTTCCGCTGCTGCGCGAGCTCGCGACCGATCCGATGCTCCGCGAGCTGCCGGTGATCGTCTACGCAAGTTCCGGGCTCTCCACGGCCCACCGCGCCCGCCTGGACGCGCTCGCGAAGGCCGCGGTGGTCACCGTGGTCGACTCGCCGGAGCGGCTGGTCGACCGCGCCGCGCTGTTCCTGCACCGCGCCGAGGCGGCGCTGCCGGCGCCGACCCGAGACCTCCTCGAGCAGCTGCGATCCGGCGATGCGCCGCTGCACGGCCGGAAGGTGCTCGTCGTCGACGACGACATCCGCAACGTGTTCGCGCTCGCCTCGACGCTCGAGCAACGCGCGATGAAGGTGGTGTTCGCCGAGAACGGCCGGGAGGGAATCGAGCGGCTTCACCAGCACCCGAACACCGATCTCGTGCTGCTCGACATCATGATGCCGGAGATGGACGGCTACGAGACCGCGCAGGCCATCCGCTCGATGCCGCGCTTCGAGCATCTGCCGATCATCTCGCTCACCGCCAAGGCGATGAAGGGCGACCGGGAGAAGGCGATCGCCGCCGGGGCGTCCGATTACATCACCAAGCCGGTCGACGTCGACCAGCTCATCGCGATCATGCGGGTGTGGCTGGACGCGTAGTGGCGGATGCCTTCACGCAGGCGGCGGACGACGGCTGGACCGACGGCGGCCGGGCGCCCGGCGGCCTCACTCTGGCCGACCCGCTGCCGATCCTGCTGGTTGACGACCACCCGGAGAACCTGCGCACGCTCGAGGCGGTGCTCGAGCCGCTCGGGTATCCGCTGGAGAGCGCCGGCTCCGGCGCCGAGGCGCTGCGCAAGCTGCTCGAGCGCGACTTCGCGCTGATCCTGCTCGACGTGCGGATGCCCGTGCTCGACGGGCTCGAGACGGCGGCTCTGATCAAGGGCCGGGCCCGCTCACGGGATGTCCCGATCGTCTTCCTGACCGCGTCCCGCAGCGACCTCGGCGAGGTTCTCCGTGGCTACGGCGTGGGTGCGGTCGACTTCGTGATGAAGCCGTTCGATCCTGAGCTGCTGCGCTCCAAGGTCGCGGTGTTCGCCGCCCTCGAGGGCAATCGCCGCGCGCTCAAGCGCTCCGAGTCGTTTCTGCGCGGCGCCTTCGAGGCCGCGCCAATCGGCAAGACGGTGCTCGACGGCGACCGGCGGATCGTGCGTTCGAACCCCGCCTTCGCCGGACTGCTGAGGCGCCGGGCGGAATCGCTCGCCGGAGTCGACGTGGCCGAGCTCGCCCACGAGGAGGACCGCGACGCTCTGGCCGCCGCCCTCGAGCGGATCGCCGCGCGCGAGCGGATCGCCGCCGCCGAGCCGGGCGCGGCCGAGCTCACGCCGGCCACGGTCGACGTGCGGCTGCTGACGAGCGACGGAGGAGCGGTGTGGGTCGAGGCGGTGGTGTCGGCGATCGAGCCCGAGGAGCACGCCAGCCCGCCCATGCTCGTGCAATGGGTCGACCTGACCGCCCGGCGCCGTGTCGAGCAGGCCCGGAGCGAGCTTGTGCTGGAGCAGGCCGCACGGCTCCAGGCCGAGGCGGTGGCCGAGCGCCTGACCACGCTGCAGCAGTTCAGCGACGCGCTCGACTCGCTCTCGCTCCCGCGCGTGCTGGCCGAGCTGGCGGGCCGGCTGGCCGAGCGGTTCGGCGCCGAGCGGCTCGAGGTTGAGCTGCGCCAGGAAGACCAGGAGCACCCGCTGATCCTCCGCGCCGAGGGCGGCGAGGTCCGTCGCGCGACGGACCTCGCGGCTCTGCCCCCCGGCGCGCGCTGGCACGAGCTGACGCTGGCGATCCAGCGCAGCACGATCGCGACCGTGCGGCTCGCGCTGGCTCCCGGCCGGGCGCTCGGCGCCGATGAGGCCGCTCTGCTGGAGGAGCTGGGCGAGCGCGCCGTGCTGGCGATCCGCCGGGCGCAGCTGCACGAACAGGAGCGGAGGATCGCCGAGGAGCTCCAGCGCGGGCTCCTGCCCGCGCGCCTGCCCGACGTCGCCCACGTGGAGCTGGCCGCCCACTATCAGGCGGCGGGGCTCGGCGCCGAGGCGGGCGGGGACTGGTACGACGCCTTCGCGCTCCCCGGCGAGCGCGTCGGGATCGTGGTCGGCGACGTCACCGGCCGCGGCATCAAGGCCGCCTCGACGATGGGGCAGCTGCGCAGCGTCACGCGGGCCTTCGCGCTCGGTGATGCCGGCCTGCGCTCCGCCGGCGAGGTGCTGACCCGGCTGAACCGCTACCAGCTGGCCCAGGCCGAGATGGAGATGTTCTCGGTCCTCTACGCGATCGTCGATCCGCGCGGCGGGTGGGTTCAGTGGGCCAGCGGCGGCCATCCGCCGGCGCTGCTGCGCACCCGGGCTCGCGAGGTGCGCTACCTCGAGGGCGGCAACGAGCTGATGGGGATCGCCGACGTGGTGTACGACAGCCACGAGGCGGCGGTCGCCGGCGACGACACGCTGATCCTCTACAGCGACGGTCTGATCGAGCGGCGCGGGGAGGTGCTGGACGCCGGGTTCGCCCGCCTGGCCGAGGCGGCGAAATCCGGGCCAGACGCGCCGCAGGCCCTCCGCCGGCATCTCCTGACCCGGATGCTCCCCGAGGACGCGGACCTGCACGACGACGTGACCGCGATGCTCGTGCGCGTGCTCCGGCACCCTCCCACCGGGCGCCGTCGGACCGGGCCTGGTCGAGAAACGACGATCAGGTCGTCGTTTCTCGACCAGGCTTGATCCAGGCCGCCCTCACAGCCGACAACCCTCCGCGGTCGGCCAAGGCGTCCGGATGACCGGCCCCACGGACGCCGAGCGCAGCGAGGCCCCTCCCTAGATCCGGAACACCGGCAGCAGCCGCTGCTCGTGCTCGGCGTCGATACGGGCGATCACCTCGATGTGCGCCTCGAGGCCGGAGCCCCGAAGCTTCGTGGCCAGCAGCTCGTCCACCTGGAAGATCCCGGCGCTGTTCGACATCGCGATCTCCACGCGCACCGCGCGATCGTCCCCGGGGACGATCTTGACGTCCTCGATGGCATACGCCGAGAGCGAGTGGATGTTCTGATGTCCGGACTCGAACGGCACGCGCGAGCGGCCGCGGGCCATGTCGAGGGCGTCGGCGACCCGGACGATGCCGGCCTCGACGGTGACCGGCGCGCCCATGCGGCGATGCCCGATGATCGCGTGCAGCGCCTCCGAGACGATGATCGTCCGCTCCGGCTCCTCGTAGGCGCCGGCCAGCAGCTGCTCGAGCTTGCCGGCGCTGAGGAACAGGCTGTAGCGCTCGTGGTCGTCGCGGTGGATCGACATGCCGACGCAGTGCAGCAGGCAGCCGGCGGCAATCACCACCTCGGCATCCCGCTCGCCGAGGCCGTAATCGGCGGTCACGCTCGGCGTCACTCCACGCCGGAAGAGCAGCCGAGCCAGCCGCAGGCCGATGTTCAGCACGATCTGGATGTGGACCCACGAGTGATCGCTCATCGCCAGGCGGCGCGTTGCATTGACCGCCGACACGTGCCACCACGCCTTCACCTGCTGATCGCCGTTGACCGCCTCGAGCAGCGCCTCCAGCCGCCGGTTGCCACGGGTCGGCGCCCGGATCCGGACGTCGGCGAGTGCCTCACGGGGCGACAGCGGCAGATCGTCGCTACTCACCGCGGGCCTCCAGAAGGACACCCTCGCGCAGACCGCCGTGGCCGACCTGCAGCGAGACCCCGAAGCGCCGGGACGCCGCCTCGAGGATCAGCAGCCCAGCCGGCAGGAGACGGGCGCGATCCTGGTCGAGGCCCCACCGGTGGGCGATCTCCCGGGCGCGTTCGGCGCAGAGAACCCCGAGCGAGCGGCTGAACGCCCCGGCGTCGAGCAGCGGCCCGACGACGCGGCCGAGAGATGCGGCGCTCCCGCCCACCGCGACCGCTTCGCTCGGGTGGGGAACCTCGACCCCGGCCAGGGCGGCGGCGATGCGGGCCCGCGCGTCGTCGAGCTGCTCGCTCGAAGGCGGGTCGGAGCGCAGGCAGCGATCCGCCAGCGCCCCCGAGCCAACCGGAAGCGACGTCCACCAGCTGACCCGGTCCGGCGCCGTCCCGACCACCAGCTCCGACGAGCCACCGCCGACGTCGACCACGCCCAGCCGGCCGGACGGCCGGTGCCCAAGGGTGCGCGCCGCGCCGACGAACGCCAGCCTGCCCTCCTCCGCCTCCGACAGCACCACCGGCTCGATCTCGCAACGACGCCGGATCGCGTCACACACCTCGCCGGCGTTCGCGGCCTGCCGCAGCGCTGCGGTTGCCACGACGTGGATCTGCGCCGCCCCGAGCTCGCGGGCCAGCCGAATCTGCCCCTCGACCACGGCGGCGAGCTCGGCGATCTTCTCCGGCGGGATCGCGCCGTCGGCCGTCACGCTTCGGCGCAGGTGGGTGAAGGTTCGTTCCTGGAGCACCTCGCGCAACTGACCGTCGGCGCACTCGGCGACGAGCACCCGCGTGGTGTTGGAGCCGATGTCGATGCAGGCGCGGCGCACCGAGACCACACGCTACTCGCGTCCGATCCGGCGAGCCAGCGGCGCGGAGGAATCGTCGACCGGGCGCCCGCGGCGACCCTGTCGAACCCGGCGGTCTCTGCGTATCAGCCGTGGGGCGGCATCGAGGCGCTCGGCTGCCGGCCGCTGCCGTCGCGCAAGGGCCGCTCCGCCGGCTGCCGGCCGCTGCCGTCGCGCAAGGGCCGCTCCACCGGCGTTCGGCTCCGTGGCAGCCGAGGTGTGAGCAGCACCCAGACCGCAACCGTGACCACCAGCGCCCCGCCGCCCCCGACCGCCAGCGCAGCGCGCGGGCCCGCGAGCGAGGCGATCGCACCGCCGAGGAGGATGCCGGCGCCCGGCACCGCCTGGGCCAGCGCCTCGCTGAGGCTCATCATCAGCGTCATCCACTGCGGCTCGACCTCCTCCTGAAGCGATGTACGCGCGGCGACCGCTTCCACGCCGTTGCCGAGCCCGGCCACGACCGCGCCGATGACGGCGACGGCGAGCGAGGGCGCCAGCGACATCGTGACGAAGCCAACGCCGAGGCAGGCGCTGCCGAGCGCGATCAGCCGGCGGCCGGGCAGATGACGCCACCTCGCGTAGACCATACTGCCGGCCACTGCGCCGGCGCCCCAGCCCGAGAGCAGTGCTCCGTAGCCCGCCGCGCCGGCGTGGAGGGTGTGCTGGGCAAATACGACCTCGACGGGGATCGAGATCGTGAAGAACAGGATCAGTACCGCCTGCAGCATCAGCAGCAGGCGAATCGGCGGATGGTCGCGGGCGTGGGCCAGCGCCGCGCGCACCCGGCCGCCCGGCGCCGAGGGCACGGGCTCGGGCTGAGGCAGGCCGCGCGCGGTCGCCAGAGTCAGCGCCATCGCCACGAACATGGCGCCGTTGACCAGCAGAGCGGCACGCGTGCCGCCGGCGACCACGACCGCGCCGGCGATCGCGGGGCCGGCCATGTAGCAGATCGAGAACAGCGAGTTCAACAGCGCGTTGGCTTCGCGCAGGAGCCCGGCCGTCGAGGTCACCGCCACGGTCGCCGCGCGGGCAAGCGCGCGGGCGCTCAGCGCGATGACGCCGTCCACGGTGGCGATCACCAACACCGCGGGCACCGACAGGTGGTTCGCGCTGAGGCCGAGGGCCACGTAGAGACCGGCCTGGAGCGCGTAGAGCGAGGGCAGCGCCAGGCGCGGGCGGAGCTGGTCCAAGCGGGCCACGGTGAGCGGCGCGGCCAGCGCGGGCAGAAACTGCGTGCACAGGAAGAACGCGGTCGCGCCGAGCGCGCTCCCGGTGCGGCGGTAGACCAGAAGGGAGAGGGCCAGCACCCCGAAGGACCACGCGAGCTCGTTCAGGGTGTAGGCAGCCAGCAGCCGCGGGAACGGACGGAGTCGTAGGACGCCTCTCATGCCGCGCTCCAGTATTCACGGTCGCGCCTGCGGTTGCGCACCGGCACCGGCACCGGCAGCAGCAGCGGCACCGGCGCCGGCGCGGCGGCCGGCCGCCCTGGACGCCAACCCTCACCAAGGCGGGCGATATCTGAACTTCGCGGCGGATACTGCCGATGAGCCGACACTGGCATCATGGCCAGTGTGTCCGAACTTGCGATCGAGGTGCATGCCCTGCGCAAGTCCTATGGAGATTTCGAGGCGGTCCGCGGAATCGACTTCCACGTCGCGCGGGGTGAGGTGTTCGGGCTGCTCGGACCCAACGGGGCCGGGAAGACCACCACGGTCGAGATCCTCGAGGGCTACCGCGAGCGCTCCGACGGCGCGGTCAGCGTGCTCGGGGAGGATCCGGGCGAGCGCTCGCGACGCTGGCGAGCGCGCGTCGGGATCGTCCTGCAGACGACGGGGCTCTACCGGCACATCCGGGTGCGGGAGGCGCTCGCGCACTTCGCGGCCATGTACCCCCACCCGCGAGCGGTCGACGAGGTCGTCGCGCTGACCGGCCTCGGCGGCAAGGAGGACGCGCTGGTGCGCACGCTCTCCGGCGGGCAGCTGCGGCGGCTCGATCTGGCCCTCGCGCTCGTCGGCGACCCCGAGCTGATCTTCCTCGACGAGCCGACCACCGGCTTCGACCCCGCGGCCCGGCGGAACGCCTGGGAGACGATCCGCTCGCTTAGAGACCTCGGCAAGACGGTGCTGCTGACTACGCACTACCTCGACGAGGCGCAGGCGCTGGCCGATCGCGTGGCGATCATCAAGGACGGCCGGATCCTGATCGAGGGCGCCCCCCGGGATCTGGGCGCGAGCGCCGGCACCGCGCCCTACCTGGTCGCCTACCGCAACGGCGATGGCCATCTCGTCCGGCGGGAGACCGACGATCCGACCACCCTCCTGCACGAGCTGACCGGCGACGCCCTTGCGCGTGGCGAGCGGCTCGACGGGCTCACCGTCACCCGTCCTACGCTGGAGGACGTGTACTTGGAGCTGACCGCGGGCGATCGGGAGGCCGAGGACGATGCTCGGGTGGGCGACGCCTGAGGTGAACGATGTCTGAGGTGAACGATGTCTGAGGTGAACGATGCCTGAGGTGAACGATGGCTGAGGTGGCGGGTAGCGTCCGACACCCGGCGAGCCGCGAGGGCACGCCGATGTCAGGCGTCGTGGCGCTCGCCTGGCGGCAATATCGCCTGGAGCGGCGGCTGTTCTGGCGCAACCCGAGCGCGGCGTTCTTCAACTTCCTCCTGCCACTGTTGTTTCTGGCCTTCTTCGGCGCGATCCTGCACGGCAACCAGCACGACCTCGATGTGATCGTCCCCGGCATCGCCGGCATGAGCGTGATGTCGACCACCTTCACCGCGCTCGCCTTCAACATGGTCTTCCTGCGCGAGCAGGGCGTGCTGAAGCGGATCCGCGGGACGCCGATGCCCGGCATCTCCTATCTGCTGGGGGTCGCCGGCAACGCGGTGACCAACACCGCGCTGCAGATCGTGATCATCACCGTCGCCGGGCGGCTGTTCTTCGGCACCGGCTGGCCACGCGACTGGTTCGAGCTCGTGGTGTTCGTGGCCGCCGGCGTGGTCTGCTTCGCGTCGCTCGGTGTCGCGTTCTCGCACGCGATCCCCAACTTCGACTCCGCGCCGGCGTACGTGAACGCGGTCTTCCTGCCGGTCATCTTCATCTCCGGGGTGTTCTACGACGCCGCCCGCGCGCCCGGCTTCATCAAGGGCATCGCGCAGGCGCTGCCGCTCAAGCACGTGATCGACGGCCTCTCCGGGGCGATGGTGAAGGGAACGTCGCTCGCCGCCAACATCAGCGCTCTGGGCGTGATCGCGGCGTGGGCGGCGCTCGGCGTCGCCCTGGCCGTACGCGGGTTCAGCTGGGACCAGCGCCGGGGGTAATCCCCGGCCCGGCGGGGCGACTGGGGTCGTCACCAGGCGAGCTGGCGTGGACGGGCGGGCGGCGGTGCGACCACGGACTCGAGGTCTCGAGTACCGATGCCACGTTGAAGAGAAGGTCTTCGCGGAGGGTCTGGGCCATGAGCATCACCCCGAGCGGCATCCCCGCCTGACTTTCACCCAGCGGAAGGCTGATCGCGGGCTGGCCGGTCAGGTTTGCGATCGGGGTGAAGGGGCTGAGGGCGAAGACCTCGCTGATCCAGGCTTCCGCGGTCTGGATGCGGTGGTCGTCCTGGTCCGGGATCCCTGACGCCGGTGCCGCTGTCGGCGTCGTCGGACACAGGAACAGGTCCCACTCGTCGAGGAACCGGCCCCACCGGCGTGAGGTGGAATTGACGAACGACGCCGACGCCTCGAGCTGGAGAGCGCTGATCTCGCCGCCGCGGCGCACGCACGCCCAGGAGGCTGCTTCGACGGCTCCCGGGCCCGCCTCCTGCCCCGTGATCCTGGTCAAAGTCGCCGCGAGCCCCGCGAGGTCGACCGACCACACAACCTCCAGGCAATCTCGCAACGCGTCCGGCGCGAGCGCTGGGCACGCCTCCTCGACGTGGTGCCCAAGCTCCGCCAGCGTGGCCGCCGTGCGCTCCACGGCCGCCCGCGCCTCCGGGTCGGTGCCGGCACCGAAGAACGACGTCGTGTGGACGGCCACGCGAAGCGGCGGGAGCTCGCGGCCGAGCGCGCTGGTGAATGATTCGCTCGCCCTCGCCACGTAGTAACGGTCGCCGGCGGCGGGACCGTGGATGGCATCTAGCAGAGCGGCCCCGTCACGCACGGTCCGGGTGACCGCGAACTCGTGGGCAAACCCCCCGACGGCTTCCCCGACGGCCGGACCGACGGGCACTCGCCCCCGCGAGGGCTTCAGCCCGACCAGCCCGCACCATGCCGCCGGAACGCGAATCGATCCGCCGCCGTCATTCCCATGGGCCATCGGGAGCGCACCGGAGGCCACCAGCGCAGCGGCTCCGCCGCTCGATCCTCCGGGACTGCGCTCGAGA
Source organism: Solirubrobacterales bacterium (assembly GCA_019240655.1). Lineage (GTDB taxonomy): Bacteria > Actinomycetota > Thermoleophilia > Solirubrobacterales > Solirubrobacteraceae > Palsa-465. The sequence goes on from JAFAXX010000134.1 coordinate 15,245, forward strand.
TCCCACGGGTTGAGTGTCGGCCCGTGAACCACCGGCGCCGTGTCGATGTTGAACGCGAACTCGGGCGTGGCGGTCCGCGCCAGCGAGACCAGGCCCGCGGCCCGAAACCGCTCGGCCAGCGTGGCATCGCGACGCGCTAGGTAGCCGTCCGATAACCGCGTGCCGAAGCCAAGCGGCCGACCCGCCTCGGGCAGGGTGTCCTTCACCGCGAATGGAACACCGGCCAGGGGACCATCCGCCGCTCCCGGGGCGTCCGCAAACGGGCCCGCAACCACCGCGTTCACGCGCGTCTCGACCGCCCCGATCGCCCGCAGAGCGGCCTCGCGAACCTCCTCGGGGTCTACCTCCCGAGCGGCCATCAGCCGGTGCAGCTCAGTGCCGTCGCGGGCGGTGTACTCCTCGAGGTTCATGGACTCAGGCGAGCCAGCCTACCTATCCAACGCAGGGTCAGCTCGGGCGCGCTTAGATGAACCGCCGGCGCTCCTGGTGAGATCTGAAGCCGCAGGCCGAGCATTTCCTGGACAGTTTCGAGCTGCCCGATGACGCGTGCGAGCCGGTCTCGGTCGCGCTGGGCATGGTTGAGCTGCTCGATCGCCAGATCCACCACATGGTCGAGGGTGCTCGATCCCGCTACGTAAGTAGGATCTTGCCGGTTCGAACAAGGCGATTGGTGGCTTGCCGCAGCCGAGAGTCCCGGGCAGAGCTGGCGGAGGAGCTGCACGACGGCGCGCTCCAGTACGTGCTGGCCGCGAGGCACGACCTCGAGGACGTCCGGGATGGCGACCCGGCTTCGCTTGACCGGGCTCGGGCCTCCACTTCCACGAGGTCGCCGAGCAGGGTTGTTCGGTCCCGTACGAGGCCAGCGATCGTCAGCACGCGGCGATCGCTGGATCCACGAAAGCAGCACGCAACCAAGGCTGAGCGCGGCCAGCGCCCATGTCCGGAGCGCGATCGAGGCCCACGGCTCGGCGTTGGCGTTCTGGGCGGCGATCAGCGCGGCCACCGCCGGCCCCGTCACGGCGGCGGCGACGCCGGGACGAAGTTGCGTGCTCGCCAGCATCGGGATCAGGAAGAACGCGTTGACGAGCACGTCGGCCCGCCACGCTGAGGCGCTGCCGTCCGTCGGGCATGGTCGCTACCTGGATAATAAGAGGCTCCGTCCCCTAGCCACTAACCACGACCTCGAAGGCCTAGCCAGGGCCCACCGGTCCTGGGCCGCCCCGGACCAGGCCCAGGCTAGTTCCTGCAAAGACGCGGTGGCCCGCATCGGCCAAATGTCTGTCGCAACCATCGACCGGCCGGCCGATCGAGTAGACGATGTTCGCGTCCCCCGATCGGTGGACGAGGACTGCCGGCATGTCTCGCGCCGGTTCGAGACTGCGGCTCGATCACCGCGATGATCTCGTCGCCGGCGGAGCGGTTGTGGCGGGAAACGGTCCGAGTCTGCGAATGTCCTTTACCGCGAGCAGCGCTGCCAGGGTGAGCAGCTTGAGCCCGGCGGCGAGATACAGCGTCTCGGAGACGCCGATCGCGCCCGCCAGCGGGCCCATGAGTGCGAGCCCGACTGGTTGCAGCGCCAGCGACCCGAACCAGTCGAAGGAGCTGACACGCGACAGCGCACGCCGCGGGATGTGCCGTTGCAGCATCGTTTCGAACAGCGTGTTGAACAGCATCGTCGAAACTCCGGCGAGCAGGCTGGCAACAACGATCACCGCCAGTGGGGCCGGCCCGGCCAGCAGGACCGTAGGCACGACCGCCGCTGCGCTGGCCGCAGTCGCGACGATCAGCGGGCGGCGCGGGCTGACTCGCAGCAGCGCGACACCGCCGGCGAGCCAGCCGACACCTTCGGCGGTCAGGATCGCTGCCCACCCAGCCGGGCCGCCGAGAGAGCTCTTGGCCACGACCGGGCCGAGCACCGTGAACGCGGCCATCACGTTCCAGAACGCGGCCGAGGCGATGACCGCCCACACCCAGGTGCGCTTTCGCACCTCGGCGAACCCTTCGCGAAGCTCAGCCACAAACCGCTGGCGCGGCGAAGGCAGCCGCGCAGCTACTTTCACGCGCGCCAGGAGCAACGCGCTCACCGCGTAGCTCGCCGCGTCGATCAGCAGGGCCGACCCCGGGCCGGTGGCTACGACGAGTGCACCGGAGATCGCAGGCCCCGCGATATTCCCGCCGGCCATCGCCATCCCCTTGAGCGAGTTGGCCGGCTGGAGATGCTCGCCGGCGACCATCGGGAGCAGCCCGCTCGAGGCAGGATTGAAGAATCCCGAGGCGGCGCCGACCAGCAGCTGAGCGACGACCATCTCCGCGATCGTGGCGTGGCCGCTGACCAGAAGCACACCGATTGCCGCCTGCGCAGCGAACCGCGCGACGTCGGCAGCCACCATCACCGCCCGGCGCCCGACACGGTCCGCCACGACCCCGCCGATCAACAGCGAGCTGACCAGTGCCACGACTCGCGCCGCCAACACGATCCCGAGGTCAGTCGCCGAACCAGTCAGATCAAGGACCGCGAACGACAGCGCGACCGGCACCATGCCATCGCCGATCAGCGACGCGACCGAAGCTCCGAACACGAGCCGGAAGTCGCGCAGGCCGAGGATCTCGAGCTCCCGCGGCAAGCGCACCGAGCGATTCTCCCTCACTCAAATCACCGGCGAACGCGACGCGCCGTTCCGCCTTCGGAGGGACCAAAGACGAGCGCCCAGCGCCCGCAGCTAGCTTCGCGAACGCGCAGCGTGGGCCACGGCGAGTCTGTTCTCGGCGACGTGCCGCCAGCCCGGCTCGCTAGCGGAAGAAGGCAAAGACCCGCACCTCGACGCTGTGCCGCGGCACCGCCGCCTCGACGGTCGGGTCGCGGAACGCCGAGTGGATGACTCGCCAGGCCCGGCTGTGGTCGGAGTCGTGGAAGGCGAAGAATAGGACCTCGTCCCGGGTCATCTCCGGGAAATACCACCATTCGTGGTCGGGGCTGTACACGAACTCGGACCCGCTCGTCACCATTGCCGACTCGTCGACGTCGGCCGTCATCGGGTCGTCGGGGAGGCGGTCAACGAAGTACAGCTGGTTAGAGAGCCCCTCGTCCTCCCGCACGCTGCGGAAATCGCACACCGCCAGAGGCCAGTCCTGCGGCGGTTGGCTGAACACCCGCCATACGCTCGCCGCCAGCGCCCGCCGGTGCGGCGGACGGTCCGGGAACTTCTCGGCGTAGACGCGCTTGGCCACCATCTCCGCGCCCTCGGGTGAGTAGTCGATATGGATCAGCGCGGCCGCCGGCTGTGACCCGTGCACGCCCGGAGCCGCCGACCGGCGCAGCACCGCGCCTCGCGACACGACCTCGTCGGCGCCCGTCCGCTGCTTGACGAACTCGATCACCTCGGACGCGTAGACGGCCTCGAGCTGTGCCGTGTCGGTGAAGTCGGTCACGGCGCTGCGGTGGCGGACGATCTCAAAGCCGTGGACGTCCAGCCGGAACTCGTCCTGCACCGGCCTGCCGTTGCGAAT
>JAFAXX010000159.1 GCA_019240655.1 Solirubrobacterales bacterium
GCGCTTCCCGATCTACAACAACGAGTACGGCTACATCACCAACCCGCCGAACACCAGCAGGAGCCACTTCGTGTCTCCGACGACGGCCGCTCTGTACATCAACTGGGCCGAGTATCTGTCCTGGCGCTCGCCGCGGATCGTCTGCTCGATGCAGTACCTCCTGTACGACCCGAATCCGCGCAACGCACCTGAGTACGGCGGGTTCGCCAGCGGGCTGATCCTGTATGGCGGCAAGCGCAAGCCGACCTATGACGCCTACCGTCTGCCGCTGTTCCTCCCGGTGAGCTCGACTCGGCGCGGACGGAGCCTCGAAGTGTGGGGAGCCGCCCGGCCGGCCCACCGGTACGGCAACGAATCGGTACAGATCCAGTTCCAGCGTGGGTCCCGCGGACCGTTCACCACGATCGCCAACGTCGGGCTCTCGAGCCCACTGGGCTACTTCGACCGCCACGTCGTCTTCCCGGCGAGCGGCGCCGTACGCCTGGCGTGGACATATCCCCCGGCCGGCGCAGTCGGCTTCAGCGACCCGCTCGCCGGCCAGACCGTCTACAGCCGGACCACCACGATCTCGGTCAGGTAGCGCATGGACTTCGTCCGCTCCGCTCTCGCCGCCGTGCGGATCCTCCTCCTCGCGGCCACGCTCAGCGCGATGGCTCCGACCGGGGCCGGCGCGGCTACCGGCATGACGTCGATCTTCCAGGACGACCCCCACCTGATAGCCGACCCCCAGGGCGTGCTCGCGCAGCTGCGCGTCCTCGGAGCCACGACGATCAAGGTCGGCGTGCGCTGGAGCACGATCGCGCCCAGCCCGAACTCTCGCACCCGCCCGCGCGGCTTCCACGCCGGCGACCCGGGCGCGCGTGGCTACAACTGGCGAATCATCGACCCAATCGTCCGGGACGCCGCCGCCGACGGCATCCAGGTCAATTTCAACCTCGGCAACGCCGCGCCACTGTGGGCGACCGGGCCCGGTGCCCCACGGGACGGCCAGCGCCACTACAACTGGGAGCCGTCGGCCGGCGAGTTCGGCCAGTTCGTCGCCGCCGTCGGCAAGCGCTACAGCGGCAGCTACCGGCCCGCCGGCGCCTCGACCCCGCTGCCGCGGATCAGCTCGTGGTCGATCTGGAGCGAGCCAAACCTCGGCTACTCGATCGCGCCCCAGGGGGTGCCCGGCGATCTGACGATCGAGAACAGCGGCCGCCTGTACCGTAACCTGCTCGCCGCGGCTTGGGCGTCGCTGGGTGCCACGCACCACGGACCCTCGACTGACACGATCATGATCGACGAGCTCGCGCCCCGCGGCAACGACTATTTCGGGGTGTTCGCGCCGATGAAGCCGCTCCAGTTCCTCCGCGCGCTCTACTGCGTCGACTCTCGCTACCGGCCGCTGCGCGGCTCCGCCGCGGCGATCCGCGGATGCCCGACCACCGCCGCCGGATCGCGCCGCTTCCGCGCGCAGAACCCGGCCCTGTTCAACGCCAACGGCGTCTCCGACCACCTGTGGGCCCGCTGGTACCCGCCCAACGAGGATCCCCAGCACGATCCCGACTACGCGGGGTTGCCCGACCTCGGGCAGTTCGAGCGCGCGCTCGACCGACTTCAGCGGGTCTACGGGTCCGGCCGCAAGCTGCCGATCTACAACACCGAGTTCGGCTACATCACCAACCCCCCGAACCACAGTGATCCCTTCGTCTCCCCGACCACCGCGTCCTACTACCTGAACTGGGCGGAGTATCTGTCCTGGCGCAGCAGCCGGGTCCGCAGCTTCTCTCAGTACCTCCTCGAGGATCCGCCCCCAAATCCGGGCCTCTACACCGGCTGGTCGAGCGGGCTGCTGACCTATCAGGGCAAGCCAAAAGCGACCTACGACGCGTGGCGGCTTCCGCTCTACCTGCCGGCGACAGCGAGCCGCCGCGGCCGCAGCCTCGAGGTGTGGGGATGCGCCCGCCCGTCGCGCTACGCGATGCTCGACGGCGGCGGTCCCCAGACCGTGGCGATCCAGTTCGCGACCGGCTCGAGATCGACGTTCACCACCGTCCGCACAGTCACCCTCACCACCCCCACCAGCTGCTACTTCGACACGCGCGTGACCTTCCCGGCAAGCGGCACCGTGCGCCTCGAGTGGCAGTACCCCGCGAACGACCCGCGGCTCGGTAACTTCGGCCCCTCACAGGGCACCGTGTACAGCCGCACCGTGCAGATCACGCTGAGGTAGCGTGCCCGCGGCGCCCGGGGCCCCACCACACCCGATGCGATGCTCCGGTTTCTTGCTCTCGGCCGACGCCTGGCCGGCGCGGCTGGCGCTCAGGCGTACATCGCCTCGATCTCCGCCTCGTACTTGGCGGCGATCGGCCCGCGCTTCAGCTTCATCGTCGGGGTGAGCTCGCCGCCCCCCGGCGCCCAGTCGCCGGGAACGATGGTGAACCGCTTGATCTGCTCGACCCGGGCCAGATGGGGATTGGCGGCGTCGACCCCCGCCTGGACCGCCGCGACCACCTCCGGCTCGCCGGCCAGCGCCTCGAGCGAGCGTCCCTCGAGCCCGTGCTGCGCCGCCCACGCCGGCGCGAAGTCGGCGTCCAGCACGATCAGCGCGGTGTTGTACGCGCGGCCGTCGCCGATGCAGCATGCCTGGCCGATCAACGGGCTGCCGGACTTGAGCGCCGCCTCGATGTTGGCCGGCGACATGTTCTTACCGGCCGCGTTGATGATGATCTCCTTCTTGCGGTCGATCAGCTTGATGTAACCGTCGTCGTCGACCTGCGCGATGTCGCCGGTGTGCAGCCAGCCGTCGGCGTCGATCGCTTCGGCCGTCTTCTCCGCCGCGTTGCGGTAGCCGGCCATCACGAACTGGCCCCGCACGAGCAGCTCGCCATCCTCGGCGAGCTTCGCCTCGCACCCCGGCGACGGAGGCCCGACGGTGCCGAGCTTGACCGCCCCAGGCCGGTTGCACGCGCCGAAGCCGGCGGTCTCCGACATGCCCCACAGCTCCGCCAGCTCGATGCCGAGGGCGTGAAAGAACTCGAGCACCTCGACCGGCGTCGGCGCTGCCCCGACGTTGACGGCGAGGGCCTGGTCGAGCCCCAGCATCTCCCGCAGCTCGGAGAACAGCTCGTCGTCGGCGCGGGCGACCGCGGCCTCGAGCTCCGCCGGTACCGGCTCCCCTCGTTGGGTCAGCCGCACCCGCTCGACCGACGCCGCCAGCGCCGCCTCGATCCGGTGACGCTGTTCGTCGGGCCGGGCGCCCTGCATCGCCTCGAGTCCCGCCTTGAGCTTCTCCCAGATCCGCGGTACCGCGAAGAACCAGCCGGGCCGCACGCGGGGTAGGTAGGAGACGATCTCCCTCGGGTTCGGGCAGCAGGTGATCGTCCCGGCGAACACGATTGGGATGTAGTGGTGCGCCATCCGCTCGGCGATGTGCGCCGCCGGCAGCCAGGAGATGACGCGCACACCCACGCCGAACGAGATGACCTGCTGAGTCGCCCCGGCGGCCACCATCACGTTGCGGTGCGAGAGCTGCACGCCCTTCGGCGGCCCGGTCGTGCCGGAGGTGTAGATCAGCGTGAGGATGTCGTCCGGCGCCACCTGCGCCGACGCGCCGGCGACATCGAACCCCGAGGCAGACGCCTCCAGCTCCGCCAGGGAAATCGTGCCCGCGGGCGCCTCGCCGCCGACCACGATCACGTGCTCGAGGTGCGGCAGCTTCCTGGCGGCCTCACGCATCGCCGGCAGGTACGCCGGCTCGACGACCGCCACCCTGGCGCGGGCATCGGCACACTGGTAGCGGATCTCCTCCGGCGGATAGGTCAGGTAGATCGAGAACGGGGTGGCGCCGACCATCGCCGCCGCCAGGTCGACCAGGTGGAACTCCGGCCGGTTGCCGAGCATGATCGCCACGGTGTCGCCTCGGCGCACCCCGAGCTGCCAGAGCCCGCCGGCCAGCGCATCGACCCGGGCCAGCAGCTCAGACCACGTGAGCGAGACCGAGTCGTCGACCGTCCGCACGGCGACGATCTCCGGGTGGGCGGCGGCGGTGCGGCGAAGCGCCTCCGTAATCGTCGACGCGTCGGCGGCGCGCGCCTGCGGCGGCGTGACCGTACTGCTCTCCATCCTCGAGACCTCCTCGATCTACCTGACGGCGCCCCGGGGCTCGGTGGCTGCGTGGCGAGCGCTTTCGGCAACGTTATCGCAGCACGGCGTGACGGCGCTCAACCTCTAGCGGGTGCGGAATCCCGGACCGGTCAGGGTCGAGATGTCGTTGCTCAGGCCGATCATGAACACGAGCACGATGAGCACGAAGCCGACCGCGCCGGCTCGCTCCATCACCGCGAACGGGATCCGCCTTCCGCGTACCTTCTCCGCCAGTGCCCAGAAGACGTGGCCGCCGTCGAGCGGAAGGAACGGGAAGAGGTTGACCACCGCCAGCGAAAGCGAGATCAACGCGAGCGTGTAGAGGGCGGCAACCGTGTCGAAGGCGAACCGTTGCTGGGTGACCTCGAAGCCCCCGACGACGCCATGGAGCTGACTGCGTTCCCTGGGCTCGAACAGCCGCGCGAACGTCGTCACGGTGGTGTGGGTCACGTACCACATCTCCGATGTGCTGTGTCCGGCGGCGGTGAGCGGTCCGATCGGATGGAACTGCTGCTCGAAGGAGAATCCGATCCGCATCCGCTTCGCCGCGGCGTCGTAGCGAGGGTGGATCGAGAACCGGAGCAGCTCGTCTCCGCGGCGAACCAGGAGCGTTGCCGCAGTGGTGGCCTGGCAGCCCGCCACGGGCGTCCCGGCGCAGCGATGGGTTCCGATCTGCTCGGTGATCTGATCGACCGTGGGATCGCGCTTGCCGTCGATGGCGACGATCTCGTCTCCGGCTCGCAGGTACGCCGTCGCCGGCGCGGTGAGTGTGCCCGCGGCGACGGTCCGCGTGAACACCGGCTGGCCGTGGCTTACAGTCGGGTCGCCCTGCGACCAGAAGATCCCGAACAGCAGCGCGAAGGCGATCAGAAGATTGACCGCGGGCCCCGCCAGGATCACGACGATCCGCTTCCACACCGGCTGGTTGTAGTAGGCCCGGGGGCGGACGTCGTCGGGAATGTCCTCGGCCGGGTTCATCCCGGTGATCTTCACGTAACCGCCGAGCGGGATCGGCCCGACGCCATACTCGGTCTCCCCGCGCCGGGTCTTGATCAGCAGCGGCCCGAAGAACAACGAGAAGCGCTCGACCCGCATGCCGACCGCCTTGGCGGCGCTGAAGTGGCCGAACTCGTGCAGAATGATCAGGGCCGCAAAGCCCAGGAAGGCGAGGACGTAGGACACGACTGTCAGTGTGACAAGGCCAACGTATGAGTTGACTAAGCCGCGGCGCGCGCGCTGACCAGCTGCGCCGCCGTCCGCCGGGCCTGGGCGTCGGCGTCAGCCAGCGCGTCGAACGAGTGGACCTGGCCGGCAGGCAGCCGAGAGAGCGTCTCCTCGATCACCGCGGCGATGTCGAGGAAACGCACGCGTCCGCGCAGGAACGCGTGCACGGCGACCTCGTTGGCCGCGTTCAGCGTGCACGGGGCGGTGCCGCCGATTCGAGCCGCCTCGCGGGCGAGGCGCAGGCAGGCGAACGTCTCCTCGTCGGCAGCCTCGAAGCTGAGCGCTCCGAGCGAGACGAGGTCGAGCGGCTTCACCGGCACGTCGACGCGCTCTGGGTAGTGCAGCGCGTAGGAGATCGGCACGCGCATGTCGGGATAGCCGAGGTGCGCGAGCGTCGCGCCGTCGCAGAGCTGGATCATGCTGTGGACGATCGATTGCGGATGGACGACCACGTCGATCCGCTCATAGGGAGTTCCGAACAGGTGGTGGGCCTCGATCAGCTCGAGCCCCTTGTTCATCAGCGTGGCCGAGTCGATCGAGATCTTCCCGCCCATTGCCCAGGTCGGATGGCTGAGCGCCTGCGCGACCGTCACCGCTGCGAGGTCGGGCGCGCGCCGGCCGCGGAACGGACCACCCGAGGCGGTCAGGATCAGGCGGTCGACCGTGCCGGGACGCTCCCCGGCGAGCAGCTGATGAAGCGCGGAATGCTCCGAGTCCACCGGGAGGATGGTGCTCCCGGTCGCCTCGGCCAGCGCCATCACCAGATCGCCGCCGACCACGAGCGACTCCTTGTTGGCGAGCGCGAGGTCGATCCCCTCGCCCAGAGCGGCGACGGTCGGGACCAGACCGGCCGAGCCGACGATCGCGTTCAGGACCATGTCGCACCTGCAGTCGGTGAGCAACCGCACAAGTCCGTCCGTGCCCGCCAGCACCTCCCCGTCGGTCCACGCCTCCGCGGCGCGCGCCGCCGCATCGCGGTCGGCCAGCGCGATGCGCTGGACGCCGTGGCGGGTGGCCTGTTCGAGCAGCAGCTCCCACGCGCCGGCCGCGCTGAGTGCGACGACCTCGAACTCACCGGCCTGCGCACCGGACACCACGTCGAGCGCCTGCACGCCAATCGAGCCAGTCGAGCCGAGGATGGCGAGGCGGCGCGGCACGGCGGGGATTCTAGGAGCGCCTCAGCCGGGGCTGACCGCGAGCCAGACGTAATAGCCGGCCACGATCGTGAAGATGACCGCGTCGAGCCGGTCGAGCGCGCCTCCGTGGGCTCCGAACAGGTGACCGGCATCCTTGGTCCCGGCGTCCCGCTTGACCGCCGACTCGAACAGGTCGCCCAGCGGCCCGACGATCGCCACGGTGAGGCCGAGCAGCAGCGCATCGCCGTGGCTCAGCCAGTCCTGGTAGAGCCCGGCCAGGTAGACCGCCACGATCGCCACCAGCATCCCGCAGAGCAGCCCCTCGACAGTCTTGCGGGGTGAGATCTGGGGCGCCAGCGGCCGGCGGCCGAACAGCCGGCCGCCGACGTAGGCCCCGGTGTCAGCCAGGAAGGTCCCGACGAGGATGTCGATGATCACGCCGTTGCCGTGCGGCGCCTGCCGCAGCATCACCGCATGGGCGAAGGCCAGTCCGATCCAATAGACGCCCAGGAGGGTTCCCGCTATCGCGACGGTGGCGCCGCGCTGCCCACGGACGAGGATGGTGAGGAACAGGACCGGCAGCGTCCCGACGGTGACCTCGAGTATGCGCTGCTCGCTTCCATAGCGCGCCGCCATCACCATGCCGGCGAGCGCTGCGAGTCCGACCACGACCACCGGTCGCCACCGCTCGAGCATCCGGTAGAGCTCGTGCAGGCACACCCAGCCGAGCGCGATCATGAACAGCGCCCACGGCAGCCCGCCGAGGTCAACGAACACGATCGCGACGATCGCCGCGGGCACGGCCACGAGAACCCGCGCGAGCAGGTCCGAGCTGCGGCGGGCGCCGCCACCGGCTCGGCGGGGAGCCCCGCGCGGGGCTGGGGCCGGTGGCGCCTCCGGCGGTCGCTGTCGAGCCGGACGCCTCCGGGCCCGCACCGCGCCCGCGAGCGCCCGGCGCGGCGAAGGCATCCCTAGCGACCCCCGAACCGGCGTTTGCGGGCGGCGAACTCCTCGAGACTCTGCTCGAGCGCCTGGCGTGAGAAGTCCGGCCACAGCTCGTTCCGGAACACGAGCTCGGCGTACGCCCCCTGCCACAGGAGATAGTTCGAGATCCGCTGCTCGCCGCTCGTGCGGATGATCAGGTCAGGGTCGTGCATCTCGGGTGCGTACAGGTGCCGGGCGAAGTCGGTCTCGTCGCCACCGGAGAAGCTTCGAGCTGCATCGACGATCTCGGCCCGGCCGCCGTAGTTGAACGCCACGAACATGGTTATGCGGGCATTCTCCCGGGTCAGCTCCTCCGCCCAGGCCATCCGGTCGAGCAAGCGCGGGGACACCGGCGGACTCCGTCTGCCGATGAACCTCAGCCGCACCCCTTCGGCGTGCAGCTCGGGCGTCTCCTGGTCGATCCGGCGGGCGAACATCCGCATCAGGGCGCTGACCTCGGCGCGGGAGCGGCGCCAGTTCTCGGTGGAGAACGAGTACACGGTGAACTCCTCGATCCCCAGCTCGGCGGCGTCGCGCAGCCGGGCCTTCACCGTGTCGGCGCCGGCCTCGTGTCCGGCCACCACCGGAAGCCCGCGCTGCTGGGCCCACCGGCCGTTTCCGTCGGTGATGATCGCGACGTAGCGAGCCCGCGCGCCGTCATCGCCCGGGCCCACTCACACCTCCAGGATCTCGGCTTCCTTGTGCTTGAGCAGATCGTCGAGCTCGCTGATCCGGGCGTCGGTGACCTTCTGCAGCTCGACCTCGGCACGATGCTCGTCGTCGGAGCCGGCGTCCCCGGCCTCTTTGAGCTCGCGCAGGTCGTGCATCACGTCGCGCCGGATGTTGCGAATCGCCACCCGTCCCTCCTCGGCGATGTTGCGCACGACCTTGACAAGCTGCTTGCGCCGCTCCTCGGTCAGTTCGGGGATGCCGAGTCGGATCAGGTTGCCGTCGTTGGACGGCGTCAGGCCCACGTCCGAGTTGATGATCGCCCGCTCGATCGCCTTGATCGAACTCTTGTCGTAGGGCTGGACCGTCAGCATTCTCGCCTCGGGCGCGTTGATCGTGGCCAGCTGTTTGAGCGGGGTGGGGCTGCCGTAGTAGTCGACGGTGATGCGGTCGAGCAGTGCCGGGCTGGCCCGGCCGGTCCGCACGGATCCGAACTCGTGGCGCATCGCTTCGACCGACTTGGCCATCCGCTCCCGGGCATCCTCCAGGAACTCGTCGATCATCCCTCCGTCGCTCATGTTCTCACCAACGTCCCCACTCGCTCTCCCGAAACTATCTTGTCGATGTTGCGTCCGTCGGCCATGTTGAAGACGACGATCGGCAGATTGTTATCCATGCAGAGCGCAAACGCCGTCGAGTCCATCACCTGGAGCCCGCGCGTCAGCGCGTCCTTGTGGGTGATCTCGGGAATGAAATCCGCGTTTGCGTCGACGGCGGGGTCGGCGGTGTAGACGCCCTCGATCCCGTTCTTGGCCATCAGGATCACCTCGGCGTGCAGCTCGGCCGCCCTCAGCGCCGCGGCGGTGTCGGTGGTAAAGAACGGATTCCCGGTGCCGGCGGCGAAGATCACGATCCGGCGCTTCTCGAGGTGGCGGATCGCCCGGCGGCGGATGTACGGCTCGGCTACTTCCGAGATCGTGATCGCCGACTGCACGCGGGTGGCGACCCTCTCCTTCTCGAGCGCGTCCTGTAGGGCGAGTGCGTTCAGCACGGTGGCGAGCATGCCCATGTAGTCGCCGGTCGCCCGGTCCATGCCGCGCGCCGCCGCGGCCAGGCCGCGGTAGATGTTGCCGCCGCCGACGACGATCGCCACCTCCACGCCACGACGGTGGATCGCCGCGATCTCGCAGGCGATGGCGTGAACTCGCCCTGGGTCCGTCCCGTAATCGAGCCCGCCCATCAGCGCCTCGCCGGACAACTTCAGCAGGATGCGCTTGAACACCGGCGGCGGACCGGAGTGGGGCGGCGCCGCCGGCTCAGCCACCGACGGCAAACCGGGCAAAGCGACGAACCACGATGTTCTCGCGCGTCTCCGCGGACAGCTCGGCGCGCAGGTCCTCGATCGTCTTGCCCCCGTACTTCTCCTCGTTGACGTGCTTCTGGCGCAGCAGGACCACCTCTTCCAGCCATTTGTCGAGCTTGCCCTGAACGATTCGCTCGCGGACGTTCTCGGGCCGGTCGGCCGCCTGCTCGACCGCGATCCGCTCCTCGCGCGCGCGGTCCTCGGGCGGCACGTCGTCGATGTCGACCGCCAGCGGCGCCGCGGCGGCGATGTGAAGCGCTACGTCGCGCGTGAACTCGACGAACTTCTCGTTGCGGGCCACGAAGTCGGTCTGGCAGTTGACCTCGACCAGCACGCCGATTTTGTTGCCGGCGTGGATGTAGCTCTGAACCGCGCCCTCACGCGCCTCCGCGCCCGCGCGCTTGGCCGCCTGAGCCTGCCCGCGGGCGCGGAGCAGCTCGACCGCGCGCTCGATGTCGCCGTCGGACTCGCTCAGCGCATTACGGCAATCAAGCATGCCCGCGCCGGTGCGGTCGCGTAGGGCCTTGACTTCCTTGGCGGTGACGGCGCTCATGCGGTCTCCTCTGCGGTCGTCTCGGTCCGCTGGTCTGCGGTCGGCTCGGTCCGCTCGCCGGGGGTCGAGGCCTCCGGAGTGGCGAGCGGGGGTGCGTCGGGCGCCGGCGGCGTCGCGGCCGGCGGGGCCTCATCGGCCGCCGGCGGACTCGTGGCCGGCGGCGGGGCCGCGTCGGCCGGCGCCGCGACCGGCGCGTCGGCCGGCGGGATCGCCTCGACGGCCGCCGGCGACGTCTCCGCGGCCGCCTGGGCAGCCGGCGTGTCCACGGGCGCCTGGGCAGCCGGCGCGTCCACGGGCGCCTGGGCAGCCGGCGCGTCCACTGGCGCCTGGGCTACTGGCGCCGCGTCCACGGGCGCCTGGGCTACTGGCGCCGCGTCGAGCGGCGCCGCTTCGGCCGGCGGGGCCTGCGCGGGCACGGCAGTCGCCTCGGCCTCCTGCCGGGCGCGTTCCTCGGCCTCCTGCCGGGCGCGTTCCTCGGCCTCACGGCGCTCCCGCTCCTGGCGGGCGCGCTCCTCCTCGGCGCGGAACACGTTGTGCCCCTGCGAAACTACCTCGCCGACGGCCCGGGTAATCGCAGCGCACGAGCGGATCGCGTCATCGTTGCCCGGAATCACGTAGTCGATCCCGTCAGGGTCGCAGTTGGTGTCGACCAGGCCGATGATCGGGATCCGCAGCCGCTGCGCCTCGCGTACCGCGATCGCCTCGGTTTTCAGGTCGATAACGAAGACCGCGTCGGGGACCCGCTGCATGTTCTTGACGCCGCCGAGATTGGCGCGCAGCTTCTCAAGGTCGGCCTGCGCCGCCATCCGCTCGCGCGTTGGCAGCAGCTGAAGCTGCCCCTCGGACTCGTAGCGCTCGAGGTCGTGCAGGCGCCGGATCCGCTGCGAAATGGTCTGGAAGTTCGTCAGCAGGCCGCCGAGCCAGCGGTGGTTGACGTATGGCATCTCGGACGATTCAGCGGTGTCCTTGATTGTGTCGCGGGCCTGCTTCTTGGTGCCGACGAACAGGACAGTCCCACCGCGCCGCGCGATGTCCGAGGCGAAGCCCCGCGCACTCTCCAGCAGAGCTTCGGTCTGAAGCAGATCGATGATGTAGATGCCGTCCCGCTCACCGAAGATGAAGCGGCGCATCTTCGGGTTCCAACGGCGCGTCTGGTGGCCGAAATGCACGCCGGCCTCCAGCAGCTCCTTGATTCCCACCTGAGCCACTGTTCCTACTCCCTTGTCGTTTGTCGGTCGCTACCGCCCGGCTGCCGGTGCTCGTGAACCTCAGAGTTGAGGCAGGGCACGAGCCGTTCAACCAGGGTCGAAGAAGAACTTACGAATTGATTCTACGAAAGTTTGCCAAACCCGATACGTTTTGCTCTGTAGCACGTCGTCGCCCATCCCCTACCTCCGGCGACGATTTGCCGCGCGAACCGAACCTCCCTTCCCCTACCTCCGGTGGCTCGGTTCGCATGTTCGGCGGGGCGGCTTTGGACGGGCCGCCCCGCCGTCTCTTCCATCACACGTCATCAACGCGCCGCGCGGGCGATCGGCAACGCACTGGGGCACTTTGTGGCGATTCGGTGGCAAATCGTGACGCGAGGCCTCCCGACGCGCCGGACAGCCCTCCCTACTCGGTCGCCCGCGTGAGCGCGTCGAGCAGATCCTCGGGAAGCCGCGACTGGGCGTCGACCGGGTCGCCGGTCACCGGGTGAGGGAAGGCCAGGCGCTCAGCATGCAGGAACTGCCGCGTCAAGCCGTACCGCCCGGCCACCCCGTAGAGCGGATCCCCGGTCACCGGATGGCCGATCGCCGCGAGGTGCACGCGGATTTGATGCGTGCGGCCGGTGTCGAGGCTGACCCGCAGCAGCGCCGCCGACGGGAGCAGGCGCTCGACCGTGAAATGAGTGCGGGCCTCCCGCGGTTCGTCGGAATCGATCGACATCAGCACGCGGTCTCGGCGATCGCGGCCGATCGGAGCGTCGATCGTGCCCGTCCGGGCTGAGGGATGACCGTCGACGAGCGCCAGGTACTCGCGCCGCAGCCGACGCTCGGACAGCAAGGCCTTCAGCGCCCGATGCACCGCGTCGTTCTTGGCCACCACCAGCAGCCCCGACGTATCACGGTCGAGCCGATGGACGATGCCCGCCCGCCACGATTCCTCGCCCCCAGCGGCTCGCCCCGCGAGGGCCTGGGCGAGCGTCCCGGCGCGGTGCCCGCGGGCGGGATGGACGACGACCCCGGCCGGCTTGTCGACCACGAGCAGGTGGTCGTCCTCGTAGGCGACGGCGAACCGCGCCGGCGCCGCCTGGGCATCGACAGGCGCGGTGTCGCTCTCGAGCACCGCGATCCGCTCGCCACCCCTGACCAGGTGGCGCTTGGGCCGCACGCGGCCGTCGACGCGCACCCGCCCCGAGTCGATCAGGCTCTGGGCCCGGGCGCGCGAGCCCAGTGGCGCGGCCAGAAAGCTATCCAGGCGCACGCCGGCGACGCCTTCGGGCACCGATATCTCAAGCTCGGCGCCCACCCGAGCCACGGCCTTCGACGACCAAGAGCAGGGCCACTACGCCGACGGTGATCGACATGTCGGCCACGTTGAACGCCGGCCACAGCGGCAGCTTGACGAAGTCGGTCACGGCACCGTTGAGGACGCGGTCGACCAGGTTGCCGATCGCGCCTCCGATGAGCAGGCCCGTCGGCAACCACAGCCACGACCGCTCGGGCCTCAAGGCCAGGTATCCGGCCAGCGCGGCGAGCGCAGCGAGCGTGAACACGAGCACGAGCGTCCCGCCGCCCGAGAACAGGCTGAACGCCACGCCCGTGTTGCGGACGTGCACGAGGGTGACGCCGGGAAGCAGCTTCTGGTGGTCCCCTACGTCGATGCCCGACCGGATCGCATGCTTGCTCAGCTGATCGACCGCGATCACCACCGCGGCCACCGCGCCGGCTCGGCCGAACGCGACGGCGCGGAGCTTCCGCGCTTTCCTTGCCTGCGTCACCACGCGGCGGCGCGGCTCAGCCGCCGATCGCGCTGACCACGATGCGGTCGACGATCACCAGCACGAAGATCGCGATCATCGGCGTGAAGTCGAACGCGCCCACCGGCGGGATGATCCGGCGAAACAGGCGCAGGTACGGCTCGCACACGTCGCGCAGGAATTTAAGTACAGCGTCGCTCCAGCGCGCGTACGGCATCCTGACCCCGAGGGAGAGCATCAGGTTCAGCAGGATGTAGATGAAGATCAGGAGGATGTAGACCTCGAACAGTGCGTTGACGTAGTTCGCCACGTCGACACGCGTAAGGGCGAAAAACGCCGGGCTCATCCCCGGCTCCGGCCGGCCACGGCGTCGATCGCATCCTCGAACGCCGCGCGTACGCCCGCGCGCTCGAGTGCGGCCAGGCCCCGGGCGGTGCCGCCCCCCGGCGAGGTGACCTCGCGGCGAACCGTGAGCGTGTCGTACCCGCGGGCGGCGAGCAGCTCGGCGGTGCCGGCCATCGTCTCGACCACGAGCCGTCCGGCCACGGGCGCGGGCAACCCATGGCGGACCGCCGCGTCCACCTGGGCCTCCGCCAACAGCGCCTGGTACGCGGGTCCGACGCCCACCACCGCCATGGCCGGGTCGAGCAGACGCTCATCCATCGGCACAACGCGGCCTATGCGCCCGAACAGCGTTAGGACCTCACGCTCGAGCTCAGACGGAACGCCATCCGCCCGCGCGTAGCAGAGCAGCCCCCGACGGACCTCGACGGGCGTGTTCGGCATGAACCGGAAGACTGGCATGCCGGGGTACGCTCCCTGAAGGGCCGAGATCGGCGTAGCGGCCAACACCGAGGCGAGCGCCTTCGTCACCCCGGCGATCTCGGCCGCGACCGGCTCGAGCTGATACGGCTTGTGGCAGAGCACCACCAGATCGGCGCGCTCGGCCACTTCTCGGTTGGAGCCGAGCGCCTCACCGCCGAGCTCCTCGGCCAGGTCGCGGGCTCGGCCGGAACCCGAATCCGAGCACAGCACCGGCTCGGCCCAACCGCGAGCCAGCGCTCGTGCCATGTTGCCGGCCCCGATCAGCCCCACTTTCATGGCGTGAACGTTACCGTCGTCTCGCGGTCACGCGGACGCACGCCCGGTCCACATCGTCCGAGGCGCGCGCGCGCATCGTTAGGACTGGTTGAAGAAGCCCTTCTCGACCAGCCGCGCGCGCTCCTCAGCCGAGACCTCCACGTTGCGGGGGGTGAGCAGGAACACCTTGTCGGCGATCCGCTGCATGCCGCCGTCGAGCGCATAGGTCAGGCCGCTGGAGAAGTCGATCAGCCGCTTGGAGAGATCGGTGTCGGTGCCCTGGAGATTCAGGATCACCGGAATGGCGTCCTTGAACTTGTCCGCCACGTCCTGAACGTCGTTGAAGTTCTTCGGCGCGACGAAGTGCACGCGCACATCCCCGCCGTTGCCGCCGCGGCCCTCGCCTCCGTTGCCACGTTCGTTGCCGGCGCGCCCGCCGACCGGCCGTAGCGCGGCCGTGCGGCGTTCGGCCGGCGGCTCGTCGGGGAAGATGTCGTCGAAGTCGTCACGGCGGCGGCGAGCTCCCAGCCGGCGGACGTTGGGGCGCTCGCGATAGGTGTCCTGCATCTCGACCTCGGGCTCGCCGTAGGGCTCGACCTCCTCGTCGTAGGCGTCGTCCTCGGCGAGGCCGAAGTAGACGAGCGTGCGATGCCAGGTGTCGCGGAAGGCCATATCCCGTGTCAGGGTTCGCCCAGGGAAAGTATTTCCCTGCCGCAGGGGATTATGACGCGCCCCCGTACAGGGTGGAGCCGAGACGAACGATCGTCGCGCCCTCCTGTACCGCGACGATGTAGTCCTGGCTCGTGCCCATCGAGAGGTGGCGAAGCCCGTGCTCCTGGGCCAGGCGGCGCAGAGTCGCGAAGTGGGCGCGGCTCTCCTCGGGCGTCTGGGCGCGCGGGGGCATCGTCATCAGCCCCACCGCGGTCACCGGGCAGCGCGCGAGGAAGGCGCCGAGCTCGGTTGGGGCGATACCGCTCTTGCCGTGCTCGGCCGCGATGTTGACCTCTACGAGCACCTCGGTCTCCGGGCGCGCGTGGCGCTTCAACTGGGCGAGGACAGAGTCGCTGGCCACCGAGTGGATGTAGCGGACGTGCCGCAGGACCTGGCGCACCTTTCGGCTCTGCAGATGGCCGACGAAGTCCCAGGTGAAGCGGTCGGGATGGGCGCTCGCCTTCGCCTCGAGGTCCTGCGCGCGGTTCTCGCCGACCAGCGTGATTCCCGCCTCGGCGAGCGTTGGCAGCTCGTCCGCCGGCACGTACTTGACCGCGGCCAGGATCTCGACCTCGTCCGGATCACGTCCCGTTTGCGCGATCTCGGCGCGGACCCGCTCGAGGTTTGCGCGCACCTGGTCGGCGCGCAGGCCGGTGATCACTTCAACCACGCGACGCCCGCCTGCCGGCCGGTGATCCCGCGATCGCGCCGGTGCGAGAAAAGCAGCGACGGGTCCGAGCAGATCGTGCAGATTCCGGCGTCGTGCACGGTGCCGACGCCGGCGCGCGCGAGCTCGGCCCGGGCGATCGCCTTGAGATCGAGGTTGCCTCCACGCCGGGCGCTCGCGCCGTGCCGGGCGGCGAAGCTGGCGTGGACCTCGTCGCCGACCTCGTAGCAGCAGGGGCCCGCGCCCGGACCGATAGCCGCGGTCAGCGGCCCGTCGGCGCCGAGCTCCCGCACGGAGCGAACGCCCTCGTCGACCACGCCGGCGGCTAGTCCGCGCCAGCCGGCATGGAGCATCGCCACAACGCCCTGACCGGCCACCGCGATCGGCAGGCAGTCGGCCACCAGCACCAGCGCAGCCACTCCGGCGAGCGCGGTCGCCTGCCCGTCGGCTTCCGGCGGCGCGCCGGCGCCATTCGGCGGCTCGGTGAGCCGGATCACCTCCGAACCGTGCACCTGGCGGATCTCGGCCAGCGGAGCGCCGACCATGGCGCGGAGCGCCGCCCGGTTGCGCTCGACCGCCGCCGGCTCGTCGTCGGTGAGCCGGCCCAGGTTGAGGAGGGCATACGGCCCGGTCGAACAGCCGCCGCGCCGAGTGGTGAACAGCGCACGGGCGTCCGGGAGGTCGATTGCCAGATGGGCCTGCCAGCTGTAGAAGGGCGCCGGTGCTCGCAACAGCGCTGTTGTAGCAGTACGCAGCCCTCCGCCGGCGCCGGTCAGCGGGTGATCGCCCGCGCGGCGGCGAGCGCCTCCGAGAGCTCGGCTTGGGCTCCGGCTGCGCGGCCGTCGAGCTTGGCCGCCAGCGCGGCCCGGAGACCGGCTCCGATTGCCGGCCCGGGAGGGACTCCGGCGGCGAGCAGATCCTCGCCGGAGATCTCGAGCGTCACGCGCCGGAGCCGGTCGAGCCACACGCGAGCCGGGTCGGCGGGTCCAAGGGCCCCGGCCAGCGCGACGAGCTCCGGCCCGGCGTGATCGACCGCCGCGGCGATCTCCGATGGCCGGGTGGCCACGGCGAGCGCGGCCGCGACCGCCCGGGCGCGGGTCGCTGCGGCGACGATCACCTCCCGGTCGACCCGCTCGAAAGCGAGGTGATCGAGCCGGCGCGCAAGCTGCCCGGCCGGGATGTCGGTCGCCGCCGCGGAGAGCACCAGCCGGTCCCGGCGCCCGTCGCGCGGAAGCAGCGCCAGCGCGCGCCGGGCCGCGGAGGGATCGCGGAGTCCGAACCGGGGCGCAATCGCGCGGTCGAGTCCGAACTCGCGCAGGCAGATGAACGCCGCCACCGGATCAGGCTCGCGCGCGAGCAGCCTCAGCTCGGCGCCGACGCGGGCGCCACTCACCGTGCTCAGGGCGTCCGGGCGCACGAGAGCCGCCGTGTGCGGCTCGATCGCGAAGCCGAGCCGACTGGCGTAGCGGGCCATCCGGAGCATCCGCGTGGGGTCGTCTAGGAAGCTTCGGTCATGCAGCACACGGAGACGGCGCGCCGACAGGTCCGCGAGGGCGTGCGGAGCGGAGCTCACCGTTCCGGCCCGCGGCCCGGTGAGGGCGATGGCGATCGCATTGACGGTGAAGTCGCGCCGCGTGAGATCGTCGACTAGCGTGGCCGGGGTCACGTCGGGCAGGGCGCCCGGACGGGCGTAGCGCTCGCGGCGGGCCGTCGCGACGTCGTAGATGAAGCCGTTCACGGTGACCGTCGAGGTGCCGAAGCGGTCGTAGGCGCGGAGCTCGCCGCCGAGCCCCGCGGCGAGCTCGGCGGCGTCGCCTTCGACAACCAGGTCGAGATCGAACGGCTCGCCGCCGAGGAGCAGATCGCGCACCGCTCCGCCGACCAGATAGACGTTCGGCGGTCCGGCCACGTGCTGAAGGCGGCCGATCAAGGGCGCGCCGGCCGGCAGCGACGCGACGCGGGCAAACAGCCTCTCAGGGGGCGGCACGGCCACCCGTCCATCTTGGCGCCTGGCTAGCATGGCCGCCATGCCGAGTCCCAGTCCGCGGCGTTGGCTGCGGTGGGGACTCGTCGCCGTTGCGGTCCTGCTGCTCGTGGTGGGTGGAGCGGTGGCGGTCCTCCTCGCCCACTCGCCGGGCAACGTCTCCCACCCCAACGTCGAGTTCACGGCGCCGCCGACCACGGCGGCGGCGACCGCGCCGCCGGAGCGCAAGCCGATGGCGATCGACCGCTTCGAATGGCCGCGCTACGGCTACGACAGCGCGCGCTCGCGATACTTCCGGGCCGGCGGTCGGCTGCACCCTCCGCTGAGGGTCGGGTGGACGTTCGAGGATTACGCGCTGCTCGAGTTCCCGCCGGTGATCTACGGCAAGACGCTGTACATGGTCGACGACGACGCCTCGGCCAAGGCGATCGACAAGCGCACCGGCCACAAGCTGTGGGAGCGGAAGCTCGGCACGCTTGCGGCGGCATCCCCGGCCCTCGGCGTCAAGCAGGGATTGGTCTTCATCCCGATTCTCTCGATCTCCGCGCACAGCCCGGGCAATGGCGAACTGGCCGCGCTGTCGACGAAGAACGGGCATGTGGTCTGGACGCACAAGGTGCCGGCCGGGACGGAGTCCTCGCCGATCGCCTATGGCGACGCCGTGTACTTCGGCGACCAGAGCGGCGCGGTGTATTCCGTGAACGCTCGCACCGGTCACGTGAACTGGGTCTATCACGCCAGCGGGGCGGTGAAGGGTGGCCCCGCGCTCGTCGACGGCACCCTCTACTTCGGCGACTACGCAGGGCGGGCCTACGCGGTGGATGCGCACACCGGCCGGCAGGTGTGGGCCGACAGCACGAGCGGAACCCACTTCGGGTTCGGCTCCGGGAACTTCTACGCCACGCCGGCGGTCGCTTTCGGGCGGGTGTACATGGGCAACACGGACGGCCGGGTGTACTCGTTCGCGCAGCGCACCGGAGAGCTCGCCTGGGCCACCGCAACGAGCGCCTACGTGTACTCGTCCGCCGCTGTGGCCGACGTCCCCGGGGTCGGCCCGACTGTCTATCTGGGTTCCTACGACGGCAACTTCTATGCCTTCGATGCTCGCTCGGGTGCGATCCGCTGGACGCACGCGGCCGGCGGCCGGATCTCCGGCTCACCCACGATCGTCGGCAACGTCGTGTACTTTTCGGACCTTGGTTCGCGGAGCACAAGCGGCCTCGACCTGCGCACCGGCAGGCAGGTCTACTCCTTCCCTGACGGCGCCTTCAACCCGATCGTCGCCGATCCGGGCGCGATGTACCTGAGCGGTTATTCGAAGCTGTATCAATTGCTTCCAAAGCGTTAGGGGTCGGTTGTCAGGAACGTATGTTCGGCCGATTGTTGCTATGCTTTTGGGTGTATGCGTTGTCGTAGTGGAAGTCACTGCCAGCAGCCGGCGGCCCCAGGTCGTCGGTTCTGTTTGGACCACGCAGCGGAGCTCGATCGCATGCGCGAGGAGCTGAAGGATGCCGCCGCGGCGCGGATCGGTCGCGGTCGGCCCAAGCGGTCGTCCACCTGCTGCCGTCCTGGGTGCTACGAGCCTCGCGTCCCCCCCGCCGCGTACTGCGATGCGTGCGCCGCGGCCGGGTACGTCGAAGAGGCCGCTTAGCTCTCCCGCGCTGGCCGCTCAAACATAGGTCGAAACCTTCCCGAGTGCCGGGTACTCGCCGCTGCCGCGCTGGGGCGTGGCGCCTTGGCCGCTAGCTCGTCAGGCTGAGAAGCAGCTGGCGGGCGGTGGCGGTGAACCGGGTGAGATCGCCGTAGGGGCGCGCGACCAGCATGGCTCCCTCGAGCGTGCCGAGGATCGTCTGCGCCACATCGTCCCTTGAGCCTGAGAAAGCGAGCGTTCCTTCCTTCTCGCCCTCGGCGAGAACGTGCGTGAGCCAGGTTTGGTTGTCGTCGAAGAAGCGGAGGACCGCCGCGCGCATCGACTCGGGAAGGGTCTCGTACTCGGCCGCGAGGACTCCGCACATGCACATCCGCTTGCCCTCGAGGACGTCGGCGTACAGGCCCGTGTACGCCTCGAGCTTGGCCGGGGCGTCGGGCAGGGCGCTATCGATCCGGCTCAGTGCTTGTGCGAATCGCTCGCCGTAGCGCGTGATCAGCGCCAGCCCGAGCTCGGCCTTGCCGGGAAAGTGGTAGTGCAGGCTCGCCTTGGTGATCCTGAGCTCGGAGGCGATGTCGGCGTAGCTGAAATTGGTGAAGCCGCGGGTCTGGACGAGGCGCTCAGCGATGTCGAGGATCCGCTCCGCGGTTGGTCGCTCATCTTTATGGGGGGCAACAGTCATCAACAGATCTTTCGCGCGTGGACTCTTGACAGCTTACCTACTAGGAGATAAGGTCGCATCACATAGCGTCTCTACCTACTAGCAGGTAGAGGAGGGGGAACGCCTCCCGGGCGCTTCCACAGTCCAACAGGAGGGGCCATGAGCGCCACCACCAGCGCGACGTTCGACCTCGATCGCTTCACGCGGGCGGCCGAGGCACGCGACGCTGCGACACAGCTCTCGATGTACGGGCCGGAGGCGACGGTCACGATCGCCAACAAGCTCTCGCAGCCGCGGACCCCGCGGGTCCTGCGCGGTCGAGAGGAGATCAAAGCCTGGCTGGAGGACATGTACGGCCGTGACATGACCCACAAGGTGAAGCATCGGGTCAAGGACGACACGGGCGTCGCCTACACCCAGGCGTGTCGTTATCCCGACGGCACCAACGTCCTCTGCGCGACTGTGATCGCGCTTGCCCAGGGCGCGATCTCGAGCCAGACCGTGCTCGAGGTGTGGGACGAGTCATAGGGCCGACCGACGGCCACATGCGGCGCGCGGCCTCGGCCGCCGGCTGAAGGCCGCGCGCGCACGGCAAGACCCTTGGCGAAGATCGCCGCGACGCTGAATGCCGCGCCGTCGTGCTCTGGCCCTACGGTGTGCCCGTCGGGCGCACGGCGACCCCGTCGGCGCCCAGCCGCTGCTTGATCTCGGCGATCGTGTGCCGCCCGTAGTGGAGGATCGACGCGCACAACACTGCGTCGGCGCCGGACTCCACCGCCTCGCTCAGATGCGCGAGCTCGCCCGCCCCCCCGGAGGCGATCACCGGCACGGTCACCGCGGCCGCCACGGCGCCGGTCAGCGCGAGGTCGTACCCGGCGCTGGTGCCGTCCCGGTCCATGCTGGTGAGGAGTATCTCCCCCGCCCCGCGCTCGGCTCCCTCCCGGGCCCAGGCGACGGCGTCGCGTCCGGTCGGCGTACGGCCGCCGGCGATGTATGCCTCCCAGCCGGCGTGACCGCAGGCCTTGGCGTCGATCGCCAGGACGACGCACTGCGCGCCGAACTGCGCCGCCAGTTCGTCGATCAGCTCGGGACGCTGGAGCGCCGCCGAGTTGATCGACAGCTTGTCCGCGCCGGCGTCGAGCACGGCCTGGCCATCGGCCACCGAACGGATGCCCCCGCCGATCGTGAACGGGATGAACACGTCGTCGGCCGTCCGCCGCGCCAGCTCGACAACGGTCTCCCGCTTGTCGGCGGTGGCCGTGATGTCGAGGAACACGAGCTCGTCGGCGCCGGCGGCGTCGTAACGCGAGGCGAGCTCGACGGGGTCGCCGGCGTCGCGCAGATCGACGAAGCCAACGCCCTTGACCACCCTTCCGCCGTCGACGTCGAGACAGGGGATGACGCGCTTGTAGTGCACTTCTACGCACCTCGGTCGAGCATCCGCTGCCCCTGATCGATCGTGAACCGCGCCTCGTAGAGCGCCTTGCCGACGATCACGCCGCTCAGGTTCACCTGCCGCAGCGCGGCCAGCGCCCCGAGGTCCTCGAGCGAGGACACGCCACCGGAGTAGAGAAAGCCGCCCCGAACGGCGCGGGCGGCGCGCCGTGCGCCATCCAGATCCGGTCCGGTGAGCATCCCGTCGCGCTCGATGCTGGAGTACACGAACCGCCGCACGCCGCGCGCGCCCATTTGCTCGAACACCGACTCGACCGGAATCTTCGTCTGCTCAATCCAGCCCGACGCGGCCAGGAGACCGTCGCGCGCATCCACTGAGACGACCACGCGGTCGCCCAACTCTGCGACCACGGCGTCGAGAAAGTCGACGTCACGGTAGGCGGCGGTTCCGAGCACCACGCGGGCGGCGCCCGCGCCGATCGCCTCGCGGACCGCCTCGAGCGAGCGCAGGCCACCCCCGAGCTGGATCGGGATCGGGACCTCGGCGGTGATCCGGCGAATCTGCTCGAGGTTCTTCGGCGTCCCGTCGCGGGCGCCGTCGAGATCGACGACGTGCAGCGCGCGCGCCCCGGCGGCGGCCCAGCGCCGCCCGGCCTCGAGCGGGTCGGCGTCGTAGACGGTCTGGTCGGCGAACGAGCCCCTCGCCAGCCGCACCGCCTTGCCGTCGAGGATGTCGATCGCCGGCAGCAGGATCATGCTGTGGCCGCGGCGCCCGGCCATGGGGCGGCGGCCCCGGCGTCCCGGCAGGAGGCGACGAAGTTCTCGAGCAGGTGCAGGCCGGCGGCCGAGGACTTCTCCGGGTGAAACTGCACGCCGAAGACCGACCCGCGGGCGACGATCGTCGCGAAGCGCTCGCCATATTCGGTCGTACCGATCACATCGTCCGCATCCCGCGGGCGGACGGCGAACGAGTGCACGTGGTAGAACGGGCAGCCGCCTGCCGGAAGGCCGGCGAGCAGCCGACTCGTCCTCTCGAAGCTGACCTCGTTCCAGCCGATGTGCGGCACCCGCAGGCCTCGAGCGCCCAGCTCGGTCACGGTCCCCGCGATCAGTCCGAGCCCGGCGGTCGGCACCAGCTCATCGGAGCGCTCGAAGAGCAGCTGCATGCCGAGGCACACCCCGAGAAGGGGGCGGCCCCGAGCCCCCCATTCGGCGACCAGCTCGACGAGCCGGAGCTCTCCGAGCGCGCGCATCGCCGTGGGAAAGGCGCCGACACCGGGAAGGACGAGCCCGTCGCACGCCGTCAGCTCGTCGTGGTCGTGGGTCACGCGCACCTCCGCGCCCACGCGCTCGAGCGCCTTTTGCACCGAGCGGCGGTTGCCCATGCCGTAGTCGATCAGCCCGATGCGGCTCACACCAGTGTCCCCTTGGTGCTGGGGACGCCGGCCTCGCCGGCGTCCACGTCCACGGCGAGCCTCAGGGCCCGGGCCAGCGCCTTGAACGTCGCCTCGATCACGTGATGGGCGTTGCCGGTTCGCTCGACGGTCAGATGCAGGGTGAGGCGGGCGTTCGAGGCCACGGCACGGAAAAACTCGTGCGCGAGGTCGTGGCCGAATTCGCCGATCGCGCCGGGCGGCAGCTCGGCTTCGAACACGCACAACCCGCGGCCGGAGATGTCGATCACGCACGCCGCGCGCGCCTCGTCCATGGGCACGGTCGCGTACCCGTAGCGGTTGATCCCGACTCGCTCGCCGAGGGCGTGATCGAGGGCCTGGCCGATACAGATGCCCACGTCCTCGACCGTGTGATGGGCGCCGGTGTGCAGATCGCCGCGCGCGCTGACGCTGAGATCGAGCCGTCCGTGGCCGGCCAGCAGGTCGAGCATGTGGTCGAAGAACCCGACTCCGGTGTCCCGCGTCCCGGCGCCGGAGCCGTCGAGCTCGAGGGTCACTCGGACGTCGGTCTCGGTCGTGGTGCGATTGATCTCAGCCGTGCGCGACATCGCCGCCATTTTCTCGTATGCGCGCCTCCATCGACTGGGCGTGCACCTCGAAGCCCTCGGCGCGGGCCACGGGGCCGGCCATCCGCGCGAGGCGCTCGGCGCCGAGGGCGGTGATCCTCACCAGGCTGAAGCCGCGTCGGAAGTGGCGCGGGGAGAGCGCCGAAGCGAAGCGCGCGGCGCCGCCGGTGGGGAGCACGTGGTTGGAGCCGGCGATGTAGTCGCCGAACGCGGTCGCCGCCCCGGCGCCGACGAACACGCACCCGGCGTGCGTCGCCCTCAGCGCCAGCCCCTCGGCCTGCTCGCCGATCAGCTCGAGGTGCTCCGGCGCGAACGCCTGGGCAAGTTGCAGGGCCTGCTCGAGGTCGGCGACCTCGACGAGCCGCGCCGCCGCGCCGCGCTCCGGCGCGGCCGCGATCGGGGCGGCGAGCGCGTCGAGCAGCTCCGATGAGGTCGAGATCGCGATCACCAGGGTGCCCGAGCCATGCTCGGCCTGGGCCAGCAGATCGAGCGCGAGCGGCCGCGGGTCGGTCCCAGCGTCGGCGATCACCACCAGATCGCTCGGACCGGCGAAGCCGTCGATGCCGACCTGGCCGTACACCTGTCGCTTGGCCTCCTGCACGTACAGGCTGCCGGGACCGACGATGACGTCCACGGCCGCAACGGTCTCGGTCCCGTAGGCCAGCGCCGCGATCGCCTGAGCGCCGCCCATGCGGTAGACCCGGCTCGCGCCCGCCATCTGACAGGCCGCGAGGACGACCTCGTTGACCTCACTGTCCGGCCCAGGTGGCGCGCAGACGGCCACATCCGGCACTCCGGCGACCCGGGCCACGACCACGCCCATCACGACGGTACTCGGATACGGCGCCCGGCCCCCCGGGACGTAGACCGCGGCCCGCTCGACGGCGACCTCGCGCAACGTCACCTCGTGATCGTCGAAGACCACCGCGCGTTCGTCGCGCAGCCCCGCTTCGGCGACCGCCCGGACGTTGCCGATCGCCGCCTCGAGGCCTTGGGCGATCGCCGGAGCGAGCCGTCGCCGCGCCACCTCGAGCTCCACGTCGACGACCTGCAGCGCCCGCGGCTCTGCGCCCGCGGTGTCGAACCGGCGCGTGTAGTCGATCACCGCCCGGTCGCCCTGGGTGCGCACCTGGACGATGATCTCCGTCACCGTCTCGGCGACGCTAGCGCCGGTCGGAATCAGGTCCCGCAGCGCTGCAGCCAGGCGCTGGGGATCCCCGCTCAGGGCGATTTGCTCACACCGCACCGACGCGCTCCAGCACAGCGTCGATCGCCTCTGCCTTCAGCTTGTGGGCGACGGGGTTGGCGATCAGCCGGGCACTGCAGCGCGCGATCTCTTCGCGAACGACGAGGCCGTTCTCGCGCAGTGTGGCGCCGGTCGCCGTGAGGTCGACGATGCCCTCGACCAAGCCGGCCAGGGGCGCCAGCTCGACCGAGCCCTTGACTTCAACGATTTCGGCCTGGCGACCCGTCTCGAGGAAGTGGCGCGCGGCGATCCTCGGATACTTCGTCGCGATCCGCATCACACCGAGGCGGCGCAGCGCCTCAGCGGCGCGATCCTCGCCGGCGACGGTGGCGAGCACCATCGTGCAGTGGCCATAGCCGAGGTCCGCGAGTTCGTAGACCTCACGCTCCGATTGCTCCATGAGAACGTCCTTGCCGGTGATCCCGAGGTCGGCAGCTCCCGCCTCGACGTACGTAGGCACGTCCGAAGGGCGCATGGTGACGATGCCGGACTCCGCGAAGAGCAGCTTGCGGTCGTTCTCGCGCACCTCGGCGGTGTCGACCCCGATGCGGTCGAGCAGCCCGAGCGTCGGGGTGAACAACGCGCCGCGCGGTACGGCGATTCGCAACGCGCTCACCCGGAACGTCCCCGCTCTTCGCCGGCCAGCGCGATGTGTAGCCGCTCGACGTTCACGGCGAACCCGACCGCGGGCATCGGCCGTCCGAACCGGCCGAGCAGGTCGTCGTAACGGCCGCCGCTGCCGATCGAGACGCCGAGGGCCG
Organism: Solirubrobacterales bacterium; assembly: GCA_019240655.1. Lineage (GTDB taxonomy): Bacteria > Actinomycetota > Thermoleophilia > Solirubrobacterales > Solirubrobacteraceae > Palsa-465. The sequence goes on from JAFAXX010000159.1 coordinate 25,193, forward strand.
GGTCGTAGACCTGGAACACCGCGCCGGTGTAGTAGCCGAGGCTGCGGACGAGGCCGAGGTCGAAGATGATTCGCTCGGCGGTCTGTGGATTGAGCAGGGCATGGACCGCGCGCATCCCGGTCGCGGGGTTGCGCAGCGGATTCGGGAGGGCGTCGAGGACCTCCGGCCCTCCGCGGAGGCGCGGCACCTCGAGCAGCAGTTCGGCGTCACCGCCGGCCAGCCCGAGCGCGGTGACCTCTCGCTGCAGACCGACGAAGTCCCCCTGTACCAGCTCGGTCAGAATGCGCTCACGCGCGGTGTCGGGCACGTGCAGCGCCTCGAGCAGGCCGGGAAAGAGCGAGGCGTCCCCGAGGCCCACCCGGTATGTCTCGAGGCCCGCGGCGTCGAGCGCCGCGCACAGCACGGTGAGCGCCTCGGCGGTTCCCTCAGGCGCCGCCGCGCCGATCAGCTCCACCCCGGCCTGGAGGAATTCGCGGGACTGGCCGCGCTGCGGGCGCACGCCGCGGTAGGCGTGGGCGAGATAGCTGAAGCGCAGCGGGGGGGCGACGTGCGAGTAGCGCGTGGCCGCCACGCGGGCAATCGGCACAGTCATGTCCGATCGCAGCACGAGCACGTTCCCGTGCTCGTCGAACACTCGGTAGGCCGGGCGGGCGGCGCGGAGATCGCCACGAGCAAGCGTGTTCTCGTACTCGAGCGCGGGGGTGTACACCTCGCCGTAGCCGGCGGCCTCGAACACGTTGCGAATGCGGTTGGTCATCGCGCGGAGCTCCCGCATCTCGTCGGGCAGGACGTCGCGCGTGCCGCTCGGAATCCGGTCGACCACCATGTCGCGGAGTATCCCTGCTCTTGGGCGAGGCCATCGAGGCGATCGGACTCGCGAACATTCTTTCAGCCGCAAGCTTATGCCGTCGAAGGCGACGCGCTGGGCCTAGGCCCGAGTCCGCGGGCGGGGAACTCGCAGCATGTCGAACCGCACCGCCCACGCGCCGATCCAAAGACGGCTTTATGGAAACTAAACGGTCCCCGAATTCACAACTCATGACGAGCCCCTCGACCGCGCGCTCCGACCGCCGAGCGTGTGCGTCACCGTCGAGAGCTCGAACCAGAAACTGCAATGTCGTGCTTCTGCACGGAATCGAAGCGTCAGCGGATAATTAATCGGTCCGGCGGCTTTGTCGAGCGGCCGTCCGGTAATATTCGTAGACGGGCGGTCGCTAGCCGTACCAGGCCGGGGTGATTACGAGACGATGCGGACGCCGACGCGCACGGCATCTGGGCCCGTGACGAGGACACGTAAAGGACTGCGGAGCGGGAAAGGGATCAAGAAAGAATGAAACGCATCGTCGTGGCGGCCGTGGCAGCGCTCCTCGTGTTGATGCTCAGCGGTGCGTCAGCTCCGGCTGCTGGCCTCCGACCACCCGCTTCGGGAGCATGCAATGAGGGTCTCTTCTTGAACGGTGGCGATCCTGGTCCGTGGCTGAAGTCACGGCACGCAACCGTGATGAAGCTGATCGCCCCTCGGGCGCCGGACCCGCGTACGGGGGTAGCCGCGGTACGGAAGGCTTACGCCGAGCACTACAAGGTCTTGGTTTCTATCCAGTTTACGGAAGCCGATACCGTGCCGCAGATCGTACGTGACTTCAAGGCTCGTGTTCCGCTGTATGCGAAGTATGCATGGGCAATCAGCGTCGGCAACGAGGCGGATCTGCGGCTCTCGGCAGCGAAGTACCGCCAGGTGTGGAACGCGGTTGAGCCAGTCATTCACAAGCTTGCCCCGAAGGCCCTCCCCGTTTTTGGCGAGGTGACTCCATGGGGTCTCGGCTTTATGAAGCGGGCATGGGGTAAGACGGCACCGCGCGGCGTTGCCGCTATCGCGTTCCACGGTTATCACACAACCGCGCGCAACGCTGGCCTCATGGCGCTTCCGCAAGTGGCGGCGTGGGCACAATCCAAGCATGTCCCATTGTGGGACACGGAGTCAGGACCGTCGACCAAGTACCGGGTGTTCCTGGTCACCGAATCGGCGCGCCGTTTCTACTCGGAACTGGCGGCGATGGAGAGGCGGTCACCCGACCTCAAGCTGGTCGTGCAATGGTACTGGCCGCAAGTTGGAAGCCTCTGATCCGATCGGGTCAATCGGCCTCTGATCTGATCGGGTCAGTCGGCCTCTGATCTGATCGGGTCAATCGGCGGGAAAGCTGGACCGCCGTCTCATCGTAATGAGCTACCGCTAGGTAGCCAGCGGCTGAGCGCCGGTGAGCGAGTCGTAAGCGTTGTCGACGGGCGAAGGCGCACCTACGTTGCTGTCAGTTCCACTCGAACGTTGCCGTCGCGTGCGGAGCGAGCCGGTAGGCAAACCCTCGCCGATGCCACGCGACCTGAAATCGGACCGGCGCCGCCGAGTTGTTGTAGGCGACCAGTACCCGGGTCCCGTCCGGATTGCGCACCGCGACGTTATCGAGCCCTTCGGTGACGCCAATTGAGCCGGACGCCGGAAAGTCGCTGACCCACCGGTCCGAGTAGATCCTTATTGCCCCGCGTTGGACAAACTTCGACGCCTGACCGAGCTGGTAGTAGTCCAGCGTCAGCCGAGCACGATGCGTACGCTCATCGATCGTGACCACCGCCTGGCAGTTATCGCAGCCGGGCACCGGCTGCTTGGGTCCGCCGGCGGGATCCAGCGCCAGATTCCACAAGTCCACGGCTTGCGCGTAGTTCCGAAGCGATGCGATGACGGTCTCTGCCGTGGGATAGTAGGCCACCCTTGGCGAGCACTCGTCCATCACCAGGCTGGCAGTCGGGCTGGCGTCATGCAGCACGGACATCTGCTGGAGGCCCTGATAGCAGTGCCACGCGACCCCGGCGATCACCGACCGCACGGGTCCGGTGATCATATTCAGGCCCGCCTCGAACCCCGACCCGTCGAGCCCGTAGACGCGCGGGTGAATTCGGGCTGCTCTCAGCGCGGGCGCGAGGTAGCGCAACAGGAACGTGTCCTCGTCCAAGTCCATCCCCGGATACAGCGATGAGGTATGTGCCTCGTTTTCGGGGGTGAGAGCTGCGATCGGTACGCCCGCGCGCGTGAACGCCTCGACGAAGTCGACGAGGTAGTGCGCGAACGCGCCGTAGTCGCCGGAAAGCAGTTGGCCGGCGAAGTCCACATCGTCCAGCGCATCATTGGCCTTCATCCATCCGGGTGCGCTCCACGGCCGCGCGAGGATGAGTATCGCCGGATTCACGACGAGCGCCTGCCGGAGCGCCGGAAATATGTACCGTCGATCGTGTGCGACCGAGAACCGGCTTAGCGTCGGGTCCGTCTGTCCTGCGGGCATGTCGTCGTACGTATACGGGACGCCCGTCGCCGTGAAGTCCGAGGCGCCGACCGGAAGGCTGAGATAGCGGAGGCCGATCCCCGAGCCGGCGAACAGCTCGGCCATCGCCCGCGCCCTTCTCGCCGGCCGCAGTTCGTCATACAGCAACCAGGCTGACGTGTCGGTCATCGCGGCGCCGAAGCCCCAGATCCGCTGATACCGGCTCGTGTCGCGGACCGCGATTGTGCGGATTCTCCGCAACGGCCCGAACCGCACTGGTGGCATCGGTGAGAGCCTCCAGTGTAGGTTCTGGGTTGTGAGCGTCACCGCCACTGCGCCAGGCGGCGGCTTGCCCGCGGCCGCCGAGATGGGCAACAGCAGCAATGCAATCGCGACGGCCGTAACCCGTTGCCTCATATCGGCGCCCTCCTTCTCTCCGGCCGCGATCGCCACCACTAGCTGAGCGTCACTCGCGTCATGAGTGTACATTCCACGCGGCGCTATGAATCGAATTCAGGGCGGCTGGTGGTCGAGTGCGAGGGCGCGGTTTGGGTGGTGATCCGCCTATCAATCATCTCGCAGCCGGCCAGGGCTCTCTGACCACGCCGGCCCTTCGTCGATTCTTTGACGGACCACTACCAGCAACGCGCTCGGACGATCGACGAATCGCCACTGCGCCTTCGCCGCCGGCGCGGACAGTGCGGCTCGCGCAAGAACCGGGGAAGTCCGCCGCGTCGGGGGCCGACGCTCGCGTCGTCAGGTGTTGGGCCCGTGCCGGGTCGGCTCAGGCCAGAACCGGCACGTCGTCGACGCGCGTGATTCGCGCCCCGAGCGCCCGCAGCCGTTCGTCGATCCGCTCGTAGCCCCGGTCGATCTGGCGGACGTTGCCGATCTCGGTCACGCCGTCCGCGCACAGCGCCGCCATCAGGATCGCCATCCCGGCGCGGATATCGGGCGACTCTACGCGCTCGCCTCTGAGCCGCCGCGGCCCGACGACAATCGCGCGGTGCGGGTCGCAGATGGTTATCGCCGCGCCCATGACCTGAAGCTTGTCGGTGAAGAACAGCCGGTTCTCGAACATCTTCTCGTGGATGATCACCGACCCCTCCGACTGGGTGGCGAGCGCCAGGGCAATGCTCGTCAGGTCGGCCGGGAACGCCGGCCACGGCCCATCCTCGACCTTGGGCATGTAGTCGCCGGCGTCGTTGCGCACCACGAGTCTCTGGTTCGCCGGGACGATGACGTCCGCCCCCCGGACCTCGGTTCTGAGCCCGAGCCGGTCGAAGACCAGTCGGATCATACGCAGGTCCTCCGGGCGGGTGTCTTTGACGATCAGCTCGCCACCGGTGACGCCCGCCAGCGCCATGAACGACCCGATCTCGATGTGGTCAGGCGCGATCGTGTGGGTGCAGCCGCGCAGGCTGGCGGTGCCGTGCACGGTCATCACGTTGGAGCCGACCCCGTCGATCGCCGCGCCCATCGCCACCAGCATGCGAGCCAAGTCCTGAACATGCGGCTCGGAGGCGGCGTTACGAATCACCGTCGGACCCCGGGTCAGCGCGGCGGCCATCAACGCGTTCTCGGTCGCCATCACGGACGGCTCGTCCATCAGGAAATCGCACGGCCGCAGCCCCAGCGGAGCCTCCAGCGTGATCTCGCGGTTGTGGTGGACCGACGCGCCGAGCGCCCGGAAGGCGTCGAGATGGGGATCGAGCCGCCGGCGCCCGATGACATCGCCGCCGGGCGGCGGCATCTGCGCCTGGCCGAAGCGGGCCAGCAACGGGCCGGCAAGCAGGAACGACGCGCGGATCCGCTCGGCCAGTTCGCGATCCACCTCGAAGCGATCGACATTTGAGGCGTCGACGGAGACCTCCCCCGGCCCGAGCCACCCTACTTGAGCGCCCAGGCCCTCGAGCAGCGCGAGCATCGCTTCGACGTCGCTGATCCGGGGCACGTTGCGCAGGATCACCTCGTCCTCGGTGAGCAGGCACGCGGCCAGGATCGGCAGAGCGCCATTCTTGTTGCCGGCGGGCACGATCGTCCCGGACAGCGGGACTCCGCCTTCGATCACGAATTTTTCCATCGGTAGCGGTCCCGCCGGGAGGGGGCTGTGGCGGGGACGGTCGAGGCTAGCGGGTGCCGAGATCGACTGCGCGGTGGCGAGCGTCGATCGGTCAGCTAGGGTAAGGCCCATGCAGGTGGAGATTTCGCGAGAAGACGCCTGGACCCTGCTTACTGAATGGACGAACTCCGAGTCGCTACGCCGCCATATGTTGGCAGTCGAGGCGGCGATGCGGGCGTACGCGCCGCGCTTCGGCGGTGACGTCGAGCTCTGGGGCCTCACCGGGCTGCTGCACGACCTCGACTACGAGCGCTATCCCGACCTCGCCGAGGGCCATCCGCGCTACGCGATGAGGGAGCTCTCGGAGCGTGGCTATCCCGCCGAGCTCGTGCGCGCGGTCGCGTCGCACGCCGAGTACCTTGACGTGCCGCGGGAGACCCCGATGGAGAGGGCGCTGTACGCGGTGGACGAATTGTGCGGATTCATCCTCGCCTGTGCCTACGTCCGTCCCGAGGGACTGAGCGGGATGACGCCCAAGTCGGTCAAGAAGAAGCTCAAGCAGCCGAGCTTCGCGGCCGCGGTCGATCGTGCCGAGCTCGTTCACGGAGCCGCGGACCTGGGAGTCGATTTCGACGAGCACCTGGGGATCGTGATCGCCGCGCTGGCGAAGCGAAGTGACGAGCTGATGCCGGAGAAGGGTGCCGCGGCGGAGAAGGGTGCCGCGGCGTAGCCCGCTCCGTTGGGGGCCCGCCTAACCAACCGCGCGCGCGGCTTCGCTGAGGCTCGTCACGGCGCCGAGCGCGTCGGCGAGCCGCGCGAGCTCGAGCAATCGCGCCACCTGGCCGGACGGGGAAAACCAGCACGCTCAGCGCCCGGGAGCGCCGGGTCAGCCGGCGTTGGGCGCCCACCAGGACGTGCAGACCGGCGGCGTCGATGAACGCCGTCTCTCGCAGGTCGACGACGACGCTTCCGGCGCCGCCACGGACCACGTCGTCGAGCAGGGCCGCCGCGCGCGAAGCGGTGCGCAGGTCGAGCTCGCCGCTCACGGCGATCACCGTTCCGTCGGTCCACCGAGACTCGGTCAATCCCAGGTTGACCGGTCCGGACGGACGTAGCTCGCCACGCAGCGGGGGCTCGTCCGTTTGGTGTTTGCGGTCGTGGGTCTTCTGCCGAAGCGTGATGTGCAGCGCTCCGCTGTGGGGGTGGCGGTGGTGGGTGACGCGCAGAGCACGGGCCCAGTTCGTCCTCTGAAGCACCTGCGCCCCATCCTCATGCCCGCCGCCGGCCATGGCAAGCCTGGGGTCTGTCACCGGACGTCCGCGGTCGGACGTCGCGGTGGGAAGCCGCCGGGCTGCGGATTGCAGCCTGCGGGGCGCCGAGGCCCCAACACGGAACCGCGCCGGCGCTCGGAGGGAAGGATCTGGCCAATCCGCTCGCAATGATCCTTGCACGGTGCCGTTCCCCGGTGCACCGCAGGGCGGCATCGACGGGAGGCGGAAAGCGCCTTCGGGGCGGTCTATGAAGCTGCGCTGGAGGCCACCGCCAACGACAGGAAAACCTCTGATTTGGGGGGACATTGTGGGGCCAGGGAGTTCGCCGAAGCCGTCCTCGAGCGCATGCGCGCGAAGCTTGACGTCTCGTCGTCACTACGCTTGTGAGCGTGACCGACGCGGGCGTGGCCGCGGGCGCCCGGCCTCAGCGGTCGCTTCCGTCCGCGCCCGAACCTAGCTTCTCGAACATATGTTCTTCTCGTCTTCACGGACGCGCCTCCTCGGCTGGCTGAGACTCGCGGAGGACCTGCTCGCGGACCCTCCGGCGACCACGCCGCCCCACCCGCATCGCCGCCCGCTGCGCCGCGTGCGCGTGCGTCGCCCCGGCTCCGTACCACCCCGCCCGGCTCACTGCCTGTCGCCGGTGCGGGGTGGCCCCACGGGGACGGCCAGGGATCGCGCCGGCCGCTGAGAGTCGTTATCGCGCCGCCTGAGCGCGCTCTGTGGCGGCTCACCCGCCGAGGGCGCCGACGACTGCGATCGCGCCGCCTCGGCGCGCTCTGGCGGCTCACCCGCCGAGGGCGCCGAGAACCGCGATCGCGCCGCTTGGCTCGCCGGTCGTCGTATCCGAGCCGGCCGTGAGCAGGCCGAAGATCACTGCCAGGACGGTTCCCAGCCCGAGCACCACACAGATGATGAGAAGCACGAGCACCTGCGGGTTCGCGCGAAAGAAGTTGTGCACGTCGCGCATGCTCGCTCTTGTCATACGAATTAGAAACCGGCGGCGACCTACTCTCCCAGGCTCTTGCGAGCCAAGTACCATCGGCGCTGAGGGGCTTAACGGCTCTGTTCGGAATGGGAAGAGGTGTTTCCCCCTCGCCATAGCCACCGGAAACCGGTCGAGACCGCCTCAAGCGGGCCTTCAAAACCGCACAGCGCCAATGCACGAATATCAAATATCCGTCAAGCCCTCGACCCATTAGTACCGGTCTCCTGCGAGTGTCACCACTCTTCCAGATCCGGCCTATCAACCTGGTGATCTTCCAGGGGTCTTACTCCCTCGAGGGGATGGGAGAGCTCATCTCGAGGCCGGCTTCCCGCTTAGATGCTTTCAGCGGTTATCCGATCCGCACGTAGCTAACCTGCGGTGCCCTTGGCAGGACAACAGATACACCAGAGGTGCGTTCATC
>JAFAXX010000188.1 GCA_019240655.1 Solirubrobacterales bacterium
GCGCACCCGGTATGACAACCCCAAGTTCCTGCCGGTCGAGCTGGTCGACGGCACGACGGGCTACGACAGCGAATGCGCGACGCTGTTCCCGGAGACCGTGGCGGTCCACGGGCACCCGGTGAACAACTTCGGGGCGATCTTCTGCGACCGCGAGGCGCGCCGCCTCTGTCGGACGGCAGTGCCGGCCGCCGACCTGCTGCGGCTGAACCTGCCGCCGGACGCGGCGCTCATGCTGGCCAGCCCCGAGCTCTCCGAGCAGGCCTACATCCTCTGGGACCTGATCCACGACCGGGCTCACAGTCACGGCGAGCTGCCGTTCGACCCGTTCATGGTCCGCCAGCGCGCGCCCTACTGGATGTACGCGCTGGAGGAGCTACGCTGCGATCTGACCGCCTTCACGCAGGCCCTCAACCTTGAGCGGTGCGGTGAGGCGGCGGGTGAGGCGGCTGGGCAGGTCGCCTTCGCCCGTCACGTCCAGTACGCCATCCTGCTCGACCGGCTGCTCCGGTTCCCGATCACCGGACCGCGCCGGCGCAACTACGACGGCCTCGGCGGTCAGCTGCTGTTCGCGCACCTGCACCGCCACGGCTACCTGCACTGGGCCGACAACCAGCTGACGATCGACTGGCCGCGCGTCGGCGAGGGCGTCGCCGCTCTGCACCGGGAGGTGGAGGAGCTGTACCGTGCCGGGATCGACCGCACCAAGCTCCAACACTGGGCCGCCGCCCATGACCTCGTGGCCGCCAGCGTCGCGCCGGCGAGCGGGTCGCGTTGGGCGGCGCCGGTGCGCCGCCTCGAGGAGACGGAGGATCCGCGGCGCTACGTCGACCTCGTGCTCGACGACGAGTTCCCCCTCTCGATCTTCTACTCGTCGCTGAAGGCGAAGCTCGCCGCGTGAGCGGTGCGCGGCGCGGGTTCGCCTCGGACAACGCGGCGACGATTCACCCCGAGGTGCTGGCGGCGATCGCGGCGGCCAACACCGGCCACGCGCGCGGTTACGGTGAAGACCCGTTCACGGAGGCGGTCGAGCGGCGATTCGCCGAGCACTTCGGTGCCCACGCGCGCACGTTCCTCGTCTTCAACGGGACCGCCGCCAACGTCCTCTGCCTGCGGGCGGCGTGCCGGCCCTGGGAGGCGGTGATCTGCGCCGAGACGGCGCACCTGAACGTCGACGAGTGCGGCGCACCGGAGGCGATCGCCGGTGTGAAGCTGCTCACCGTCCCCAGCGAGCACGGCAAGCTGACGCCCGAGCTGGTGACGCGGCTCCACTCACGCGTGGGCGACGAGCACGCGGTCCAGCCGCGGCTCGTCTCGATCTCACAGTGCACCGAGCTCGGCACCGTGTATACGGTGGCGGAGCTCCGCGCCTTGGCGCAAACGGCACACGACCATGGGCTGCTGTTGCACCTCGACGGAGCGCGGCTCGGCAACGCCGCGGCCGCGCTCGGCGTCTCCCTGCGGGCCGTCACCACCGACGCCGGGGTCGATCTGGTCTCGTTCGGGGGGACGAAGAACGGCCTGCTCGCCGGCGAGGCGGTTGTCGTGCTCGCGCCGGGCCTGGCCGACGGCTTCCCGTACCTGCGCAAGCAGTCGCTGCAGCTGGCCTCGAAGATGCGCTTTCTGGCCGTGCAGTTCGACGCCCTCCTGCGCGACGATCTCTGGCTGCGGTGCGCGCGACAGGCGAACGCGATGGCATCCCGGCTGGCCGACGCGGTCGGCGACACGCCCGGCGTCACGATCACGCGGCCGGTGCAGGCGAACGCCGTGTTCGCGACCCTTGCGGTCGAGGCGACGCGGCGCCTTCAGGACCAGTTCGCGTTCTACGTGTGGGACGAGAGCCGCGGCGAGGTCCGGTGGATGTGCGCGTGGGACACCACCGAGGAGGACGTCGACGCGTTCGCGGCGGCGGTCACCGCCGCGCTTCGCTGAGAAGAACGCGGGCGCCCCACGCGACGAGGACCATGCCGCGCTGCGCGTCGCCCCTGCGGCCGGGAGCCGGAGACCCGGCGGCGCCTCCCTACCGCGCCGCCTGCAGCGCGATCGTCGCCGCCACCGAGCACACCGGCATGGCGATCGCCATCGGCAGGGCGGACGCGGTGCCGGCCACTCCGACCAGCGGCGCGACGATCGAGCCGAGCAGGAACTGGGTGAAGCCGAGCAGGCCGGAGGCACTGCCGGCGCGCTCGGGGTGGTCCTCCATCGCCAGCGCGGTGGCCATCGGCAGCACTGCGCCGAGACTCGCCGCGGCCACGAACAGTCCGATGAGCAGCGGCGCCAGCCTCGGCGCGAACAGGGTGGACGCGAGCACGCCGGTCGCGGCGGCGAGCTGGCACGCCAGCCCCGTCTGCATGACGCCGAGCGTGCCCACGCCGTCCACGTAGGTCGCGGCGAGCTGACGGCCGATCAGGATCCCGCCGCCGTTGGCCGCGAACACGAGGCTGAACACCTGCGGCGAGAGGCCGTGGATGTGCTCGAGCACGAACGGCGATCCGGCGATGTAGGCCATCAGCGTTCCGAAAGCCAGCGAGGCGGCCAGCGTGTGAGCGACATAGCGTCGGTCGCGCAGCAGCCATCCGAGCGAGTCTCGGGTGGCCCGCAGCCCGGCCGGCGTCCGAGCCGCCGCGGCCAGCGTCTCCGGCACTAACGCCGCCGTCCCGGCGATCAGCGCCGCGCCGATTACCGCCAACGTCACGAAGATTCCCCGCCAATCGGTGACGTGGAGCAGCAGCCCGCCGGCCACCGGCGCGAGTATCGGGCCGAGACCGGTGACCACCATCAGCGTCGCGTACGCCCGCGCGGCCGCGAGACCATGGGCGCGATCGCGCACCACGGCGCGGGCGATGGCGATGCCGGCGGCGCCCGCGAGCCCCTGGACGAACCGAACCGCCAGCAGAGGGCCGACGCTGGGCGCCACCGCGCACAGCGCCGAGGCGACGATATACGCGAGCAGGCCGAGCATCAGCGGACGCCGCCGCCCGAGCGCGTCGCTGAGCGGCCCGGCGATCAGCTGACCGATGGCCAGCCCGATCAGGCAGCCAGAGATCGTCAGCTGCGCCTCGGAAGCGCTTGCCCCGAGATCGCGCGTCATGGACGGGAGCCCGGGCAGGTACATGTCGGTGGACAGCGGTCCGAAGGCCGACAGGGCTCCGAGCACGATCATCATCCCGAGCGGGACCGCGCCGGCGCCTCGGGACTCGGCGGAGGCGCTAGCGGACACGGGACACCGTCGCGCGGCGCTGCGTGTCGTGGCCCCTAGGTCCCAGACGCGGCGAGCCGGCGGCTGAGCAGGTCGACCCCCACCCACCCGGGCGACCGGCACGGCGAATCCGGCTCGCCGGTCACCAGCCCCGAGGGACGCAGGAGCGCGCCGGCGGCCACGCTCGGGCCGCGCTCGGTCTCAACGTCGATCAAGTCGCTTGCCATATCGCTCCCGCAGCTTACTCGGCCGCCGTCCTCGGCCTCGACGGGGTACGGTCGCCGCCCTTCGCCGGTCGCCGCCAAGGTCTTTGGCCCCGATTCAAGGCGCTTGCAATCTAGCGATGTACCTGCTAATCTGCAAGCAGAGCCAAACACGACACCAGGAGCAAACACTCATGGCCAACACCCACACGAAGACCGGCACCGACAACGCGTTCGAGCACGCCCGCGACCTCAACGATCAGTTTCTCGTCGCCGCGCGCAAGGCCGGCAACCTCTACCTCGACTCCTATGAGAAGGCGGTCGAGCGGGCGGCTGACCTCGAGCTCAAGTTCGCCGGCATGACCCAGCAGGACTGGATCAAGAATCTGGCGCAGGCGCAGGTCGATATCGCGCGCGACGTCACCTCGTCGTACACTGCCGCGGCCCGCACGCTGCTCAAGTAGCGCAGGCAGGCAAACCTGCTTAGGTAGCGAAGGCAGGCGAGCATGACATAGGGGAGCGCCGGGTATCCCGGCGCTCCTCGCATCGACAAGGAGGTTGGCCGTGAGTTCCCTGACGTACTGTCCGCCGGCGCCGTCGCCGGCGACCTCATTGGGGTTGGTGGGCAGCTGGATCGAGGGGTGGGGGGCCGCGGTGAGCGGCCTGCGCGACTGCATGACTGCCGCCGCCACCCGGGGACCGTGGACGCTCGACCTCCCGCGGTGGATCGAGACCGCGACGCGGCGCGAGCAGCCGGGTTGGACAACGCCCCACGAGATCGTCTTCGAGGCGCCGGTCGCGCGCCTGCGCGATTTCTCCACCTCTGATGACCCGGGTCTGGTCCCGACGCTGGTCCTGCCTCCTCAGGCCGGACACGACTCGACGATCGTCGACTACTCGGCGGAGCAGAGCCAGATGGGGGCGATCCTGGCCGCGGGCCTGACCCGCGCGCTGTCGCTGGACTGGATCGGTGCGACGCCGGAGACCGCGAAGGCGACGATCGACGACTACATGGAGGCGATCGACCGCGCGATCGAGCATGCGGGCGGGCGGGTGAACCTGATCGGCGATTGCCAGGGCGGTGGTTGGCCGCGATCTACGCCGCGCTTCACTCCGAGCGCGTGAACACGCTGACGCTGGCCGGCGCGCCGATCGACTTCCACGCCGGAGAGCCCGTGGTCCACGAGGTCATCCGTCGCGTGGCGCCGAACGGCGACCTGCGCTTCTATGAGCAGCTGGTGGCGTTCGACGGGGGCGTGCTGAAGGGCGAGCGCATGCTCGCCGGCTTCATCCTGATCCAGCCGGCGGCCGAGATCTCGAGGCAGATCGAGCTATTGCTCAAGCTCGATGACCAGGCGCATGTCGCGCGCTACCGCGAGTTCGAGGACTGGTTCAAGCACACCCAGGACATCCCGGGGGAGTTCTATCTGTGGATCGTGTGCAGCCTGTTTCGCGACAACGCGCTGATCGGCGGGTCGCTCCGGGTGCGCGGGCGGAAGGTCGACCTGACCAGTTTGACGATGCCGCTGAACCTGCTGGCCGGCGCCAGCGACCACATCACGCCGCCCGATCAGGTCTTCGCGGTGGCGGC
>JAFAXX010000065.1 GCA_019240655.1 Solirubrobacterales bacterium
CCGCTCGTGGGCCGCGCGCTCGATCACGGGCGGCACGTCGGTGGCGAGCTCGCCGGCCTGGCCAACCACGAGCACGCGCACCGCGCCGGCGACTCGCTCGATCAGCGCATCGGCGATCGCGTCGTGTGCGAGCACGCGCGCCGCCGCTGAGCACTTCTGGCCCGCGTAGGCGAACGCCGAGGTGACGATCGCCGGCACCGCCTCGTCGAGGTCGGCGTCGGAGTCGACGATCACGCAGTTCTTGCCCCCGAGTTCGGCGACGACCTGCTTGATGTGCCGCTGTCCGGGCCCGGTGTCGGCCGCGGCGCGGACGATCTCGAGGCCGACGGGAAGCGATCCGGTGAACGCGATCGTCTGCACGCCGGGGTGGCGCACGAGCGCCTCGCCGACGTCGCCCTCGCCGGGGAGGAGCGCGAGCGCCTCGGCCGGGACGCCGCCCGCGCGGAGCGCCTCCACGATCGCCAGCGCGCAGGCCGGCGACTGCTCGGCCGGCTTCAGGACGGCGGCGTTGCCGGTGGCCAGGGCGGCGGCCGTCATCCCGCAGGGAATCGCGATCGGAAAGTTCCACGGGGCGATCACCGCCACCACTCCGCGAGGCCGGTAGCGAAGCTCGTTGCGCTCGCCGGGGACCTGCAGGAGCTCGGGGCCGCGCTCGAGCGCGATCGCGTCGCGGGCGTAGTACTCGAGGAAGTCGATCGCCTCACAGACGTCGGCGTCGGCTTCGCGCCAGGGCTTGGCGCATTCCCTGACCTCGAGCGCCGCGAGCTCGAGCCGCCGCTCGCGCAGCCGTGCCGCGGCGCCGAGCAGCGCCTGCGCGCGCTCGGAGGCGCTCCGGGCGCTCCAACCGCCGAACGCCTCCTGCGCACGGTCCACCGCGGCCGCGGCCTCGGCCGGCGTGGCGGCGGCCGCCCGCGCCACCACGCGGTCAGGATCGCCCGGGTCGGTGGAGATCACCGCGTCGCCCTCGCGGCGGTCGGGGCCGATCATGACCGGGACGCTCACCGGCAGCCTTCGGTCCAGGCCGGCGAGCGCATCGGCGAGCCGGCCGCGCACCGCGGTGCGGCGGAGCTCGAGGATCGGCTCGTTGGCGAACGGGGGCAGATCGGCCAAGTTCACCGACGGTAACAGCGGCCGCTAAGTCGCGCCGGCCGCCGCTCCACCGAGTGCCTGTAGCAGCGCCGCGCCGTTCGGCGAGCCGAGCCCCGTGCAGGCATCCCAGCCCGTTCCCGCTTGATAGTCGCCGTTGTTGCCCTGGGTGATGTCGTGGAACCCGCGCTCGCCCGCGGCGTAGAGCTGGGGCTGGAGGAAGCCGACGGGCTTGCCGAGCGACTGGTTGAGCCGCGCGATCAGGCCGGCCCACAGCGGCGCCACCGCACTCGTCCCGCCGATCGTCTGGTCGACTCCGTCGACGCGGACCGAGTAGCCCGTCTGCGGGTCGGCGTCGCCGGCGACGTCGGGCACTCCGCGGCCCGGCTGATGCGTGTCGGCGTTGGTCGGCACGTTGACCTGGCTCTGATAGGAGGGGAGCGGAAACTCGACGCTGACCCCGCCCCCGGTCGCGCCTCCGCTGGCGCCGTCGTTCCAGACCGTCTCACTCGAGATGGCGCCGCCCGCCAGCTCGAGCGTCGTCCCGCCGCAGGCCAGCGCATGGGGCGCCGCGGCGGGAAAGTCGACGTGCTGCTTGCCGTCGCTCACGCCGTCGGTGGAGCCGTTGTCGCCTGCGGCGACCGTGACGGTGACGCCGACGGCCGCCGCCTCGGTCAGCGTCTGCTCCATCTGGCTGCGCGCCTGCGCGGTCCAGGAGTCCTCGGGCCCGCCCCAGCTGATCGACACCACCGACGGCTTGTTGGTGGTGTCGTGCACGGCGGTCGAGAGCGCGTCGATGAAGCCCTGGTCGGTGTTGGGCGCGAAGTAGACGACGATCCGCGCCCCCGGCGCCACGCCGCCGATCACCTCGATGTCGAGCATCACCTCGCCGTCGGCGTTCTGGTCGGTGCCGGGCGAGTTGCTCCCGCCGTCTACGCCGACCGCGGTGACCGACGGCGAACTGAGGCCGAGCCCGCTGAAGTAGGTGTCGAGATCGCTCTGGTTGTAGCCGCCGCCGAGCTCGAGGATGCCCACGGTCTCACCCGCGCCGGTCACGCCGGTGGGGAACGAGTATGCCTGCGCCACCTGCACCGGCGTATACGACGCCGCCGCCTGAGCCGGCCGGCGAATCTGGGCGCTGGCCTGCGGACGCGCGTCGATCCCGAACACCCCGGTGATCACCCCGGCGAGATCGGCGGGCACGGTGAGCGGCCCGCTGTGGCCGCGGTAGGTCCCACCCCCGGGCAGCTCGAACAGGCCGATGTCCTCAACGCCGAACGCTTGCACGACGGCGTTGATCGAGCCGCGCACCGTGACCGCGCGCCGCCCGGCGTCGGCGCTCGTCACCTCGAGGCCGTAATCGGCGGCGAACGCGCGGACGGCGTCGATGTCCTGAGGCGTCGCCCCGTAGTCGCGGGCCAGTTGCTCGCGGGTGATCGTGCGCCGCTGCGCCGGCGGTCCGGCGGCCGTGTCGTCGACCCAATCCAGCGGCGCCGACGGCTTCAGGTACACGGTGACCTCTATCTCCTCGCCCCCGTCGACCGCGCCGACGCGGCGCTGTCCGGGGCCGATCGCGGGCTGGCTCCCGGGGATCGCTATGCGCTCTGTTCCGGCCATCTGCTCCTCCTGGCAGGTGTTACGAAAGGTACGCCGAGGAAGTCTGGCGCGAGCGGCGGACGCGGTCTTCGGGTCGCGGGTACGCGCGCAGGGTGGCGACCAGTTCCGGATCCTCGCCCTCGACGGCCATCCACGCCGCGCGCATTCCATGGCCGGCGGCGGTCTGCAGCGCCAGCGTCCGGTGCTCGAGCTGTCCGATCAGCAGCGCGCCGGTCGGGGGGCGGATGACGCACACCGAAGGCACGGCCGAGCGGTCCGCGGCGCGAGCCGCGATCGCGGCGCTGAGCTCGTCATAGCGCTGCGAGCGGGTGCGCCGAAGGCCGACCAGCGCGGGATTGAGCCTCTCCAGATAGCGGTCGGTGAGGCGCGCGACGGGCCCCGACAGAGGCGCGTGACGAACGCCCCATGGCCGCGTCTGGAGCACCAGCACGTGGGTGGCGGAGGCCAGCGCGGCGTGGATCGGGATCGCCTCGGCCAGAGTCGCGTCGAGCAGCCGGCGCCCGCGGAAGTCGACCGGCGGGCCGGCCAGCCACGGCAGCCGCGCCGACGCGCGCAACGCGCAGCGGATCTCCTCGTCGTCGTGGAGCTCGGACAGGTAGACGAACTCGGCCCGGTCGGCATCCGTGGCCGAGCAGTGCAGGGCGATCCCGCTCGTACGGATCTCGGCATACCGGAGCGGGCGCTGGCCGGCCCACACGTTCGCGATCACGTAGTCCATGTCGAGGGCCGGGCCGCCGCGAAGCGCCCGCACCACGCTGACGAAGCGGGGATCGCCGAACCCGCACAGGTACAGGGCGGTCAGGTAGGCGGCCTGGTCGGCCACGAAGAACGCGGCGTTGAAAGCCCCGGCGGACGCGCCGTACACATCGTCGAAGGCATCGCGAAAGTCGAGCTGTTCCAGCGCCGAGGTCATCCCGGCGGAGACGACGCCGCGCATCGCGCCGCCCTCGATGACCAGCGCGACGCGACACCCGTCGCCGCGCTCGCCAGGGCGCGAGCCCGCGGCGCGGCGGCGGCGGATCAGCTCGATCACCGGGTGCCGGCGCTGGTCCTCGGTCATGGCGAACGACGGGCGGAGGGGATCGGATGCGAGGCGGCGGGTGATCATGGCAGCGGTGATCCGGGCGGACGAGGCGCTCAGGGTAACGACACCGGCGGGGGCGGGGCTGATGGCTCCGGCGGGGGCCGGGGGTAATGGCTCCGGCGGGGGCGGGGGTAGTGTCTCCGAGGTGCCAAGGCGCGTTCCGTGAGCGAAGCCGTCGCCCTCGTTGCGCTGGCGGCGAGCCTGGCCGCCGCGGTGGCGCGCCCGCGCTGGGCGCCGGACTGGCTGGTGGCCGCGCTCGCCGCGCTCGTGCTGATCGCGGTGGGAGTGCTCAGTCTGGGCGACGCGCGGACAGCGCTCCGCCAGCTCGCGCCGACCGTAGGGTTCCTGGCCGCGCTGCTGATGCTGGCCGACGGCTGCCGGCGGGCGGGGGTGTTCGACGCCCTCGGCGCGGCGATGGCCGGCGGTGCCCACGGCCGCGCCCGCCGGCTGCTCGCGCTGGTGTTCGTGGCCGCCTCGGTGACCACAGCCGTGCTCAGCCTCGACGCGACGATCGTGCTGCTCACCCCGATCGTCTTCACCACCGCGGCGCGGCTGCCGACCAGCCCCCGCCCGCACGTCTACACGTGCTCGCACCTGGCCAACACGGGCTCGCTGCTGTTGCCGGTCTCGAACCTGACCAACCTCCTCGCCTTCCACGCCAGCGGCTTGTCGTTCGTGCGCTTCGCGGAGCTGATGGTGCTGCCGTGGCTGGCCGGGCTCGCCGTCGAATGGATGGTGATCAGCCGGTGGTTCGCGGCGGAGCTGGAACAGCCGCCGCAGGCGGAGCCTCGAACCGGCGGGGAGGTCGAGGTGCCGGTGTTTGCCCTCTCGGTGCTCGCGCTGACGCTGGCCGGCTTCGCGTTCAGCTCCGCGCTCGGGATCGCCCCGGTGTGGATTGCCGCGGCCGGGGCGCTCGCGCTGATCGCTCGCGAGCGCCCCGCGCCGCGGCAGCTCGTGAGCGCGGCCGAGCCGCCGTTTCTGATCTTCGTGCTCGGGCTCGGCGTCGTGGTCAGCGCGGCCGGGCGGCACGGGCTCTCGAGCGTGGTCGACGAGCTGGTCCCCGGCGGAGGGGGTCCGCTGGCCCTCTTGGCGGTGGCCGGGGTGAGCGCCCTGCTGGCCAACCTGGTCAACAACCTGCCGGCGACGCTGATCATCCTCCCGGTGGCGGCGAGCAGCGGCCCCGGGACGGTCCTGGCGATGCTCCTGGGCGTGAACATCGGCCCGAACCTGACCTATGTCGGTTCGCTGGCCACGCTGCTCTGGCGGCGAATCGTCCACGCCCACGAGCACGACACCGACATCGGCGAGTTCACCCGCCTCGGGCTGCTGACCGTGCCGGCCGCGCTGGTGGCCTCGGCGGTGGCGTTGTGGTTGGCTCTGCAGGTGATCTGATGCGCGTCGTGATCTGGGTCAGAGAGGGGACGTCGGAGGGATGCGTCGAGGCTGCTCGCGCGCTGATCCCGGCGGATGCCAACGTGACGCTGCTCCATGTGTCGCCGAGCGACGTCGAGGACCTGGCCGCCCACGGCGCGGCCCGGCTGCTCGGGCGACAGCACCGCCGGCCGCCCGGACCGCCGCTGCGCGAGGTGGCGGCCGAGGAGGCACAGGCGCTGCTCGAGCGGGCGCGGGCGCGCCTCGGACGGCCGGCTCAGTTCGAGCTCCGCCGCGGGCGGGTGGAGCGTGAGGTGGTGGCCGCG
>JAFAXX010000106.1 GCA_019240655.1 Solirubrobacterales bacterium
AGGACGAACGCCACGACGGACAGGACCGCGAGGAGGGTCGCGCGGCCCAGGTCGATGCCGCCGTTCGTGGCTTTCACCCGCGGGTGTGCCCGTCGCCGGTGACGACCCACTTCGTCGAGGTCAGCTCGGCCAGCCCCATCGGGCCGCGCGCGTGCATCTTCTGGGTCGAGATGCCGATCTCCGCGCCGAAGCCGAACTCGCCGCCGTCGGTGAACCGGGTCGAGGCGTTGACGTACACGCAGGCGGCATCGACACCGAGCTCGAACGCGCGCGCGGCCTCGGTGTCCCGGGTCAGGATCGCCTCCGAATGGCCGCTGCCGTGGGCGTTGATGTGCGTGATCGCTTCCTCGGCCGAGTCGACCACGCCGACCGCGAGCTCGAAGGCCAGATATTCGGTGTCCCAGTCGGCCGCGGCAGCGGCGTCGATCGGCGCGCCGGCGGCGGCCGCGCGGGCGCGCTCGTCGCCGTGGAGCACGACGCCCGCCTCGCTGAGGGCCCGCAGCGCGCCGGGTAGGAAGGCCTCGGCGACGTCCGCGTGCACGAGCAGCGTCTCGGCCGCGTTGCATGCGCTCGGACGCTGCAGCTTGGCGTTGAGGACGATCGCCCGGGCGGCGTCGAGGTCGGCCGTCGCGTCGACGTACACGTGGCAGTTGCCGGACGCCGCATAGATCACCGGCACCGTGGCCACGCGCTTGAGCGCCGCCTTCAGACCCTCTCCCCCGCGGGGCACGATCAGGTCGACCACGCCGGCCTGGGTGGCGAGCTCGCGCAACTCGTCGTGTCCGCCGCCGGCGACCAGAGAGATGGCGCCGTCGGGCAGCCCGGCGGCGGTCGCGGCGTCGGCGGCGATGCCGGCCAGCACGGCATTCGAGCGGGCCGCGGCGCTCGAGCCGCGCAGCACGACCGCGTTGCCGGACTTCAGGCACAGCGCAGCGGCATCGATGGTCACGTTCGGCCGCGCCTCGTAGACCACCGCCACGACGCCGAGCGGGACGCGGACCTTGCGCACCTCGAGCCCGTTGGGCAGGCGCGAGCCGTCGATCACCTCCCCGACCGGATCGGGCAGCGACGCGATCTTGCGCACGCCGGATGCAACCTCCGCGAGGCGGGCCTCGTCGAGGGTCAGCCGGTCGACCAACGCGCTCGACAGGCCGGTCGTGCGGCCGTCCTCAACGTCGCGGGCGTTGGTCTCGAGGACCTCCTCCCCGCGGGCCGTCAGCGCCGCCGCGATCGCCTCCAGGGCCGCGTCCTTGACCGATGAGGACAGCGTCGCCAGAGTGCGCGAGGCTTGCTTGGCCGTCGCGCAGATCTCCGCCACTGAGATCGTCGTGAGCGCCATGGTCGCCAAAGGTTACGCCAGGACGAAGTAGTCGCGGTGGACCGCTTCCTGGGTCGCTCGTGGGAGCACCGCCCGCACGTCCCCCGACTTCATTCCCTGGACCTGGCTCAGCTCCTGCGAGGAGTAGTTCGAGATGCCCTTGCCGACCACCCTTCCGCCGTGGGTCACCTCGACGGCATCTCCGGCGTCGAACTCTCCGGAGACCTCGACCACGCCGACCGGCAGCAGGCTGGTCCCGCCCTCGCGCAGGGCGCGTGCGGCGCCGGCATCGACCAGCACCCGGCCGCGGCTCGGCTTGGCGTACTTCAGCCACAGCTTGAAGCTCGAGTAACGGCCATCCCGCGCGGCGAAGCGCGTCCCCACCGACTCGCCGGCCACCGCGGCGAGAATCGAGCGTGGCCGCAGGCCGCTCGCGACCACGGTCGGAATCCCCGCGGCGCTCGCCATCTCTGCGGCCACCACCTTCGAGCGCATCCCTCCGGAGCCGAGCGGCGAGGTGGAATGACCGATCTCGAGCGAGCGCAGCTCGTCGAAGTCGCCCACCTCGGTGACCAGCTTGGCGTCCGGGTCGGTGCGTGGGTCGGCCGTGTGGAGCCCGTCGGCGTCGGTGAGCAGAAGCAGGAGTCCGGCGCCGAGCAGGATCGCCACCTGTGCGGCCAGGAAGTCGTTGTCTCCGAACGAGATTTCGTCGGTCGTCGTCGTGTCGTTCTCGTTGATCACCGGCACGACCCGCCAGTCGAGCAGCTTGCGCAGGGTTTGGCGCGCGTTCAGGTAGTGGCTGCGCGCGCTGATGTCGAAGAAGGTCAGCAGCACCTGAGCCGTCGGCACCCCGCGCGAGGACAGCAGCTGGTCGTAGACCTGGTAGAGCTTTCCCTGGCCCACCGCGCTCGCCGCCTGGAGCTCGTCCATCGCCCGGGGGCGCAGCGGGATCGCCATCAGCCCCATGCCGCGCGCGATCGCGCCGCTGGTCACCACGATCACGCGGTGGCCGGCGTGGTGCAGCTCCGCGAGCTGGTCGCAGATGCCCCCGAGCACGTCGGCGCGCACGTCGCCGCTCTCGTCGGCAACGATGCTCGAGCCCAGTTTCGCGACCAGGATGGCCACCGGAGCACAGGTTAGGGAGGCCGCACCGATGCGCGCCCCTGGGAGGGCGAGGAAGTCAGCGCGCGAGCGGAGCCGTGGCGGCGTGCTCGGGCGCCGATGGCGCCGCGCCGCCGTCCTGCAGGTAAACCCCCTGCCGGCGCAGCTCTTGCTGCAGCTCGGCAACGTCGACCTCGGCCGTCGGAACCGCCCGGCCGACGGCGAGCGCGGCCGCCACCCCCGCCGCTTGCCCGGTGAGCCAGCACTGTGGGATCTCCCGCATGAACGCCTGGGTCTGCGGGTCGCAGGCGATGTGCCGGCCGGCGACGAGGACGTTGTCGAGGTCCCGCGGGACCAGCGCCCGGTAGGGCACCGAGACGTTGGCGAACTTCTGCGACGGGGATGGCGAGACCCCGATCTCGTCGGCGTGGCGCGCGCCCGCGCGCCAGTCGTCGCTCGTCAGCTTGTGGCGCCCCACCAGCCGGCGGGTGTGGCGCACGCCGACCTGGGCGGCCGAGAGCATCAGCCAGGCGTTCTCGAACCCCGGCGCACGGCGGCGAAAGTAGTCGAGATGGGCGACCATCCGCCGCCGCGACTCGATCTCCACGCGCGTCAGGTCGGAGACGCTCACTCCGCTGTAGCCACTCAGTCGGGGCCCGAGAAACAGCGCCACGTCGTTTCGCCAGCCGACCACCGGGCGCTCGACGAACCCCAGCGCATCACCGGCGTCCTGCATCAGCTGCCGGTGCCCGCCGGGATCGTCGCGCTTGAACGCCAGCCAGCGCGCGAAGTCCACCCCCGCCCAGATCCAGCCGGTGTTCAGGCAGTGCGCGATGCCGCTGCCGCCGCTCTTGGCGTCGGCCTCGAACTCGAGCCCCGCCCGGGCGCAGACGTCGAGGTCACCGCTGGCGTCGACCACCACCTTGGCCAGGATCGCGCGCCGGCCCTGCTTGCTCTCGAACGCCACACCCTGCACCTCGCGGCCGGCGAGCAAGGGCTCCGCCACCCAGCTGTGCAGCAGCAGGCGCACTCCGGCCTCGATCAACATCTCGGTTGAGAGGTGCTTCAGCCACTCCGGATCGATCATCGGCGACCAGGTCACCACGTCGCGGAACGCGCCCTGCCGCTCGCGCCAATACGCGACCTCCGGCGCCTCGGCCGACCCCCACAGCTCGGGCGCTGCGCCCGCGACCGCGCCGTCGGGCAGCCGCGCGAGGACCTCCTGCGCGAACCCGGCGATGACCAGCCGCCCGCTCCAGTCGCTCATGCGGTCGATCCAGATCACCAACCCCCCGGTGGAGAGGCCGCCGAGATGGTTGTAGCGCTCGACCAGCAACACCTCGGCCCCGGCTCGCCGCGCCGCCAGCGCCGCGGCGCAGCCCGCTGGCCCACCGCCGACCACGAGGACATCGGTGCTCGCATGCACGGGTATCTCGCGGGCCGGCTCATGGACGGTCGCCGGCCCGGCCAGCGGATCGGGCGAGAACGCGTCTGCCAGCGACCCGGACGTGGACATCGATTCGGTGCCTACGTGGTAGCTCTCGACCTCGCCGCCGGTCGAAGGGTTGGCTCTGGGCTCATCCATCAGTGCCTCGTCAAGGCAGGCCGTACAGGGCGGCGGCGTTGCCCCCCATCACCGCCGCCCGGGCATCCTCGTCGAGCTGATCGAGCAGCACAGTGAGGCCGTCGCCGTGGTTGTGGGGGTAGTCGCTGGCATAGGCCAGCAGGCCGCCGGCGTCGAGCATCTCCAGCAGCTGGCCGATCGCGGCGCGATCGCGAGGCAGGTGCGCCGGCGCGGTGGTGAAGCGGAAATGCTCGGCGACGTACTCCGAGGGTAGTCCTTTGACCCACGGCACCTCTCGCCACACGCCTCGCCAGTCCTTGTCGAAGCGCCACAGCAGGGGCGGCAGCCAGGCGAAGCCGCACTCCATCAGCAGCACCTTGAGGTCGGGGAAGCGATCGAACACGCCTTCGCTGACGAAGCTGAGCACCTGGGCCTGGGCGATCGGCTGGTTTCCTAGGTAGTCCTCGAGGTAGGTCGAAGTGAAACCGCTCGGCGTCGGCGCCCGGCCCGCGCGGCCCCACGCGTGCAGTCCAACGTGGAGCGAATGCGCACACGCGGCGGCGAAGATCGGGTGGTTGCGCTTGTTGCCCCACGGGACGTCGCTGCGTACGGGCAGGAGGACCTGAACGAACCCGGGCTCGCCGCCCACCCGCTCGATCTCGGCCACCGCATCCTCGGTCGAGATCGTGGAGACGACCAGGCTTGCCCGGAGCCGGTCGTCGCGAGCGAGGAACTCCTCGCGCAGCCAGTCGTTGACCGCGCTGGCCACCGCGGCGCTGTAGTAGGCGTTGCGGTGGGTCTCGAACCCCGTCAGGCAGTTGAGCACGACCGCACGCGGGTCCGCCCGGTCGAGCACGCTCTCCTTCAGCTGGTCATAGCTCTCGGGAGTCGGCGGCGCCGCCTGCTCCCGCGCCGCCTGCTCCCGCGCCGCCGGCACCGCCGTCGTCGGCGCGAGCGGCGGATAGGCAAACGCCACGCCGCCCAGGCGGACGCCGCCCTCGGTGATGTACTGCCGCCAGTAGTCGCTCAGGTACGGAAACAGCGCCTCGAACGACGCGGGCGCGCAATGGACGTCGCAGTCGATCGCGGGCATCGCGATCACGCCGTGGCGGTGCGCTCGGCCGGCAGCCCGTAGAGCTCGAGCGCGTTCTCGGCCAGGATCGCCCGGCGCAGCTCCGCCGGCATCGCCCGCGGCAGCGCCTGGGTGGGCGAGTCGAAGTCCCAGTGCGGATAGTCGGTGGCGAACAGCAGCCGGTCCTCCAGCTGCGCCTGGGCGATCGCGTGCAGCAGGTGGCGCGGCTCCTGTGGCTCCTCGATCGGCTGCGTGGTGAACCACACTTGGTCGCGGACGTACTCCGAGGGCCGCCGCTTCAGGCGCGAAAGGTCCTCTCGCATCAGCTCCCAGGCCGCGTCCAGGGACCACCTGAGCGCCGCCGCCCAGGCCAGCCCGCACTCGACGAGCACCACCCGCAGGCCCGGGATCGCGTCGAACATCCCACCGCCGACCATGCTGGTGAGCTGAGCCTGCATGTTAATCCCGTTGGCGACGTGGTACTCGAGATAGAACGACGGGTAGCCGGCGCCCCGGTGATCCATGTAGCCGCCGGTGTGGAACGCCACCGGGCGCCCGTGCGCAGCGGCCGCCTCGTAAATCGGCCAGTACTTAAGTGAGCCGAGCATCTCGATCGCGCTCGCGGGCATCAGCACGGCCAGGAACCGCGAGTCGGCCGCGTGCCGCTCGATCTCCGCCACGGCGAGGTCCGGGTACTCGTGGGGCACCGCGATCGACCCGCGGAAGCGCGGGTCGAAGTCGAGCCACTTGTCGACCTGCCAGTGGTTCATGGCCTGGTTCCAGTCGACGGCGAGATCGGGATCGTCATAGCAGTCGGCGCCGCTGAGCACCTCGAGCATCGCGTAGTCGACCCCGAACTCGTCGAGCAACTGCGCGCGGGTCGTCTCGGGGTCGCTGCCCCAGATGTGTCCGGGCTTGCCCGGCCAGGCGTCGACCCGCATTCCGGCGTTGCGCGCCCGCGGGTACCAGTCGGTGACCCGCGGCGTGCGGTGGCCGTAGCGCTCGAGCCGGCGCCGGGCGCCGGCGCTCATGTACTCGGCGAGCATCGGCTCGGTCGGCTGAGCGTGCACATCGCAGTCCACCAGCTTCACGGCGGTGGCCGTGGCGGCGGCGTGCTGCGGCTGGGTCTCGGCTCCGGACACGGCGCCTACACCTCCAGTACGTCGTAGTCGTTTTCGACCTTGATCTCGGAACTCCCCGTGGTGGCCGGGCCGGGGCCGACGCTCAGCGGCGGCTCATCGAGTTCGGCGCTCAGCCCGGCGGCCAGCCTCGTGCCGGACATCTCTGCACCATAGAGCAACGTCGATTCAGCCTCCCGCCGTCTACTCCACCCGGGCGATCGCCGGCGGCCCGCCGCGCGGCCCGAAGGTCTCGATCACGGCCGAGACGCCCGCGTTGCGGGCGCCGGCGACAATGACGAGCACGGCCGCCTCGGAGGTGAGGGCGTTGATCTCGCTGAGGCCGCGCTCGGCGGCGGTGTCGGGCGTCGAGTCCGGGTGCTCGCCGGCCAAGCGCCACCGCGTCTTTGCCGAGAGGGCGTCCTTGCCAGCCGAGGCCAGTGCTTCGCGGCTGTTGGTGGCGTGCTCGTAGACGAACCGCCGCAGATCGGCCTTCGTCCATCCGGCGCCGGCGAACAGATGCGCGTGCTCGGGTCCGAGGGCGATGCAGGCGCTGATCGTCTCGTGGATGAGCGCGCCGGTGCGGGCGATCGTGCCGGCGATGTCGGTCGCCAGCTGTTCCGGCACCGTCGTGTGCCGGGCTTCGATGTGGACGACCGAGCGCATGGTCAGCGCGGTCACCGTGCTCGCGCCGTCATCGAACCCGTACTCCGAAGGCAGCGCCGGCCACGGTGACTCCTCCTCGTTCTCGGCGATACAGGCGGTGTACTTCGCCGGGTTGCCCTGGGTGGCCTGGTCGAGCTCGTGGGGGCGCAGGCCGAATACGTTGATCGCCGTCAGCCGGATCGCGCGCCCGATCGTGGCGTTGGCGCGGAACCCCGACCCGAACACGTTCCCCTTGGCGTTGAGCCCGATCTTCTCCCGCACCGCGCCGTTGACGAGCAGCATCGGCGCCGTGCCGGTCGTGCTCTGCCAGATCCCCTTGGCCACATATCCCTCGAGGTCGAGCGCAGCCCACGCGGCCACCACGACCGGGAAGTACTCCGGCAGGCACCCGGCCATGGCGGCGTTGATGGCGGCGAGCCGGACCGTGCACTCGCGGTCGAGATGCGTCATCGACACGAGGACTTCGTCGGGGTCCCGGGTCGTCTGGTCGAAGAACTCCGACAGATAGGACTCGGTCACCGGCATGACCGGCAGCCCGTCGGTCCAGCCATGTTCGGCGTAGTGCTCCATCACCCGCCGGATGTCGTCGATCTCGACGAGTGGCAGCTGCGCCACTCCGCTGCTCGGCTGCTGCGTGGTCACCTAACTGCCCTCCAGGATCCGCAGCACCTCAGGGATGACCTCACGAACGTTGGCCTCGATCTCGGCGACGCCGAGGCTGGCGATCGGATGCGGAATAACCACGAATTCGAACTCCGGCCGGCCATACACATCGGCCATCGCCTTCGCCGTCACCTGGAAGGCGTCGGTGCAAATCGATATCGCCGGCACTCCCGCCCGCTCCAGCAAGATCCCGTCGGCCAAACTGGCCGCTGAACAGGATCCTCAATCGCCGACGCCGGCGATCGCGAAGTCGCAGCTGCTCGCGATCTCGCCGGCCAGGTCGTCCTCGACGGGAGTACCGAAGTACGACTTGGTGTACGTGGTCACCTCCCCGAGCTGATGACGCGCGCTCAACTGGGCGGCGACCGTCTGCAGCACCAGTTGTGCGTTGGGCTTGGCGTTGTCCAGGAGCCCGACGCGCAGCCCGGTTATGTCCCGGACCCGCGGCGCCAGCGTCCCGGCCCGGGTCAGGTCAGCCTGACCGGTGGGATCGAGAATCGGCTCGCGGTGAGTCACCGTGGAACCTCCCTTGGAGTGGATTCGAGGAGTGCCTCTTAGTCGGGGTAACCATCGCGACAGCTTGCTCAAGTCCGGCTTCGACGCAACTGCCGCGAGAGTACGACAGCGACCACCAGCGCCGCTCCGTAGAACAGCTGCTGGACGTAGTTCTGCGCCCCCAGCAGCTGCAGGCCGTTGACTCCGGTGGCGAGGAAGTAGACCGCGATCGCGGTACCGAACGCGTTGAACCGGCCCGGCTTGATCGTGGTCGCGCCGAGGAAGACGGCCGCATAGGCCGGAAGCAGGTACGGGCCGCTCGCCGTCGGGTCAGCGGACCCGGTCGTGCCCAGGAACAGCACCCCGGCGAACCCTGCCAGAAGGCCGCCGAGGACGAAGCCTCCCCAGCGAATGCGGTCGACACGGATGCCGCTGAGCCGCGCTACATCCCTTGACTGACCGACGAACAACGACCGCAGGCCGAGCGGTGTTAGCGTCGACACATACCAGATGATCAGCATCAGCGCCAGGCCGTAGAAGAACTCGATCGGGATGCCGAGCAACTTGTCGGAGAACGTGATCTTTGACAGCGACGTGCTCACGCCGACGATCGTCTGCGAGCCGGCCAGGTAGTAGATGATCCCGGTGAACACGGAGCCCATGCCGAGCGTGATGATCAGCGGATTGGTGTCGCAGCGGACAACGAGGAACCCGTTCAGCAATCCCGCGGCGAGCGCGGCTACGACGCCGATGATGCAGGCCAGCCCGATCGCCATGTGGTCGTTGACATTGAGCACGCCGGCGATCATGGCGGTCAGCCCCATGATGCCGCCGAGCGAGAGATCGAAATCCCCGGTCAGCGACGGCATCAATGCCGCCAGCGCGAGGACGAACAGCACGGCCTGAGACCCGAGGATGTTCGACGCGTTTGACCACGTCGGGAACGTGCTCGAAGCGGTGATGCTGTAGACCACGATCAGCGCGATCCAGGTCACCGGGAGCGCTGCGCGCTCGGCGAAGACGGCGATCTGCGCCGACTCGGCCCGCCGGGGTCGGGGGCCCGGCGTCGCCTGCGGCGCCTCTGGTTTGGTAGTTGGCTGCGTCGTGGGCTCTGTGGCGGACATCTTCACGCCATCCCTTCGTCGCTGGCTGGCTGGATAGCGCTAGCTCGCATGGGCGAGCATCGCTCCCTCGTCGGTCGAATAGCGGTAAACGGCCGTGCTGATGGCGTCCTCGGTCACGTCGTTACCCGTGAGCTCCGAGCGAACCAGCCCGTGGGCCATGATCAGCACCCGGTCGCACACTCGCGCCAGTTCCTCGAAGTCGCTCGAGACCCAGATCACCCCCATACCGGCTTCCGTGCCCTCGCGGACGAGCCGGTAGATCTCGGCACGCGCGGCAACGTCGACGCCCTGAGTCGGCTCGTGCAGGAGCAGAACACGCGGCTCGATCTCGAGCCACTTGGCCAGCACGACCTTCTGCTGGTTGCCGCCGCTGAGCTGGCCGATCGGGACATCCGAGCGGCGGGGCCGCACATCGAACCTGTCCAACAGCTGCCGTATCCGCGCGTTCAGGCGGCGGCCCTGGATCCGGCGGCCTGCGGTGGTGTACCGATCGTTGACGAGGATGCTCGCGTTCTCGCCCACCGTCAGCGGGGCGACGATGGCGTCCCGGCGGCGGTCGGCCGGGACGAGGGCGACCTGCCGGTAGACGGCGTCGACCGTCGTCATTCCGGCGATCGGGTGGGCGTGGCCGTTCAGGCTCATGGTCCCGGACTCGGCGCGCTGAGCGCCGAAGAGCAGATACGGGATGTCGTCGGCGCCGGACCCGAGCAGGCCCGCGATACCCACGACCTCAGTCTCGTGGATCGACAGGGTCACGCCGTAGACGCGGCCGCCGCGGAGGTCCGAGATCTCGCAGGCGACCGGCCGCCGGGAGACGTCGTCGGCGAGCGTGCGGCGCTGGCTGCGCCCAACCAGCGTCTGCTTGGCGGGGCCGACGATCATCTCGACGAGGTCGTTGTCGGACACCTGGCCGAGCTGCGCCTCTCCCACGAGCTCTCCGTCTCTAAGCACCGCCGCCCGCTGGCACAGCCGCCTGACCGCCGACAGGTCGTGCGAAATGAAGACGGTGCTGGCCCCCCCGGCGACGACGGAGCGGACGAGGTCGAAGAGGAACTCGACTTCGGTGTCCGGCAGGAACACCGTCGGCTCGTCGAGGAACAGAACGGAGTGCCCGAGGTCACCGCGCTCGCGGTACAGCTTCAAGTCCTCGGCGGCCCTGACGATCGCCACGAGCGCCTGCGCCACCGGCGGCAGCTGGTCGATGGTCGCCGACGGATCGACGTCCACGTTATAGGAGCGGAGCACCTCCCGGGCCCGGCTACGTTCCCGTCGCCAGTTGATCCGCCGGCGGGTGCTCCCGAGCCCGCCGATGGTCAGGTTTTCGACGACGGTGAGGGTTCGGCTGAGGCCCAGGTCCTGGTGGACGAAGCTGAGGCCGAGATCGCGGAACTCTCCCGGCGGCAGCGGCAGCGCGTGTGGGCGTCCGTCCAGGTACAGCTCGGATTCCGGGTCGGGCACGTTGATCCCGGCCAGGATCTTGACCAGCGTCGACTTACCGCACCCGTTCTCGCCGAGCAGGGCGACGGTCTCACCATGATGGACGTCGAAGTCGACGTTCTTCAGCGCGCGAAACGCCCCGAAGCGCTGCGTGACGTTTCGCATTGAAAGCGCCGGGGTCTCGGTCGGCAGACGCTCCCGCGGCGCCCTCGTCGCGCCCCCGGACGTTGACCCTGACCCGCTCACGTCAGCCGACGCCCCACAGCTTCTGGTACCCGGTGACAAACGCCGTGCCGAAGCCGCCGTTCGGCCCGTTGACGTCCTTGAAGTTCTGCTTGGTGAACAGCCGTGAGGGATCGCCGTCCTTGTCGGGCGACAGCGGCTGGTTGCCGCTGAGGATCCGCAGCACCTCGTCCATCGTCGCGTACGCGCGCCACAGGTGGGTGGGGCCGACATCTTCGCCCATCGGCAGCGTGCCCGCCCCCATCTGGTTGATGTAGGCGGGCGTCCCCCCGTAGTCACCGAAGAGCGTCACGTCCTTGCCGGACGCCCTGACCGCCGCGGAGGCGGGGGGGACTTCGCCGTCGAAAATCGGGAACACAACCTTGGCGTTCGGATCGGCCTGAAGGGCCGAAGAGACCGCCGGCTGCACCTGCTGGCCCCAGTTCGGAACCGGGATGTCAGTGGAGCGGATGACGCACTTCGGGCAGTAGGTGTTCACCTCGGTGCGCAGCGCCTTATCCATCACGATGCCGGCCGGCAGGTCGTTGGACTGAATCTCGAAGATGTCGAACGGCTTGGCCTTGTTCTGCAGCAGCATGTAGTCCGCGGCCTGCTTGATCGAGAGATAGTTCGGGATGTTGGTCTGCGACGTCACCAGCGGCGACACCGATCCGTGGTTGACCGTCGAGTCGAACAAGCCGGAGTCGACAACCGCAATCCCGGCGCTCTTGGCGGCCTGAAGCTGAGGTTTAATGAGGTTTGGGTCGATTCCACAAAGCAGGACGATCGCGTTGTAATGCTGGCTGATCGCCTGCTGGATCCCCGGGATCCAGCCCGACGGCCCGCCGCTGTTGTCGAACACTTTCCCGGTCATGCCGACCATCTGGCCGATGCTCACGACATCGTGGGCGATCTGCTCGCACACCGGGAGCTGGCTGGCGGTGGGGATCGCCATCACCTTCTTGCCGGCCGCCTTCTTGGCGTCGAAAGGCGGTCCCGGGTTGGTGAACGGAGGCACCTGCTCGGCCTGGTTGACGACCGCCTGCAGTTGTGAGATCTGCGCCGAGGACATGAATGACCCGGATGAGGAGCCGCCCCCGGAGCCGCTTGCACCGGACGAGCCGCCAGAGCTGGACGATCCGCACGCCGCCACCGCGAGCGCCAGAATCGCCGAAATCGCCAACACGGCGATCGCACGCCGGCGCTTCGAAGAGATCTTGATCACCTTGAGCCTCCTCGCTCGATCGTGCAGACAGCACGATGACCATAGCTGCCGATCAACGTCCCGTCGAGGGGCGGGCAGCGCACGTCGCCGATCGTCAAGCAATGTGTCTTTGAGCGGCAGGCCGGGGCGCCACGGTCCCCGAGAGCGCCGATCAGGCCTCGTGCATGATCACGCCACGGATGTTCTTGCCGTTCAGGAGGTCGTCGTAACCGCGGTTGATCTCGTCGAGCGAGTAGCGCTGTGTGATCAGCTCATCCAGCTTCAACTGGCCGTCGTCGTAGAGGCGCAGAAGACGAGGAATGTCGTAGAGCGGATTACACATGCCGAACACATGGCCCTGGATGCGCCTCTGCCAGCCCACGACCGAGCCGTTCGCGGCCAGCGCGATCTGCGTGTCTCCGCTGCGGCCCACCGACGTGATCGTCACCCGGCCGTCCTTGCCGACTATGTCGGTGGCGGCGCTGACCACCTCCGCGGTCAGGACCCCGACGGTGCAGATCGCGTGCTCGGCCATCTGGCCCCAGGTCATCTCGTTGACTGCCTGGTGCGCGCCCTCCGCGCTCTCGAACGTGTGCGTGGCGCCGAACTCAACCGCCTTCTCGCGCTTGAACGGCACCGGGTCGACGACGACGACGTTCTTGGCCCCGGCGTAGCGCGCGCCCTGAATCGCGTTGGAGCCCACGCCGCCCGCGCCGAAGATCACCACCGTGTCGCCGGCGGACACCTCCGCCGCGTACACCGACGTGCCCCACCCCGTCGGCACGCCGCACCCGATCAGCGCCGCCACGTCCAGCGGGATGTGGTCGAGGATCTTGATGCACGAGTACTGCGAGACAACGGCCCGCTCGGAGAACGTGCCGAGCGTGCAGAACCCCCCCAAGTCGGCGCCGGCGTCGTCGTGGAAACGAAAGCTGCCATCCGGCAACATCCCGGTGACCATCTGCGCCCCCTGGTCACACAGGTTCTGTCGACCGGTCGAGCAATAACGGCACGCGCCACAGGCTGGAATGAACGAGCAAACCACGTGATCGCCGGGCGTCACCCGTGTCACGGCGTCCCCTACCGCCTCGACGACGCCCGCGCCCTCGTGGCCGCCGACCATCGGCAGGCGCCCCTCGGTGTGGCCGGCGCGCATGTGCTCGTCGGAATGGCACATGCCCGAGGCGACGAACTTGATCAGCACCTCGCCAGGGCCGGGCTCGTCGAGCTCGAGCGTCGTGACCTCCCACGGCTTGCCGGTCTCACGGATTACGGCGGCTCTTGTCCTCATGTCTGCCAGCCCTTCTGGTGTCGTCTGCGCGAACCGCTGTGGGGCGAGGTTAAGCGAGTTCGGAGGTGCTTATACCACGGTCCCGCGGCCGATCGACTCCGCCGGCTTCGCCTCGGCTCCTCCAGCCTGGTCGAGAAACGACGCTGTGGTGGACGTTTCTCGACCAGGCTCGCGACGCGCCCCCCGGCCGAGGGTCCTGCTCACCACCGCCCCCCGGCCGAGCGGTCGGCGCTCACCACCGCCCGCGACCCGGCGCCGGGCACCACGGGTTGGCGGGCACGCCCCGGCACGGGTTCGGCATCGTCGGCTGGCGCGGCGCCATCCTCAGCGTGAATCTGCGAGCCGGGTGCGGGTAGTCGGTGCCGGCCGGGCAGGCGGCGAGCCCGAGCGCGCACGCGATCTGCGCCGCCGCCACGGGGTCGGTGTTGCCGTTCGCCTGCCCGCACGGGTTGTAGGGAGGCGACTGGATCCCGGCCGGCTCGCTCTTCAGCCCTCCGCGGTCGGTGTTGGAGAAGAAGCAGTTGCCAGGATCGTGCGGCTGGGCGTACATCGCGATGTCGCCGTTGGTGGGATTGGCATAGCCGCCGTTGTGGGCAAAGAAGTTGTGCGCCACCACATTGCCGAACGCCGGGTAGTAGCAGAGCGGGTTCGGCGCCGGCGGCGGTGACAGATAGACGCCGCCCCGGCAGTGCGCGACTGGCGGCGGCTTCTCCTGGTCGGGAAAGTCGGCCACCGTGACCCCCCAGGCGTCGTTGTTGAAGATCCGGTTGTCGAGCACCTCGGTGTAGGTGGTGCCACCGAGCACGAGTCCCGCTCCCACCGGCACCTGGCCGGACACGCCGTTGGCCCCGTTGCCGGGCACGTTCGCGTCGTTGTTGTCGTGAATCGAGTTCTCCCGCCAGATGTCGCAGATTCCGTTCCCGAGCGGACCGGGCGCCCCTCGCGGACATCGCCCATCCTGCGGCGAGGGGGCGTCGTCGTTGTTCTGCGAGTTCGTCGTCGGGCCGCTCTTGTTGTGGTCGAACTCGGATGTCTCGATGATCAGCCGCCCGCCGGCGTTGGTGCCGGAGAAGCCGAGCGAGTTGTACTGCGCGTGCAGGTGCGAAAGCACGGCGTCGCAGTCTGGGCACGCGCCGACGTAGAAGCCCGCGTCGCCCATGTTCGACGCGTAGCTGTGGTCGAGTCGTCCCGGTCCGCGCGAGTTGCTGGTGTAGATCCCGTAGTCCCCGAACGGCGCCTTGACGCCTCTCGAGAACGTTGACGTGGCGGTCAGGTAGCCGCCCCACCAGGCGCCCATGCCGATCTTTCCCGACCCGTCGCCTCCGTTCCACCAGATCTCGTTGCCCTCGTGCCCGCTCGCGCTGGAGAGAAAGTTGCAGACGGTGAGGTTCGTGAACTCGACGCCGCTGACCTTGAACGCCTCGATCCCGTCACGGCCGTCGCGGAGCAGCTCCTGGTCGCGCTTTTGGGACGAGCACGCGCGGGCGCCCGGCTTCGTGCCGTCGATGATCACGCGGTTGCGGTCCATCCCTCGCACGTGCAGGCGCGCGGTGCGGATCAGCACGCCGGCGGGCTCGGAGGCGCCGCGCACACCCTGTTCGTGATAGTCGCCGGGGCCGATCAGGATCCAGTCGCCCGGCCGGGCGGCGTTGACCGCCGCCTGGATCGATCGAAACTGTCCGGGGATGCCCCGGTAGACGCCGACCCGGAGCACCGCGGCGCTCGCCGTGCCGGCGGTGCTCAGGAAGCTGGCCGTGATCAGCGCTGCGACTACCAAACGACGCACGATCCTCTCCTCTTCTCGGCTGCGGCGGGCGATCGTACAGGTCGCCGTCGGTCGGCGCGCCGGTTCCCCTTGGCCCGGACAACGACGATCGTCCCGGCGCCCCATGGCGCCGGAACGGACCCCGGCGGCGTTCGTCGGCGCGTCCTCAGCGGGCGTCGCCCAGCGCGGCCTGGAGGGTCCCGAGGTCGGCCGCTCCGAAGACGATGCGGTTGCGAGTGGCGACGTAGACGAGATCGAGGTCGACGCCGGCGCGCGCGATCTTCCGGGTCAAGTCGGCGAGCACGCCCGGGCGGTCCTCGACGTCGACAACCGCGACCTCGCGCTCGCGGGTCACGGCCAAATGCGAGATCGCGAGCAGGTGCCGGGCCGCCCTGGCATGCGGTACGAGGATGTGCAGCTCGACTCGCTCGCCGGCGCCGACGCAGACCGCCGCGGCTAGGTTCACGCCCGCGTCGCTGACGGCGGCCGCTACCCGGGCCAGCGCTCCAGGTGCGTTGTCGATCTCGATGACCAGGTCGAATGCCATGCCTGCGTCCGCTGCGGGGGAAGCCTACTGACGACGGTCGCGCTCCGGCGGCGCTCGCCCGCCTATGTCCCGGTCTTGGCGATCTCGTTGGCGCGCAGCTCGCGACGGAGGACCTTGCCGGTGACCGTCTTCGGCAGCTCGGTCAGGATCTCGACGCTGCGCGGGTACTTGTACGCCGCCATGCGCTCCTTGCAGAACGTGACCAGCGCCGCCTCATCGGCGGTCTGACCCGGCCGCAGGCTGACGAACGCCTTGACCGTCTCGCCGCGGTAGGGATCTGGAACCCCGACCACTGCCGCCTCGAGCACCGCGGGATGCTCGTAGAGCACGTCCTCGACCTCCCGCGGCCACACCTTGTAGCCGGACGCGTTGATCTGATCCTTCATCCGGTCGACCACGTAGAACCAGCCGTGCTCGTCCATGAAGCCGACGTCGCCCGTGTGCAGGGCTCCGCCCGGGAGCGCGTTCGCGGTCTCCTCGGGCTTCTCCCAGTAACCCGGCACCACCTCAGGACCGTCGGTGACGATCTCGCCGATCTCGCCCGGTGGCAGGTCGTTGCCCTCCTCGTCGACGATCCTCACCACCGTGCTGAAGATCGGCACGCCCACCGACAGCGCGCCGTAGGCCTCGTCCACCGGCGCGCGCTTCTCGAACGGGACCCCGTGCGAGGGCGAGGTCGTCTCGGTCAATCCGTAGATGTTGTGAATGTAGGCGCCGAACTTCTGCTCGAAGGCGTCGGTCGTGGCGGGCGGGATCGGGGCGCCTCCACTCCAGATCCGCGTCAGCGAGGAGACGTCCCGATGCTCGGCGTCGGGATGGTTCAGCAGCGAGATGAACACCGTGATCGACCCGACGGTGAACGTGGCCTTGTGGCGCTCGATCAGCTCCAGTGTCACGGCCGGGTCGAAGCGATAGCCGAGAATCAGGGGCATCGGCGTCAGCATCGACACCCCCAGGTGACCGATCAGCCCGGTGATGTGGAAGATTGGCGCGACCCCGAGTACGACGTCGCGGTCGGCGTTCAGCCCGCACCATTCGCGGTAGGTCTGGGAGTTGAACACGACGTTGCCGTGCGTGTTCATTGCGCCCTTGGGAGGTCCCGTGGTTCCCGATGTGTAGGTGAGGAAGGCGACGTCCCCGGCGCG
This sequence comes from Solirubrobacterales bacterium, assembly GCA_019240655.1. GTDB lineage: Bacteria > Actinomycetota > Thermoleophilia > Solirubrobacterales > Solirubrobacteraceae > Palsa-465. Next base: position 16,733 of record JAFAXX010000106.1, read on the forward strand.
CAGCGTCGGCGGCTCGAGCTGCCTGCCCTCGCGTTCGTGCACGAGCTCGAGGAGGTCGTGCGTGCCGTCGTGGCGCTGTCGCACGGCCTGGGACAGCAGCTCCGGGACCGTGTCGAGGAAATCGAGCTCGGAGGTCGTGATCGCCGCGACGACGCTCGTGGAGGGCAGCACGGAGGCGGCAACCTCGCCGTACAGCGATTCGTGGGTGACCAGCACCTTGGCGTCGCAGTCGCCCAGCAGGAGCTCGAGCTCCCGCTGCCTGTTCATCGGGTTGACCGAGACCATGATCGCGCCGGCTTTCCACGTCGCGATCATGCTGAGCAGAAACTGGGGAACGTTCTGGAGGTAGACCGCGACGCGGTCGCCGTGCTCGATGCCGAGATCCCTCAACCCGACCGCCAGCGCGTCGCTCAACCGGTCGACCTCCGCGAGCGTGAAGGTCTTCTCGAAATAGTGGATCAGAGGCCGGTCCGCCGCTCGGCCGACGGAGGCCTTGAACATCTCCAGACAGTTGTCGTATTCGACTTCGATGTCCGTCGCCATTCCCTCGTCGTAGAGCGAAAGCCACGGTCGCTCGTCGTAGATGCTCATCAGTTCCTCCCGTCCTCCTCCTGGGGCCAGCGCGCGACAGACCGCACAGCACTCCGCCCCTCCCCAGAGGCGCCGCGCCGTTGTCGAGCGAGCGCTCGGTCACCATAGTTAGCGATTCCGCTCCGCGTCAAGGGCAATTGCAGGCTCGATGCCGACTCTCCTCCTGATCCGTCACGCGCAGGCGTCCTTCGGCGGCGCTGACTACGACGTGCTCTCCGCGCGGGGTCATTCGCAGATCGACGCTCTCCACCGGTCGCTGACTCGGCGTGGGATCGTGCCGGCCCGCGTGGTCACCGGATCGCTACGGCGTCAGCGCGACACGGGACGGCAGTGGGCCGAGCAGGCGGGTTCGAGCGCGCGGGTCGACGCGCGCTGGAACGAATACGACGCCGACCAGGTGCTCTCGCACCACTCGAGCACCCAGGCACGCCTGCGGGCGCGTGCGGACGACACCGTGCCGGCGCTGAGCTCGCGAGAGTTCCAGGTCGTGCTCGATCACGCGCTCGAGCAATGGATCGACGCCGGTTCGCAGAGCCGGTGTGCGCTGACGTGGCCGCAGTTCTTGGGCCAGAGCAGACAGGCACTCGATGACCTCGGCGACGGACTGCGGAGTGGCCAGAGCGCGATCGCGTTCACTTCGAGCGGCGTGATCGCCGCGTTGGCGGCGTCGCTCATCGGCTCGCCGGAACGAGTGTTCATCCCGCTCAACCGCGTCTCGGTCAACACCGCGATCACGAAGGTGATCGTCGGCCGCGCAGGAAAGACGCTCCTGTCCTACAACGACCACAGCCACCTCGAAGAGCTCGGCGACGGGCTCGTGACCTACCGTTGACCGGTGGCGGCGTAGTCGATCGGCACGAGCACCGCCGCTGACGCCGTCGACTGCGCCAACCGGGGGTTGCCCGGGCTCGTCCAGGTGCTCGACCCAAACGGCATCCAATTCAGGCCGTCGGGTCAGACCGGCGAGTCGCCACCCTGAGCGTCGCCTCCGCGTTCCGAACCAGGGATGCGAGCATGCGCGCCGCGCGAGCGGGCGCTGCGCGCGCGCTCGTAGGCGAGGCGAAACAGCTCGATCGCCGGCTCGACGCCATCCCCGCCGCCGATCGGGAAGGTCACCCATCCCGAGTCGGGCAGAACGTGATGCGGACGGGCGCGACCGGCTGCCACCAGTTGATCTCTGACCCGTCGGGGGAAGGGCAGGTCGGCTATCCGGTCTCCGTGAAGGTGCCCGAGCTCCCGGCGCCCGAGCCGGAACTCCACGCCGCCGAAGCGGTGGGGCGCGATCTCGACCTCCGGCCAGGACCCGACCTCGGCCACGATCCGGTCCGCCACGCTCGCCGGCGTGCGGTTCAGCTCGCGGTTGACGCCCTTGCTCATGGCGGCCAGGCTACCGGCGAGCCGGCGCGGGCACCATCGGCAATTGGTCTTACGACCCCGGGCGGTGGTCCGCCGAGGCGACTAGTCCGGGTCCAGGTCAAACCGCACCCCCGCGATCTCCACCTCGTCGCCGGGCTCGAAGCCCTCGGCTTCGAGCGCCCGGATCACGCCGATGCCGCGCAGGCGCCGCTCCAGGTAGGCAAGGGCGTCGTCGTTCTCGAGGTCGTAGCGGGCCACGAGGCGCTCGATCCCCTTGCCCGAGACCCGGTAGCTGCCCTCCCCCACTTGCTCGACGCGATAGGCGCGTTCGGCGGCGGGACGGAACACCTGGTGCTCCGCGAGGTCGTGGAGGTCCCCGCCGGCGTCGGGCGTGGTCCGGTCCGGCGCCGCGACGAGCACCGGCACGCGGCGCACCAGCTCGGCGGCGAGGTCGGGCAAACCGAGGCCGGTGACCGTGGAGGTGACGATCACGGGAACGGCTTCGCCCAGCCGCTCGCGCCACTGGGCGCGCGCCGTCTCCCGCGTGGCCTCGTCGATCAGGTCGGCCTTTGTGAGCGCCAGCACCCGCGGGAGCGCCGCCAGGCGGGGATCGTGGAGGTCGAGCTCGTGCTCGACGGTGGCATGGTTGGCCACCGGGTCGCTGCCGTCGAGCGGACTGCAGTCGAGTACGTGGACGAGCAGGCGGGTCCGCTCGACGTGGGCCAGGAATTCGTGCCCGAGGCCCGCGCCGGCGCTGGCACCCTCGATCAGCCCGGGAATATCGGCGATCACCAGCTGCCGGTCGTCGGCCTGAAGCGTCCCCAGCACCGGCCGCAGCGTGGTGAACGGGTAGTCGGCCACCTTCGGGTGTGCCCGGGTCATGCGCGCCAGGAGCGAGGACTTGCCGGCGTTCGGCTGCCCGACGAGACCGACGTCGGCCAGCAGCTTCAATTGCAGGCTCACCCATGTCTCCTCGCCGGGCAACCCCCGCTCGGCGAACCGCGGCGTCTGGTGCGTCGGTCCGGCGAAGCGCTTGTTACCGCGGCCGCCGGGTCCTCCCCGTGCGATCATCGTCCGCTGGCCGGGCCGGGTGAAGTCGAGCCGCGTGCCGTCCGCTTCGACGATCGCCTCGGTTCCCGGAGGGACCGCGATCGCGAGCGTCTCCCCGTCCCGGCCGTGGCGAAGGGCGCCCTGCCCGTGACCGCCGCGCCCCGCCTTGAAGTACGAGCGGCGGCGAAAGCTCTCCAGGTCTCGGAGCGAGTCGTCGCAGACGAGCACAACATCGCCGCCGCGGCCCCCGTCGCCGCCGTCCGGGCCGCCCCTGGGCACGTGCGCTTCTCGGCGGAAGCTGAGTGAGCCGTCTCCGCCGCCGCCGGCCTGAACGTGGATGCGCGCGCGATCCTGCATCCTCCCGATCCTGCCACGCCCGACGGGTGTCACGGCCATCGGGCGACCGCGGCCCCGCGTCGGAACCGCTTCGCTACCGGACGCCCGAACGGCCTCGGCTACGCTTCCGGCGTGCCGGAGACGACGGAGATCACCCGGCCGCGCCGACCACGCGTGAATTGCACGGTGCCGGCGGAGCGGGCGTAGATCGTGTCGTCCTTGCCGATGCCGGCGCCGTCGCCGGGCTTGAAGCGGGTGCCGCGCTGGCGGACGATGATCTCGCCGCCCGTGACGGCCTGACCGGCGAATACCTTGACCCCGAGCCGCTTGGCGTTCGAGTCCCGGCCGTTGCGCGAGGAACCGAGGCCCTTCTTATGCGCCATTGTCTGTCTCTTTCCCGGCGGCGGAGCGCGAGCGTGTCATCGAGGTCACCTCGATCCGCGTCAGCTCCTGCCGATGGCCGGTGCGCCGCTTGTAGCCACGCTTGGGCTTGAACTTGACCACGCGCAGCTTCGGTCCGCGCTCGCGCCCGATCACCCGGGCCTCGACGGAGACCGCGGAGAGGCCGTCGCCGTCGATCACGTCCGAGCCGTCGACGAACAGCAGCGGCTCGAGTGAAACGGTGCCGCCGTCGTCGACGGGCAGCCGCTCGACCAGGAGCGACTGCCCCTGCTCGACGCGGTACTGCTTGCCGCCGGTTTTCACGATTGCGTACATGTCTAATCCGATGCGGGCGCGGCTGAGGCCGACTCGGCCCTGGCGCCGGAACGGCGCCGTCCGCCTCTGCGGCCACGACGCCGAGGCGTCGATTCTAGAGCATCCTCGGCGGAGTCCCCGTCGACTCCCGCCGCGACGTTGGCGCCCGGCTCCACCTCCGGCTCGCGCTCCGCTTCGCTCGCCTGAGCCGCCGCCGTGCCGGCCCGGCCGTTCTCGGCCGCTGCCTCGGCCCCGGCCGTGCCGCCGACACTGGCGGTGGCCTCCCTCGCGCGCGCCCCGCTCCGTGACCGCGATCCCGCGCCGGCGGCGCCGGAGCCGGTGCGGGCGCTCGCCCGCGAACGGCCGGAACGCTCGCGTCCCGGAGCCGGAGGCTCAGGCACCGGCACCTCGACGTCGATCAGCGACGCCACCGCCGCGGTCCGCCCCGCATCCTCGATCCGGACCAGGTGCTTCTCGCCCACGAACCGCTCGCCGCCCGTGATCGAGATGATGTATCCGTCGACCTTGGCGACCGCGTCACCCGGGCTGTACATGTGCGGCTCGACGATGTCGACGTGGACCTCCTCGCCGGCCCGGAACGGAACCGCCCGCTCGAGCACCTTCTCCCGCGTCCCCTCCAGGATCACCGAGAAGTGCTCGAGCGGCAATCCCTCGGACCCCTCGAAGTGGAACCACTTGCCGGTGTCGTCCTCGATCGCCCGCAAAACCCGCGCATCGTTGGCGGTGAACTCGGCGCTGACGCGCGGATTCATCTGCAGCAGCAGCGCCTCGGCGTCGGTCACGGCGGCCAGATCGCGCATGCGCCGGTCGAATTCGATCGCGATCGTCTCCTCGGACTTGATGACGCCGTTGCCGTCGCAGGTCGGGCACGGGCGGGTCATGATCTCCCGCACTCCGTCGGTCACGTTCTGGCGGGTCATCTCGACCAGCCCCAGCGGCGAGATCTCGACCACGAACGTCTTCGTCCGGTCCTCATCGAGCGCCTTGCGCAGCTCCTTCAGCACGGCGTCGCGGTTGCGCGCCCGAGCCATGTCGATGAAGTCGATCACGATGATCCCGCCGATGTCGCGCAGTCGCAGCTGGCGCACCACCTCTTCGGCGGCCTCCAGATTCGTCTTGGTGATCGTGTCCTCGAGCCGGGCGCCCTTTCCGCGCCCGATGAACGACCCCGAGTTGACGTCGATCACAGTCAGCGCCTCGGCGTAGTCGATCATCAGATAGCCGCCGCTCGGCAGGTCGACCCGGCGGTTCAGCGTCGACTCGAGCACCTGCTCGACCCCGAAGGCCTCGAACAGCGGCTTCTCCTCCTCCCACAGCTCGACGTGCTCGACCAGCTCGGGGGCGGTGCGGGAGAAGAACGAGATCAAGCGGTGATGCTGCTTGGCGTCGTCGACGATCGCGCGCTCGAACGCGGAGGAATAGATGTCGCGGACCACCCGGACCGAGAGGTCCGCCTCTTGGAAGACCAGCGCCGGCGCCGGCGTCTCGGCCACCCGCTTCTGCAGCACTTCGCCGAGCTTGAACAGGTACAGCAGCTCACGTTCGAGATCGGCCCGGCCGGCGCCCTGGGCGGCCGTCCGGATGATCGCGCCGGCGCCCTTCAGATCGAGCTTGGCGGCCTCCTTGCGAAGCCGCTCGCGCTCGCCATCGTCGAGCCGGCGGGAGACGCCGACACCTTCGCCGAACGGCGCGTAGACCATGTAGCGCCCAGCGATCGTGAGGTCCATCGAGAGCCGCGCGCCCTTGCTCTTGAGCGGGTCCTTGACCACCTGGACGACGACCTCCTGGCCGGGCTTGAGCATGTCGGTGATCTGCCGGGCCTCGCGGCCGGCGCCGCGTCCGCGCCGCGGGGCGTCCACCCCGGGCATCACGATCTCGTCGACGTGCAGGAAGCCGTTCTTCTCCAGCCCAATGTCCACGAACGCGGCCTCGAGCCCGGCGAGCACGTTGTCGACCCGGCCCTTGTAGATGTTTCCGACGATCGAGCGCGCCCCGCGGCGCTCCAGGTAGAGCTCGGCGACCTTCCAACCCGCCCCGAGGTTCGGCGTCCTACGGCGCCGGCGCGACGAGCTCGCCGCCGGCTTGCGCGCAGCGACGGTTTCGTTTGCCTCCAGCAGCGCGACCCGCGTCTCTCCCCGATCGACGCTGACCAGTACTGACTTTTTCAATGTTCATCCAGTCCTTTTGCACGGCTAGCGCGCCCGCGGAAGGCGGCGCAGCCTGATTTGCCGGCCGCGCCCGCCCATCGGGCCGCGCAGCCTCAACCACCGGCCGCGCCCGCCCACCGGGCCGCGCAGCCTCAACCACCGGCCGCGCCCGGCCACCGGGCCGCGCAGCCTCAACTACGGGCAACGCCGTGCGCGCCCGAGCCGGGGCGCGGCGTGGCCGGGCCGGCTGCCCATGAGCTGGCGCCGGCACTACTTGATCATCCTGCCCTTTGCCGCGGCCGATGTCCGGGCTTGGACGTAGATCGACTGCAGCAGGCCAATGGCGATGAACGTCACGAGCACCGAAGAGCCGCCGTAGCTCATGAGCGGCAACGGTACGCCGGTGATCGGCATGATCCCGATCGTCATGCCCGTGTTCACGAACACCTGGAACATCAGCATCGCCACGACGCCGCCGGCGATCAGCGTGCCGTAGAGGTTCTTGGCCATCGTGAGAATGCGTAAGGTCCGCCAGATCAACAGCGCGTAGAGCGAGAGCACCAGTGCGGCGCCGGCGAAGCCGTAGGTCTCGCCGACCACCGCGAAGATGAAGTCGGTCTGGTTCTCGGGCAGGAAGTGCAGGTTGGTCTGGCTCGCCCGGGCGACCCCGCGACCGGTCTTCTGACCCGACCCGATCGCGATCTCCGATTGGAGGATGTTGTAGGTCTGGCTCTGCGGGTCGCGGGACGGATGCAGGAACCCAGTCAGCCGCTGCACCTGGTAGGGCTTGAGCACGTGAACCCCCATCGCCGGCGCCACCGCCAGCACCAGCGCCACCGACGCCGCGAACATCGCGAACAGCGTGATCAGCTGCTTCCACGAAGTTCCAGCGAAGAACAGCGTCGCAAAGCCCACCGACACGTACACCATTCCGGTCCCGAGGTCGGGCTGCGGGATCACGATCAGCGCCGGCACGAGCGCGAGCAGCATCAGTCGAGCGGTCGTCCGCCACTCGTGCAGGCGCCGCGAGCGGTCGACCGCGAACGCTCCCAAGGAAGCTATGAGCAGGATCTTTCCGAATTCTGAAGACTGTAGCTGCAGAAACGGCAGCGGGATCCAGCGGTGCGAGCCGCGGATCGCCGGCATCCCGAAGACCGCGATGTTGAGCGCGATCATCGCGCCGTACAGCCCGAGCCGGTACCCCCGCAGGCGCGAGTAGTCGACGCGCCAGAGAACGATCGCCACCAGCAGCCCGATGCCCGCGTAGATCGCCTGGCGCTCGACGTAGTACAGTGGGCTGCCGGGAACCGCCGTACGGGTCGCTCCGTGCAGAGTGACCAGGGAGCAGGCGACCAGCCCGAGCGCGGCAAGTATCAGGAGCGGATCGAACAGCGGCCACGCGCGCATGGCCGTTCCCGCCGGCTCCTCCGCCGGCACGCGGATCGGCTGCACCGCCGTGCTCACGCTCATAGCGTCTTCGAGGCCCCCGCGACGAAGTTGCCCGGATTGCCGAAGAACCACTGGGAGAGGATCTCCCTCGCCACCGGAGCGGCCGCCACCGCTCCAAAGCCGCCCTGCTCGACGTGCACGACGACGAGGATCGGCGTCCGCGTGGCCCAGTCGGGCACGAAGCACACATACCACGCGTAGTCCTGCTGACCGTTGTACTGCGCGGTTCCGGTCTTCCCGTAGACCTCCTCGGGGAAGTTGCCGAACACGTCGTAAGACGTGCCGCCGGGCTGCGAGGCGGCCGCGCGCAGACCGGCACGGATCGTGTCGAGGTAATCGGGGTTGATGTTGAGGTGCCGGGCCGGCGGGGGGTCGATCCGCCGCAGTAGCCTGCCGTCCGGTGCATCGATCTCGAGGCCGGTGTGCGGGCGCACGATCGTTCCGCCGTTGGCGATCGCCGCATAGGCAACCGCCAGCTGCAGCGGTGTGACCTGCACGTCGCCCTGACCGACGGCGAGGTTGACGTTGTCGCCGACCGACCAGGGGCGGCCATCGGCGATGCCGCAACTCGCGACGTGCCGAGTGTGCTCGCACTGTGCCTCGAGCCGGTCGATGTGGGCGCGCCAGCGCGGCGAGGGAAGGTTGCCCGCGACCTCCCCGCCGAGGTCGACGCCGGTCGTGCGGCCAATGCCGTACGCGTGGGCCCACTGCTGCAGCGCCCCGCCGCCCGGATGCGTGGCCGGATCGGCGTTGGTCAGCGCGCCCAGGTTGTAGAAGAAGGTGTCGGAGGAGACGCGGATCGCGTTGAGGAGGTCGAGCACGCCGTAGGCGGCGCCGCCGGCGTTGTGGCGGCACTGCGCGCCGATGCAGAACTCCCCGGAGTCGTCGTAGGTCTCATCCGTGCTCCACACCCCGCTTTCGAGCGCCGCCGTGGCGGTGATCGGCTTGAACGTCGATCCGGTTGGACCGGCGCTCTGAGTCGCCCGGTTGATCAGCGGATAGTTGCTCGCCGGGTTGTTCAGCTGTCGGTAGGCCGCTTCGGATACAGGCCTGGTGAAGATGTTCGGGTCGAACGTCGGCAGCGACCCCATCGCGTAGACCTCGCCGGTATCCGGGTTCATCGCCACGAACGCGCCGGCGTTGGCCGGGGGGTTGTCGTCGATCGAGGTCTGCAGCGCCTGTTGGCCGACCTTCTGCAACCTCGTGTCGAGCGAGAGCTTCAGCGAGCGGCCGGCCACCGGCGGCGTTTCGGTGAGGTTTCCCTCGAAGCGCCCGAGCGCGTCGACCTGCACGTTCTCGGCGCCGTCCTCCCCCCGCAGGTAGCGGTCGTAGCCCCACTCGAGGCCCGACTGGCCGACGATCGCGCTCTGGGAGACGCCGCGGAAGCGCGGCTCTTTGAGCTCCTGTGCGGTGACCGGACCGACGGTTCCGAACAGCTGCGCGGCGAGGCCGCCAAGGGGATACTTACGCAGCCACACCTGCTCCACGTGGACCCCGGGGAACTCGTCCTGGCGCTCCTGCAGGTAGTACTGCACGTACTTCGAGACATTGGCCTTGACGGTCACGTCGGCATAGGGCAGCAGCGCGAAATGCTGGGCGATGGCGCAGCCGATCGGCGAGAGGTGTACCACCCCGTTGCCCGCCACCGGGCAGCGGCTGCGCTTGGTCGAGATCCCCAGCACCCCGGCCAGCCGGTCGTACAGCGCGGCGTCCTGCTGCGGCGGGTGCGGGATCAGTGCGGTGGTGAGCAGGACGGGGAGGTCGGGCGGTGAGACGACGACGGCGGGCACCGCCTTTGAGTCCACCAGCACGGTGCCGCTGCGATCGAGGATCTGCCCGCGCGCGGCCGGGATGTCGATGCTCCGGGCGCGGTTCCCGTGAGCCTGGGCCAGGTATTGGTCGCCGCTGAGCACCTGCAGGAACCAGAGCCGGAAGAAGATGATCGCGAACATGGCCAGCGCGACGGTCCCGACCACCGCGACGCGCAGAGCGAGCTGCGGGGTCAGCGGCGGACGCTCCTCCTGAGGCACGAACTGCAGCCGCTTGTCGTCGGGCAGCCGATTCATCGGGCCGTGGACCGAGGCACCGGGCCGAGCCGCTCGGAGGGACGCTGCAGGGGGCTGAGGCCGCCGGTCGCGTAGCCGCGGCGCCGCCGGCGATGCGGGTCCTCGGGCAGGACCGGCCTCAGCACCCGGCGCACCAGCCCGTAGACGGGAAGCGAGAGCAGCGTGTTGAGCAGGATGGTCACGACCAGCTGCTGCGCCAGCAACAGGCTGACCGGGGAGTCGACTCCGAGCAGGAACTGGATGAGCGCCATGCCGATGCCCGCGAACGCCGTCGCGGCGGCCCCCATGGCCAGCGGCACGAGGCCGTGGGCGGGGTCGCGCAACTCGCGCAGGCGCCCAGGCCAGTAGCCGACGGCGATGTACAGCAACGAGGTCACGCCGAGCGTCTGCACCAGCACGAGGTCGACGAACAGCCCGGTCCCGAAGCCCATGATCGCCCCGGCCATCGACCCGCAGAGCAACCCCACCGACATCACCACGAGCGGAGTGAGATCGGCGCTGACTCCGAACACCGAGATCTGCGAGACCACCGCCTCCTGGAGGACCACGGTCACGAACGCCAGCGCGATCAGCCGGAGCGGGAGCTTGAGCGACTGCGTCACGGCACCTGCGCCCGCTGGCCTCCGGCGTGCGGGCTGGTCAGGATCTGGACCGCGTCGAGGTGGCGCAGGTCCACGGACGGATTGACCTGGACCTGGCCGTCGTTCGCCAGCGCGTCCCGGTTGGCATTCGAGACCTGGCCGATCGGGATCCCGGGCGGGTAGAGCGACTCGAGCTGGCTGTACTTGAAGCCGGTCGTCACGACCTCCTGGCCGGCCTGTGCGGCGGCGGTCCGGGGCAGATCCTGGAGGAGCAACTGGTCGGGGTTGCCGACCGCCGGCACGAGCACGCCCGTGTCCCCGCCACGGTCCTGGAGCTGGGCGGCGACCGCCATCGAATGGTCGGTGATCAGCGTGACGACCGCGACGGTGGGGGCCACGGTCGAGATCTTCCCGACCAGACCGCCGTCGCCGATCACCGGATCCTCCACACGGACGCCGTCGGCCGACCCCTTGTCGACCTCGATCGTCGCGTACCAGAGGGTGGGGTCCCGGCCGATCACGTACGCGGCCACGGGGTGGTACGCGTCGACGCCGATGCTGTTGTCGAGGCCGACCTGCTTGGTCAACTGCCGGTTCTCGACCACCGCCCTCTGCGCGGTGGCGAGCTCGCTGTGCAGCGCCTGCACCTCCTTCTGGAGCTGGTCGCGCTGGGTCTTGGCCTGGAAGGTGTCCGAGAACCAACCGGCCACGTCGCGGACCGGCTTCAGCGCTTTGCTGGCCCCGGACTGAATCGGCGAGAGGACCTCGACGATCCCGCGCTGGACCGTGTGCAGCGGGCTGTTCGGCGACTCGCGAAAGTATGCCGTCAGCAAGACCACGGAGACGGCGACGAGCAGCCCGAGGACTGCGCGCCGGCGACGGACTTGCTTATCACGCACGAATGGAAGCTCTCCACACTCTGGCCCGCGTCACGGCCGCCCGCCGACGCGGGGCGCCGTCAGCGATGCCGCCGATTCCGTGAATTCTTGCTCGAACGGTTGATGGCGTCGACTTCCTCCAACGACCTGCCCGACCCGACCGCGACGCAGGTCAGCGGCGACTCCGCGAGGTGCGCCGGCATCTGCGTCTCGTGGCGCAGACGCTCCTCGAGCCCCTGAAGAAGGGACCCGCCTCCGGCCAACATGATGCCACGATCCATGATGTCGGAAGCGAGCTCCGGCGGGGTGCGATCGAGCGTCTCCTTGACCGCGTCGATGATCTGGGTGACCGGCTCCTCGAGTGCGGCGCGGATCTCCTCGCTGGTCAGCACGACCGTCTTGGGCAGGCCGGAGACCATGTCGCGTCCGCGGATCTCCGCCTGCACCTCCTCCCCGATCGGGTACGCCGAACCGATCTCCAGCTTGACCTCCTCGGCGGTCTGCTGGCCGATCAGCAACTTGTACTCGCGCTTGGCGTAGTTGATGATCGCCTCGTCGAGCTCGTCCCCGCCCACCCGGATCGACTGCGAGACGACGATCCCGCCGAGCGAGATCACCGCCACCTCGCTGGTGCCGCCGCCGATGTCGACCACCATCGAGCCGGTCGGCTCGGCCACCGGCAGGCCGGCGCCGATCGCCGCCGCCATTGGCTCCTCGATCAGGTACGCCTGCCGCGCGCCGGCCGAGAGGCACGCCTCCTCGACCGCGCGCTTCTCGACGCCGGTCACCCCGCTGGGCACGCAGACCACGACCCGTGGGTGTGCCCAGCGGTTCTGATGCACCTTGTGGATGAAGTGGCGCAGCATCTCCTCGGTCACCTCGAAGTCGGCGATCACCCCGTCCTTCAGGGGCCGGATGGCCTGGATGGTTCCCGGCGTGCGTCCGAGCATCCGCTTGGCTTCGATGCCCACCGCGTGGACCTCGCCGGTGCGCGAGTCGACCGCGACCACGCTCGGCTCCGAGAGCACGATTCCCCGCCCGCGGACGTACACGAGCGTGTTCGCGGTCCCGAGGTCGACCGCCATGTCGCGGCCGCCGAAGCCGGTTAGGTACGTGAACATGCCCATGGGTATGCGAGGTCGTCGATGCAGCGGAAGACGAGGTGACGCGGCAAAAAATACGGGCCACGCCGGATGCCGACGCCGTTCTCGATGAGTGTACCTACTCGGGCGCCGGGGGCACCCGCATCAAGCGGCGGCCCCACCCGCCGCCCCCGAGGCGCCGGCGGCGGCGCCCCGAGGCGCCGGGGGCACCCGCATCAAGCGGCGGCCCCACCCGCCGCCCCGAGGCGTCGGCGGCGCCCGCCGCGAGGCGCCGGCGGCGGCGCCCCGAGGCGCCGGCCGCGCCCGCCCCGGGGGCGCCGGTACGGGGCCGCCCCTCACCCTCCGGTGAGCAAGCCCGGGCGGATCGCCACCAGCGTGGCCACGGGCAGCCCGACC
>JAFAXX010000111.1 GCA_019240655.1 Solirubrobacterales bacterium
CGCGCCAAGTGAGTGCGATTTGTTGCGTATATGGCAACAAAATGCACTCGCACGATCTGCGCGTGGACTTGACCGCCTCCTCGGCGCTCTGACTGCCTCCTCGGCGCGCTCTGACTGCCTCCTCGGCGCGCTCTGACTGCCTCCTCGGCGCGCTCTGACTGCCTCCTCGGCGCGCTCTGACTCGGCGCCCTAGAAGAGTCCTGAAGAAGTGGGTTTGGTGGCCGGGCTCGAGGGCGGCGGGGTCGGTCCGTTGCGCGTGGAAGTTGCCGCGCGGATCGGGCCGTCGTTTGGGCGAGCGGCTGGCTTCATGCGGTCACAGCCATGAGTTGGTGTCCGATGGGGTTGAGAGATTGACCAGAGCGGCGGCCCAGGCGGCCTGCAATCGTGCCTTGGCGCTGCCGATGTACCGGCTCTTTCGGGCGCCGTACCGGTGCGCTAGCAGCCCGAGCAGTCGTTCGATCCTTGGCCGGCAGCGACGAAGATGCTCGACCGTAGCGGGATCGGCCAGCATCCGCCGGCCGGCTTGGAGCAGTTCCTCGTGGTCTTGTAGGCGGATGTAGCGTCTGGCCTTGGTGGGGCAGCAGCGCGGCTTGAGCGGACAGTCGCGGCACATCGCGGTCGCGAAGTTCGCGCCACGGAAACCGGTCTTGGATGTGTTGATCGCTACGGTGTGCCCGCCGGGGCAGGTGATCGTGTCGGCGTCGAGATCAACGTGGAACTCACGCTTGCCGAGGCGGCCTTCGTCGACCGTGCCCTCGGGCACCTGGGCTAGGACCTCAACCTCACGATCGGCGAGTTCGGCCCGGATGGGGCCGTTGCCGTAAGCAGTATCGCCGAGGATTCGCTCCGGTTTTTGCTCGGGCGGCTGGGTGTCGATCAGGTGCTTGGCCTGCGGTCCGTCCTGCTCCCCGGCAGCAGTGACGTGCACGGTCGTGATCAGCGGCTCGCTGCCGTTCGTGGCCGCGGCGTGGAGCTTGTAGCCGTCGAACCTCTGTTGGCTGCTCTTGCGGCCGTGGCGCATCTCCGGGTCCACGGTCGAGATGATCCGGTCGCTCCGGGTGCCTCGGTGAAGCCGAGGCACTCCGTCCTGGTCGATGTCGAAGTCCTGGCCGATCAGCTCTCGCAACAGATCGTGCGCCGCCGTCACCGCCTCGTCGTCCAGCAACGCTGCCGCTTGCTCGACGGCCTCAAGCGCCCGCTCGGCGTCCTGCGCCACGCGGGTGAGCATCCGCTCGCGCTCGGCCCTCTCCCGCCAGCGACAATCAGGCTTATCGCCCGGACGCTGATAGTCAAACTCGAGCTCGTCATCCAGCTGCTCGCCCGCGTCCTGATCGGCCACCCTGACCGCGTCGACCAGCTTCCGGACGCCGTGGCGAACGAGCCTGACGGTGTCCTGCGTGGCGGCCGCGCCGAGCATCGGCGTGGAATCGATGATCTGCTCCGCGGTGCCGTCCAGCATCCCCAGCTCCCCGGCCAGCCGCAGCGTGTTCTCAAGCGCCAGCCCCTCCTTCCTGTGCAGCAACAGCCGAGCGCGGTACTTCGTCAACGACGTCGGATGCCACCCCCGATGATCGACCGCCAGCCCCAACGCGACCTTCCAACGCAGATCCCACGCCACGCACTCCATCGCCTGCTCATCCGATGCGCCGGTCCGGTGCTGCAACAGCAACACCTTCGCCAACAGCGACGGCGGGATCGACGGGCGGCCCATCCGCTGCGAGTAGCACTCCGCGAAGTCCTCATCGCGCACGATCCGATCACCATGCTCCGCCAACAACGCGAAGAACGAACCCTCCGGCAACGGCCTGGCCAACACCGACGCGTCGAACATCCCGACCTGAGCAGACTGAGTCGCGAGCATCCCAAAAGGTTCTTAAACCTGTCGGACGGACCCGCGACTATTTCAGGACTCTTCTAGCGCCGCCTCCTCGGCGCCCTAGCGCCGCCTCCTCGGCGCGCTAGCGCAGGCCGTCCGGGGCGACACCGTCGAGGGCGGCGTTGACGAGCGCGTCGGCGCGCGCGTTCTCGGCCCGCGGAACCGTACGGATGCGCCAGCTCTGAAACCCCCGCAGCACGTTCATCGCGCGTTCGTGAAGCGGCTTCATCGCCGGATGCTTGACGCGGTAGGCCCCGGTCAGCTGCCTGGCGACGAGCTCCGAGTCGCCGACGATCTCGACTTCGCTGGCGCCGAGCGCCTGGGCCCACTCGAGCGCCCGCAGCAGCGCGCGGTACTCGGCGACGTTGTTGGTGGCCACTCCGATCGGCTCGGCCAGCTCGTCCATGACCTCCCCGCCGGGCTCGGAGACGACCACGCCGATCGCCGCCGGCCCGGGATTGCCGCGGGCGCCGCCGTCCACGTGCAGGACAAGCTTCACCGGCGGCCGTCGGCGATCAGTCGGTCGCCAGCCCGGGCAGCTCGCCGGTGACCCGAGGACGGCGCCGGTCGCGGAGCTCCCGCTTGCCCCCGCCCGCGGAGTGCCGTTCGCGGCGAGAGCCGCGGCGACGGTCGACGATCACCGTGACGTTGGGGTCGTCGGCGTAGTAGCGCCTGAGCTTGTCTAGCAGCTCGCTCTCGAGCGGCTGAGGAATGACGCAGTAGATCACGTGGATCCCATGCTAGTGAACCTCCCGCCGGAGGCGCCATCGGACCTTTGTCGAGCCGCCGCGGGCAACGGCTCAGGCCGGAACCGATAGCACCCCGCGCTCGTCGTAGAGCGCATTGGCCTGCCGCTCCTCGGCGGCCAGCTCCGAGAGCTCATAGCCCTGGGCGTCCAGGCGTACGCTGGGGGCGGCGTCGGCGAGGTCGATCGCGTAGCGGTACCAGCACAGCTCCCAGGCGAGGACCACGTTGACCAGGCTGGGCCGCACCGCCGCCGGACGGACCGAGACGGCGGGCGGGCCGAGCGAGCGCGCCACCCCGGCGGCCGCGCGCTGGTGCTCGGAGCGGTTGAAGATCTCGATCGCCACGGCGATCTTGTGCCCCGCGCTGGTCGGCACGGCGCGGACGTGCCGGGGCTCGCGCGCAGCCCCACGGTCGCCCCGGCGCGGCGGCTCCGGGCGGCTGCGCCGGCGGGGCCGGGTCCGCCGCTCGCTGGGCGCGCGCCCCGTCGTCTCGGCGGCCGAGTCCCCGGGCGCATCGGGCGGCGACCCGACCGGCGGCCGGGGCTGGGCCTCCCACCAACCGCGCAGACGGCCGAACAGCGAGCCGTGGTGGTCGGCGACGCCGTTGCGCCCTTCGTCGGGCGCAACCGTCCCCTCGCGGATCCAGCCCGCGCCGCTCGCCCGTGCGATGCACAGCTCGCACACCGACCGCCGGGCGCCGCCGTCCAGGTAGACCTGCTCGACCTCGCCCGTGAGCAGCGTCCGCCCGCACACGTCGCAGGCGGTGATCGGTGTCTCGGTGCGGATGTCGCGGGTCTCCACGGCGAGCGAAGCTGCGGCGTCAGGCCCTGACCGCCTCGCGTTCGGCGCGGGCCTCGTCCATCACCTTATTCGCCAGGTGCCCCGGAACCTCCTCGTAGCGCAGGAACTCCATCGCGAACTCGCCCTGGCCCCCGGTGATCGAACGCAGATCGGGCGCGTAGGAGAGCATCTCGGACATCGGCACCTCGGCCTTCACTTCGGTCATCCCGGCGCCCGCCGGCTCCATCCCGAGCGGCCGGCCTCGCCGCGAGTTGAGATCGCCGATCACGTCCCCCACCGCGTCCTCGGGCACGTTCACCGTGACCAGCATGATCGGCTCGAGCAGCACCGGCGCGGCCTGCTCGAGCGCCTGCTTCATGGCCAGCGAGCCCGCCACCTTGAACGCCATCTCGGAGGAGTCGACCGTGTGGTAGGAGCCGTCATACAGGCGCACCCGGACATCCTTGACCGGATACCCGGCCACGACGCCTTCCTGCATCGCCTCGAGCACGCCCTTCTCGACCGCCGGGATGAACCCGGATGGGATCACGCCGCCCTTGATCGCGTCGACGAACTCGAACCCCTCGCCCGGCGAGAGCGGCTCGATCTCGATGTGACAGTCCCCGAATTGGCCGCGCCCGCCGGTCTGCTTCTTGTGGCGCCCGTGCGCCTTGGCGGGCTTGCGAATCGTCTCTTGATACGGGACGCGGGGAGGCCTCAGGCTGACCTCCGCCCCGAAGCGGGACTTCAGGCGCTCGACGATCACCTCGACGTGCACCTGCGAGAGCCCCGCGACGATCTGCTCGGCGGTCTGCGGATCCCGGTGCAGGTCGATCGTCGGGTCCTCCTCCTGCAGGCGGCGCAGCGCGGTGAACACCTTGTCCTCATCGCCCTTGCTCTTGGGCGTGACGGCAAACGCCATCACCGGCGCCGGCAGCTTGATGCTCGGCATCGTCAGCGGCTCGTCGCGCGCCGCCAACCAGTCGCCGGCCTTGGTCTCCTTGAGCTTGGCCACCGCCCCGATGTCGCCGGGGCCGAAATCGGTGGCGTGCCCGGTGCCCGCGCCCTCGAAGCTGACCAGCGAGCCGATCCGCTCCTTGCCGTGGGTCCGGGTGTTGAGGACCTGCGAGTCCTGCTTCATCACGCCCTGATAGACGCGGAACAGGTTGATCCGCCCGGCGAACGGGTCGGCCCGGGTCTTGAACACGTAGGCGAAGAGCTCCCTGTCCTCGACCGGCTCGAGATTGAGCTCGCCGACCTGGAGGCCGCCGTGCAAGACCGGCGAGGGGAGATCCTCGACGATCGCATCGAGCAGCCGGTTGCTGCCGAGGTTGCGGGTGGCGACCCCGCAGGTGACCGGGAACACGTGACCGTGGTTGGTCCCCTCCTTGAGCGCGGCGACGATTTCCTCGTGGGAGATCTCCTCGCCCTCGAGGTAGCGCTCCATCAGGGCGTCGGAGTTCTCGGCGACCTCGTCCATCAGCTTCTCGCGGTACTCCTGCGCCTGGTCGCTCAGCTCCTCGGGAATCTCGATCTCGGTGCTGTTCTCGCGGCTGGCGCCTTCATACCGGTAGGCCTTCATGTCGACGAGGTCGACGACGCCGGTTACCTCGTGCTCTGAGCCGATCGGGATCTCGGTGGCGACGACGTGCGGGCCGAACGCCGACTTCAGCGAGTCGAGCGCACGGAAGAAGTCGGCCCGCTCACGGTCGAGCATGTTGACGAACACCAGGCGCGCCATGTCGAGGTCCGCCGCGCGCTGCCACAGCCGGTTGGTGTGCACCTCGACGCCCATGACCGCGCTGACCACGAACACCGCCGACTCGCACACGCGCAGCGCGCCGAGCGCGTCGGCGATGAAGCTCGAGTCACCGGGGGTGTCGATCAGGTTGACCTTCCGCTGCTGCCACTCGAAGCTCGAGAGCGCGGCCGAGATCGACATCTGGCGCGCCTTCTCGTCGGGATCGGTGTCGGACACAGTGGTCCCCTCGGTCACCGAACCCAGGCGGTTGACCGCGCCGGCCTGGAACAGCAGCGCCTCGTGCAGCGAGGTCTTGCCTGTACCCCGGTGGCCGACGAGCGCCACGTTGCGAATGCGATCCGCGGGCTTGTGCATACCTGGCTCCTCTCCTTCGTGTGCGAGGGACGCGACGATACCGGGCCGCGCTGCGCCCGGCGTCCAGCAGGATGACTCGCGGCGGGCCCAACACGGGGAGGCTGGATGCCGAGCGGGCCCAGCCCGCGAGGCCGTCCACCCCGTCCGGACGGGGTCGGATGGTCCCAGGGAGGCCGCGCGCAGCGCGGCCCCTACACCATCTCCGGAGCGAGCTTCGAGCGCAGCCGCAGGACCGCCTTGGTATGCAGCTGCGAGACCCGCGATTCGCTCACCCCGAGCACCTCGCCGACCTCGCGCAGGGTGAGGTTCTCGTAGTAATAGAGCGCGATGACCAGCTTCTCGCGGTCGGGCAGCGCGGAGATCGAGTCGGCGATTCGCTCGCGCAGCTCGGTCTGGTCGATCAGCTGGTGCGGATCGGGCGCCGCGCGGTCGGGCAGAGTGTCGAGCAGCGACACCTGGTCGTCGCTCGTATCCGACACGTTCCACAGCTCGTCCAGGGCGACGATCGTCGAGTTCGAGATCTGCAGCAGCGCGTCCTGGAATTCCCCGACGCTCGTCTGCAGCTCGGTGGCCATCTCCTCGTCGGTCGGTGCCCGGTGGAGCTTGGCCTCGAGGTTCATATTCGCCCGCTCGATCTCCCGCGCCCGGGCCCGGACCGAGCGCGGCACCCAGTCGAGGCTGCGCAACTCGTCGATGATCGACCCGCGGATCCGGGTGATCGCGTAGGTCTCGAACTTGATCTCGCGGCTCAGGTCGAATCGTTCGATCGCGTTGATCAGGCCGCCGAGGCCGTAGGAGATCAGCTCGGTCTCCTCCACGTGCGCCGGCAGCCCCGAGCTCATCCGTCCGGCGACGTACTTGACCAGCGGCGAGTAGGCCACCACCAGGCGCTCTCGCGCCCGCTCGTCGCCCGAGCTCTTGTAACGCCGCCACAGATCCTGCAGCTCGATCGCTTTGACGCTCGTCTCCGGTCTCCCCTCCGCTACGCCCGCGGATGGGCGTCCGCATAGGCGCTTCGCAGGCGCGCCGCCTCAACGCGAGTGTAGACCTGGGTGGTCGAGATCGTCGCGTGGCCGAGCAGCTCCTGGATCGAGCGCAGATCGGCGCCGCCCTCGAGCAGGTGGGTGGCGAACGAGTGGCGCAGCGCATGAGGATGGACCTCGGACAGCGACACCGCCCTTGCCCATGCACGCAGCCGACGCCGGACGTCCGAGGTGCCAAGCCGCCGTCCCGACTTGGACAGGAACAGCGCCGGCTCCCGGCCGGCGTCGAGCGCCGGACGGGCGCGCTCGAGATAGCGCTCCACCGCACGCAGCGCGGGTTCGCCTACCGGGACGAGCCGGGTCCGGCCGCCCTTGCCCTCCACGCGAATCGACTCGGAGTCGAAGTCGAGCGAGTGGACCTCCAGCGAGATCAGCTCCTCGGCTCGCAGTCCCGCGGCGTAGGCGAGCTCGAACAGCGCCCGGTCGCGGAGCTCGAGGGGCGTGGCGACGGGGATCCGATCGAGCAGTGCCGCCGCCTCGGCGGCCTTCAGGACCCGCGGCAGCCGCTGCGGGCGCTTCGGCGAGCCGAGCAGCTCGGCGGGGTTCTCCGCGCGCTCCCCGGCGCGGACCAGCACGTGGAAGAGGGCGCGCAGCGCCGCGAGCTTGCGCGCGATCGTCGCCGGCGCCCGGCCGCTCTCCGAGAGTCCCGCGGCGTAACGGCGCAGCCAGCGGACGTCGATCGACGTCGGCTCGAGGCCGCGGTTGCTCGCCCACCGTGCCAGCTCGGCGGCGTCGATCGTGTAAGCCCGGCGCGTCTTCGCGGCCACCGCGCGGCGGATGAGGTCGGCCTCGAAGGCGCCAAGCGCCTGCGCCCACGCCGCGCTCAGCATGTTCGGGCTATTCGGCACGGTGGCGCACATGCCTGCCGGCCGCGGCGGAGGCGGTCAAGCGACGTGGACCAGCGTCCCGATCGGCGTGTAGGGCCAGACCTGGCCGGCCGGGCCGAGCGCCATCTCGACGCAGCCGAGGCTCTGCGGATAGCCGTACTGGGCGCGGGTGAAGGCGTGGAGCGCGTCGCCGCCGTTGAAGTAGCTGACGAACTGAATGTCGGGATCGCTGTAGTGCGAGCCGTCCGGGTTGGTGCCGCTCATCGTCGTCACCCGGAGGTGCTCGAAGACCGCGAAGGTGCCGCTGGCGGTCGGGGCCTGCGCGATGCCCGTGTTCACCGGCGTGCTCAGCACGGTCCGGCCGTTGTGCCACAGGCTGAGCGACTGCGAGCTCTTGTCGACGGTGACGTAGGTGTAGCCGAAGCTCGACGGGCGTCCGGTCATGACCGCGGCGATCAGCGCCGTCCAGACCTTCGGCCCGGCGTCGCCGTCGGCGCTCAGGCCGTGGTCGTTCTCGAACGCCATGACCGCGCCGCGAGTGATCTCACCGGCCGCTCCCGGCGACCATGCCGACCGCAGGCTCGAGGGCACGCTGCCGTAGCGCCACGAGAAGGTTCCGGCCGGCGGCTTGACCGCCGCCTGCTCCTGGGCCTGGGAGGTAGGCGCGACCGCCGGTCCGCTGGCCGAGAAGCTCAGGGGCAGGTAGCCGAGCTGGGCGAGCATCTGCTGCAGGCGAAGCGTCGAGCCGCGGGGCACGCGCCAGGTGGCCGCGCCGCCCACCAGGTGCACGCTGGTCGGCAGCCCGATGCTGACCTTCGCGCCGAGGCCGTAGCCGTAGCCCTCGGGGCGGAAGACGATCGTATGGCTGTCGACCGTGTGCCAGGCCCCTTCGGTCATCGGCGACACCGGCGGGCTCGGGTGGCTGCCGAGCGCCTCGGCGACCGGTTTCGAGAAGGTCAGCGTGATCGGCGTGCCGGCGGCGATCGCCGTCCCCGGCGCGGGGCTGGCCACCGCCGCCGTCCCCCGGCCGGGCGGGAACCAGCTGATCACCGTAGGCGCGGCGGTCTCCCACGGCCGCGGGGCGCCCGCCACCCAGATCGAGCCGGCCGGCGCGCTGCGCGGCAGGGTGACCGAAGCCTGCGGCGCGCTCAGCGTGCGGTGGACGAGAAGGCCGGGGGAGCCGTAGGCGTAGGTCGCGACCGGCTCGGTGAAGCCGACCTCGAGCGGGGCGCCCGGCGCTAGCGTCATGTACTCGGCCCGCGGCTGCGCGGCCGGAGTGCTCAGCGTGAGCTGCAGGCGCTCGCGCTTCCCGGTCAGCCAGGAGACCCAGACGGGGCGCTTGACCACGACCTCGATCGACACCGGCCGGTTGCTCGGGAGCAGGCCGCTCGGCCAGATCCGGTTGCCGCGCAGCTGCGCCGGGACGGGCGTGCTGTGCGGGCCGGTGACCACGCTGACGCTCTCGATCTGGCCACCCCCGGCCGGAAGCGTCACCCGCGCGAGCGCGACCGGGTCGGCGGTGAGGCGCGGCCGTGAGCTGGCCAGCACGACCGCGACGGCGGCGACGCCCAGCACGACCGCGAGCACCAGTCCCGCCACGATGTAGCGCCCGGGACCGCGGTGAGGGGCCGTCGTGGACCCTGAGGACCCTCCCCTCGAGGTCCTTGCTCTGGCGTTCACGACCGGGCGTAGGTACGAAACTGGCGCCACTGCTCGATGAGATAGTACTGGCCGAGGAAGCGATTTCCTGCCTTCAGGCAGGGTCATCCGCCAATCCAGTGCGGGAAGCCCCGGGCCGCCCGCGCGCGCTAGGCGTGCGTCACCGCGCCCTCCGAGGCGCTCGAGACCAGCTGGGCGTACTTGGCGATCGCCACCCCGGCCCGCGGCGTCGCCGGCGGCGAGTACTCGCGGGCGCGGGCGGCCAGGTCCTGCTCGGC
The DNA here is from genome assembly GCA_019240655.1 of Solirubrobacterales bacterium. Classification (GTDB taxonomy): domain Bacteria; phylum Actinomycetota; class Thermoleophilia; order Solirubrobacterales; family Solirubrobacteraceae; genus Palsa-465. The sequence goes on from JAFAXX010000111.1 coordinate 9,326, forward strand.
GACGGCAAGGTCGAGTCGGCGCGCGTCGACGTCGAGGATTATCTCGTCGCCATCGCGGACCAGGCCGATCGGACCACAGCGGACCGCCTCCGGCGCGATGTGCCCGACCATCAGGCCATGGGTCGCGCCCGAGAAGCGACCGTCGGTGATCAGCGCCACCTCCTCCCCCAGCCCCTCGCCGACGAGGGCCGCGGTGACAGCCAGCATCTCCCGCATGCCCGGGCCGCCGGCGGGGCCCTCGTTGCGGATCACCACGACGTCGCCCGGTTTGATCGCGCGGTCGGTCACCGCCGCCATCGCGTCCTCCTCGGACTCGAACACGCGAGCCGGACCGGCGTGCCGCCGGCGTTCATGCCCGGCCAGCTTGACCACTGAGCCCTCGGGAGCCAGGTTTCCGCGCAGGATGGCCAGCCCGCCCGTGGGCTGGATCGGGTCATCGAGCGGGCGGACGACCTGCTGGCCGTCGGCCTCGCGAGCCTCGTCGGCGTGCTGGCCGATCGTCTTCCCGGTCACCGTGAGCGCGTCGGCGTGAAGCAGCCCGCCGTCCTTGAGCCGCCGGCACACCAGCGGCACGCCGCCGGCCTCGTACAGGTCGGGAGCGACGTACCGGCCGCCCGGCTTCAGGTCGCATAGCAACGGCGTCCGCTCGGCGATCCGGTCGAAGTCGTCGATCGACAGCTCGACACCGATCTCCTTGGCCACCGCGAGCAGATGGAGGACGCCGTTGGTCGAGCCGCCGCTGCAGGCGATCGCCGCGATCGCGTTCTCGAGGCTCTCGCGGGTGATGATCTCGCTCGGCCGCTGACCGCGTCTGAGAACGTCCATCACGAGGCGTCCGGCGTCGGCGGCGACGTCGGCCTTGCGCGGGTCGGTGGCGGGCACCATGCTGAAGCCGGCCGGCGAGATCCCCAGCACCTCGAACGCCATCGCCATCGTGTTGGCCGTGAACTGGCCTCCGCAGGCGCCGGCGCCGGGCGAGGCCACGTCCTCGAGCTCGGTCAGCTGCTGATCGGTGATCCGGCCGGCCGCGTGCGCGCCGACCGCCTCGAACACCTCCTGGATGGTCACCCGCTGGTCGTGGTAGACGCCGGGGAGGATCGAGCCGCCGTACAGCATCACGCTCGGCACGTTCAGGCGGCACAGCGCCATCACCGTGGCCGGGATCGTCTTGTCGCAGCCGCTGAGGGCGATCACCGCGTCGAACATGTGGGCGTCGCAGACGAGCTCAATCGAGTCCGCGATCAGCTCGCGGCTGACCAGCGAGGCCTTCATCCCCGCTGTGCCCATCGTGATCCCGTCCGAGATGGCGATCGTGTTCAGCTCCATCGGGGTCCCGCCCGCAGCGCGGATGCCCTCCTTGACCTTCGCGGCCAGCGCCCGCAGGTGGAAGTTGCAGGGCATCGTCTCGATCCACGTGTTGGCGACCGCGACGAGCGGCCGGCTCAGCGCCTCGTCGTCATATCCGATGCCCTTCAGATACGCCCGTGCCGCCGCGCGGCTGGGGCCGGCGGTCAGGGCCCGGCTGCGGTGCTTGAGGTCGATGGCGGCGTCGGTGGCCATGGAGGCCGAGACTGTAGTGCGTCCGGGCGCGAGGCGGTCGGCTCGCACATCGGAAGGCCGAGCGGTTGCCGGAGTGGGGGCCTAAGACCCCGATCATCTCGTGCAGGCCATCGTGCGGCGGGTCAGCCCGACCAGGCTACTCTCCCGACTAAACCGCGGTTCTCGGACTACACCGCGGTTCTCGGACTACAACCGCGGTTCTCGGAGTAAACCGCGGTTCTAGGACTGAACCGCGGTTCTCGGACTCAGCCTCCCGAAGATCCGTCTCCTCGCGGCAGCCGATCACCGCGTCGCGCCCGGCCTCGGCCCTCCCCTCCCGCCGCGTCGGGTAGGTCTTGCGATCGCGCGGCGTCGCGCATCCGGGCGCGCTCCCACTGGGTCAGACGCCAGAGGTCGCGTGTCACCTGCGCCGGATCGAGTTGGCGGCCCGCGAGATGCATGTTCGCGCTCGCGATCAGGCGCCGCTCGTCGCCGGTCAGGGCCATCCACTTGGCCAGCACGTCGTCGGAGTCCGGAAGGCGAGCGCTCCCGTACGGTCGCGTATCGTCGAGGAACTCGACGCAGTACTCGGCGAGCAGCCGATGCGTCTGAGCCAGGTAGGCGAGAATCGGCCGGTGTGGGTAGATCATGTACGCGTACGGGGCGCCGCCCGTCCCGCCGGCATCATCCGGACCATCGGCCTGCGAGCCCCAGACCCGGATGAACCCCAGGTCGCGGTACATAGCCCACTCCTCCTCGTTGACGCACGAGCGCAGGAGTGCCCGGGCCCGCTGCTCGGCGCGGCGCTCCCGGCCGGGGTCGTAGTCGAACGCCGGCGCCCGGCGTCGCCGGGCACGATGGCGGCTCCAGGCCTCCTCGAGCCGCGGCAGGATCAGGTCCGAGAGCAGCGCGAGCGCCACGAGTGCCGTAGCCGCCAGCGCGAGCAGCACCCGAGGCGACGGCCTACCTGCCGCCCGCCGCCCGCGGGAAGAAGATCACGCGGTCGGCGTCCCTCGGGACGTCTTCGAACGAGCGGACCATCCGAGATTCCCGGCGGCCGCCGACGTCTATCACCGGCACAGCCGCCCACAGCCCCGAGTCGAGCTGGCGACGGAACTCCTCCACCAGGCACTGCTCCTCGTCGGCGCGCTCGACATCCCCCTCGGCGATCAGCACCTCGCCTTGTCCAGGCTTCATGCGGAGGAAGCGCACGCACGAATTATGTCAAAACCTGGTTGCCGCCTTGGCCGTCACCGCTTCGCCGCGCCGCCGCCGGATTTCGAGGATGTCGACCGGCCCTGCTCCCTCGCCGATCTCGACGAGGCCGTCCCTAACTGCCCGCGCCGCCAGCTCCTTGGCCAATCGAGCCGCCTCGACAGGCTCGTCACCGCCGGCGAGCCGCGCCGCGAGCACGGAAGAGTGCGTGCAGCCGGAGCCGTGAGCCGCGCCCCCCGGGTAGCGTTCGCCCGGCAGCTCGACGAGCGTGGCGCCGTCGAAGAACACGTCGGTCGCGCGCTCCCGGTGACCGCCGGTGACCACCACCGCGGACGGGCCGAGGGCGTGCACCCGGCGGGCCAGCATCTCGACCTCAGCTCGGCCGGCGGCGTCGCGTGTCGACTCGGGCTCTTCAGCGCCGCCTGGGCGGTCGGTATCGCCAGTGCCGCCTGGGCGGTCGGTATCGCCGGCGCCGCCTGTGCGGTCGGTATCGCCAGCGCCGCCTGTGCGCTCACGGCCGCGCGCTGCCACGAGCGCACGGGCCTCGGCCACGTTCGGTGTCACCACGCTCGCGCGCGGCAGGAGCAGGTCGATCAGGGCCGTACGGGCGGTGGGCTCGAGCAGCTCCGCGCCCGACTCGGCCACCATCACCGGGTCGAGCACCACCGGGGTGGCGCGAGGCAGCTCGTCGAGCGCCTGGGCCACCGCTTCGATCGTCGTGCGGTTGCCGAGCATCCCGATCTTCACCGCGTCGACGCCGATGTCGCCGGCGACCGCGCGCACCTGAGCGATGATCAACTCCGGCGGGATCACGTGGACGGCGTCGACACCGGTGGTGTTCTGAGCGGTTATTGCGGTGATCGCGCACATCCCGTGCACGGCACAGGCCGCGAAAGCCTTGAGGTCGGCTTGGATCCCCGCGCCGCCGCCCGAGTCTGAGCCCGCGATCGTCAGCACGCGGGGTATGGTCGAAGCGCTTGGCACCGGGACGAGATTAGTGAGGAGTCTCAGGGCACGATCCGAAACCTGCCTCCGGCTCCGCGGGTGACGTGGCCGCCGAGCTCCAGCGACGCGAGCGCGGCCAGGCCACGCTCGGCCGGCACTCCGGCCCGGGCCATCGCCGCGGCGGTGTCCGCACCATCGGCGATGGCCGAGAGCAGCGCCCGCAGCTCTCCCGATAGCTCAGACCGGGGCTCCCGCGTCGCGGCGCGCACGCCGGCTCCGAACAGCCGGTCAAGGACGTCCTGAGGGCCGCGCACGACCTGGGCCCCCCTCGCCAGCAGCTCGTTGGTGCCGGCGGCCTGCGGCGCGGTGACGCGGCCCGGGACCGCGCCCACCTCTCGCCCAGCGGCCTGCGCGTGCGCGGCGGTCAGCAGCGCGCCCGAGCGGCGGCCTGCTTCGACGACCACGGTCATCGCGGCGAGGCCAGCGATGATCCGGTTACGGGCGGGAAACATCCACCGCCGGGCGCTCGCGCCGGGCGGCAGTTCCGAGACCGCCGCGCCGGTGGCGACGATGCGCGCGTAGAGCGACCGCCGTCGGGCCGGATACGGCCGGTCGGCCGCCCCCGGCAGCACCGCAACCGTCGCCTGGCCGGCGTCGAGCGCGCCGGAGTGGGCGGCGGAATCGGCGCCGAGGGCCATACCGCTGATCACCGCGACGCCGGCACCGGCCAGCCCGCGTCCGAGCGCGCGGGCGACATCGAGCCCGTACGGCGACGCCTTGCGCGCGCCGACGATCGCGACCGGGTCGGCGGCGACGAGCGTGAGAAACCGGTCGAGGCCGCCGGCCACGTGGAGGACCGCCGGGGGATTGCGCAGATCCCGCAGCGGCGCGGGATAACCGCGGTCGCAGCGGCAGATCGTTTCGATCCCGGCCGCGCGAGCGCGCTGCCGGGCGGCGACCGGGTCGACCGCGGCCAACTCCCGCTCGATCTCTCGCCGCTGCGCACCGGCCACCGCCGCGACCAGCTCGCCGTCGGCGAAGCCGAGCACCGCGTCGATCCGCCCCCGCACGACGTCGAGGTGGCCGGCCAGCCGTCCGAGCAGCCACGACCGCGCCAGGCAGCGCTCGCAGCTCCGCTGATCCGTCGGCGCCGTCACGCGGCCGCCGCCACCTCCGAGGCGCCACGTTGCCTCAGGCTGAGCGCCGTGAGCACATCGGAAGACTCGATCTGGTCATGGTGCTCGAGGTCGGCGATCGTCCGGGCCACGCGCACGATCCGGTGGCGACCGCGCGCGCTCAGCGTGCCCGTGGCGTAGGCGCGGGCAAGCACCATCTCCGCCTCCGGACGCATGCGCACGTAGCGGCGGACCTGCCGGGGGTCGAGCTCGCCGTTGCACCTGCGCTCAGCCCCGCGGTGGCGCGCCCGCTGGCGCTCGCGAGCCTCGGCGACCCGGGCGCGGGCGCGCGCCGAGTCGATCCCCGGCGGGGATCGCAGCTCGTGCTCGCTCGGGCGCTCGACGTTCACGAGCAGGTCCATGCGGTCGAGGAGCGGGCCGCTGAGGCGGCGCCGGTGGCGGCGGAGGTCGGCCTCCGCGCACTCGCACCGGTCCCCCACACCGGCGAATCCGCACGGGCAGGGGTTCGTCGCCGCGACGAGCATGAAGCCGGTCGGGAAGATCAGCGCCCTCTGGCCGCGCACGATCGTCACGCGGCCGTCCTCGAGCGGCTGGCGGAGCGCATCGAGGCTCGAGCGCTGGAACTCCGAGAGCTCATCGAGGAACAGGACGCCGTGGTGCGCCAGGCTCGCCTCGCCCGGCCGTGGTGGTACGCCGCCGCCGACGAGCCCGGCCGGCGAGATCGTGTGGTGGGGAGCTCGAAACGGACGCGCGGTGATCAGGCCGTCCGCGTGGAGCCCCGCGACGCTGTGGATCCGGGTGACCGCGATCGCCTCCGCGCGCGTCATCTCGGGCAAGATCGACGGCAGCCTGCGCGCCAGCATCGTCTTACCGGTCCCGGGGGGTCCCTCCAGCAGCAGGTTGTGAGCGCCGGCGGCCGCGATTTGAAGCGCGACCAGCGGCGCGGCCTGACCGCGCACATCGGCGAGGTCGGGGGCGCGGCGGTCGGCCGTCCGGTGCGCCGCTTCGGCCGGAAGCGGAGGGACTCGACCGAGGCGCACGACCGCCGCCGCCGCTGGCAGGCTCGGCACGCCGGCGACCTCGAGTCCCGCGACCAACGCCGCCTCACGTGCACGCTCGCGGGGGACGATCAGCCGCCTCAGACCCGCTCGCTGCGCGCCTTCGGCCACCGCGAGGGCGCCGGGCGAGTCCCGAAGCTCGCCGCCCAGCGACAGCTCGCCGAACACGGCGTAGTCGGCAAGCGCGTCCACCGGGACCTGTCCGCTGGCGGCGAGCACGCCGACGGCCAGCGCGGCGTCGAAACCGGGCCCGACCTTCGGCAGGGAGGCGGGCGCCAGGTTGGCGGTGATCCGCTTCTGCGGGAACTCGAAACCCGAGTTGAGGATCGCCGAGCGGATCCTCTCCCGGGACTCCCGCACCGCGGCGTCGGCGAGTCCGACGATCGTGAATGTCGGCAGGCCCGCGCGGATGTCGACCTCGACCCACACCGGACGCGGGTCGATACCGTCGATCGCGAAGGTGGCGATGCGCGCGAGCATGACCGCAACCTACGTTCGATCGCGTCAACCGTGGGTCGCGCGGTGTGACAATCCTGCGCAGTCCTGGACGGCGCGGTGTGAGAATCCTGCGCAGTCCCGGTGTGAGAATCCTGCGCAGTCCCGGGGCGGCGCGGTGTGAGAATCCTGCGCAGTCCCAGGCGGCGCGGTGTGACCGCTCTGCGCAGTCCCGGACGGCGCGCGGAAGCGGAATCGGCACACGCCGTCACCCACGTGTCACGCGCGGCCGCGTAGCGTCCCGGGCGTGGGCAGCGACGTCCGTCGACACCTCGGTCAGACCGGCGAGGACCTCGCCTGCGAGCACCTGCGCCGACGCGGCTACCGGATCGTCGAGCGCAACTACCGGACTCGCTGGGGCGAGTTGGACATCGTCGGCTTCAATGGCCACACGCTGGCGTTCTGTGAGGTCAAGACCCGTCGTCTAAGCCGCACCGGAGGCGTGCCGCTCGAGGCGGTCCACCCCCGCAAGCAGGGCCGGGTTCGGAAGATGGCCGGTCAATGGCTGATCGAGCGCACCGGCCGGCCGCACGCCGATGTGGTCCGCTTCGACGCCATCGGGGTGATCGTCGACGGCGATGACCGGCTGGTCAGCCTCGAGCATCTGGAGGGCGCCTTCTAGCGGGACGGCTGCGACCTCGTGAGATTGTTGAAGTGCCGAGGCCGCTCCGCGCTGCGCGGGCGCGCCTGACCGCGGGAAGCCGATCAGGGTCGGAGGCTAAGGCCGGTACCGCGAGTACCGATGCGCGGCCGCAGCGCCTCAGAACGACAGCTGCTGATAGGCCGCCGACTGGAACGACAGGCGATGTAGCGGTGAGACGCCGAGGCGCTCGATGGCGTCGCGATGCTCGGGGGTCGAGTAGCCGACGTGCTGCGCGAACTCCCAGCCCGGGTGGGCGGCATCAGCCCGGCGCATGTAGCGGTCGCGCGTCTCCTTGGCGATCACCGAGGCGGCGGCGATGGCGGCGCTCTTTGCGTCGCCGCCGATGACCGCGCGCTGCTCGCAGCCGAGGCTGGCGACGGGGAAGCCGTCGCTCAGGCAGATGCAGCCGTCGCATGCGACCTTGGCCAGCGCGTCCCTCAACGCCGAGAGGTTCGTGTTGTGAAGACCGCGAGCGTCGATTCCACGGGCGCAACGTGAGACGATCGCGATCCTGGCGGCAGCCCGGAGGATGACCGGGAACAACCCGGCCCGGGACTCAGGGCTCTGCTGCTTGGAATCGTTCAGGGCGCCGAGGGCCCGGACCTCGCCCGGCCCGATCCGGTCGAGGTCGAAGACGACGGCGGCGGCGACCAGTGGGCCCGCAAGGCAGCCACGGCCCGCCTCGTCGGCGCCGGCCACGAACCGCACCCCGAACGCGCGGTCGAAGGCGAACAGGCGCCGGCCCGCCCGGACGGATGCCGAGCGCCGCGGCTTAGAGGACGCCGATCCGGTTCGGCGGCCAGTACGTGAAGAAAGCGACCCCGATGACCCACTTGTCCGGGACCGGTCCCCAGAAGCGGCTGTCGTCGGAGAATCCACGGTTGTCGCCCATCATGAAGTAATCACCGGGCGGAACGACCACGGGTGTGGGGAAATTGCAGGAAGTGTCGGCGCCACAGGGGTCGGTGTAGGCGTCCGTCTCGCGCACGCCGTTGCGGATCACGTGCCCGCCCACGATCTGAATGCGGTCGCCCGGCAGCCCGACAACCCGCTTGATGAAGGTCTGGGCCGACTCGGCCGCGGTCGGCTTGCCGCAGGCCTGGGGATGTCCGGCGCCCTGACCCGCGTTACCGCACACCGGCTCGATGGGGTCCGCCCCCTGCGGGGGATGGAAGACGACGACCTCGCCGACGCCCGGATGGCCGGCCAGGCGGTTGGCGAGCACGCGCTGGCCAACCGTCAGGGTGGGAAGCATCGAGCCGCTCGGGATCCGGTACGGCTTGACGACGAACGCCTGGATGAGGAGGGCCAACGCGACGGCGATGGCGACGGTCAGTAGCAGTTCGAGCAGAGATTTCATAGCGACCGCGACCCCTTCGGTGTCGATTCCGCCATACCTTCGCTAGAGGAACCCGACTCGATCCGGCGGCCAGTAGGTGAAGAACGCCGTGCCGATGATCCAGGCTCGCGGGACCGGGCCCCAAAACCGGCTGTCCTCGGAGTCGGGGCGGTTGTCCCCCATCATGTAGTACTCGCCCGGCGGCACCGTGATGGTCTGGGGGAAGCTGCACGCGCCGCCACCCTGGCAAGGGACGATGTAGGAATCCCTCTCCGGCACTCCGTTGCGGATCACGTGACCATCGCGAATCGACAGTTGGTCTCCGGGCAAGCCGACCAGCCGTTTGATGAAGGTCACGGACGAGGGCTGCGACTGGGCTACGTCGCAGGCTCGGGCACTGTCCTGACCGCCCTGGTTCTCACCCTCCATCGGGTCGGCGCAGCTCGAATAGTCCTTCGGCGGGTGAAAGACGACGATGTCGCCGACGCGCAGCGTGAACAGCGGCTTGCCGACCCGGTCGACGAGGACCCGCTGGTTGATTCCCAGAGTGGGCTCCATCGACGCGCTCGGGATCCGGTAGGGCTTGACCAGCACTGCCTGAATCGCCATGGCGAGGCCGATCGCGACCGCGACGATCAGCACCAGCTCCAGAAGCGAGCTCGCTACCGACTTGCCGGTGGCCGTCACCCCTGTGTTTCGCCGGCGGACGCGTCCGCGGCCGGGCCGGCGTCCTGCGGCGCCGTCGGGGACGCTGCGGCCTCCGGCTCCCCGGCGCCTGGACCGCGCGCGCCGGGCGCCGGCTCGGGCCCGAGCGGCTCGTCACCGGCCGCGGCGGGCCCCGCGTCCGCAGCCGAGGCGGCGACCGCGGCGGGTGCCTCGTCGGCAGGCGCGGCGGGTACCTCCTCGCTGAATGCGGGGGGCGGCTCTACGGTGACCTCGGCCGATCCAACCGGCGCGCTGCCGTAGAGCAGCTCGCGCTCGACCGCCTGCTCGGGACCCGTATTGCGACGCTCGCGCACGCGGGCTCGCTTGCCCACGCGGCCCCGCAGGTAGTACAGCTTGGCCCGTCGGACGTCGCCGCGGGCGGCCACGTCGATCCGCTCGATCTTCGGCGAATGAAGTGGGAAGGTGCGCTCGACGCCGACGCCGAAGGACTGCTTGCGCACGGTGAACGTCTCGCGAGCGCCATGACCCTGGCGCTTGATGACGACGCCTTCAAAGACCTGGGTGCGCCGGCGTGTGCCCTCGATGACCTGGAAGTGGACGCGCAGGCGGTCCCCGGCGTCAAACGCGGGTATCCGGCGGAGCTGGCCGCGCTCCAAGCTGTCGATGATCGTGCTCATGGGAAAATCGAGGCGACGGCGGCGCCGGCCTCTGCCGGTCAGTGGGGCTGCGCATCGGCGCTTTGCCCCGCCCGCGCGAGGGCTTATGGTAGCGAACCGTCTGCGGCGCCCGCCCCCGAGTCCCGGCGGCGGCTCTCGTCAAGCCGCCATTCCCGGATCCTCGCATGGTGGCCGGAGAGCAGCACATCGGGCACGCGCCAGCCGCGATACTCGGCCGGCCGCGTGTAGTGCGGGTATTCGGGAGCGCCGCCGAGCGCCCGGCTGAACGACTCCTCAATCGCCGACTCCGCGCGCCCGAGCGCGCCCGGGAGCTTGCGTATGACGGTGTCGCACACCACCATCGCCGCGAGCTCGCCACCGGCGAGGACGTAGCGGCCGATCGAGAGTTGATCGGTTGCGAAGTGATCGAGCACCCGCTGATCGAAGCCCTCGTAGCGGCCGCACAGCAGCGTGAGCGCCCGCTCGGTGGCGAGCGAATCGGCGATGCCCTCGTCGAGCAGGCGGCCGCCAGGCGTCAGCGCGATCACGCGGCGCCCCGCGCCGGCGAGCGACGCCGGATCGCACCCGTAACGCGCCCGGAGCGCCGCTTCGACCGCGTCGACGCGCAGCACCATGCCGGCGCCGCCGCCGAATGGCGTGTCGTCGACTTGGCCGGCGCTGAGCGGCGTGTGATCACGGTAGTTCACATACCCGAGGCGATGGCCGTGGGCGAGTGCGTTGCGCACGTGTCGCTGCTGCTCGAACCACGCGAAAGCGCCGGGGAACAGCGTGAAGACGTCTATCTCCATCAGCTCTCGCCGAGGAAGCGCAGATCGACCTCGATCGCGCGCGCCACCGGGTCGACCTCGCGGACCGCGTCGGCGACGAGCGGCACCAGCAGCGTTCCGGGGCCGGGATCGCGCTCCACTTCAAGTACCTCGCACGACGGCAGGGCGAGCAGCCGGGCGACCGTGCCGACCGGGCGGCCGGCGTCGTGGACGCGGCAGCCGACCAGGTCCTCCGCCCACCACTCCTCCGGCTCGAGCTCCCTGGCCGCGGAGCGCGCCACGAGTAGCTCCCGGCCGCGCAGCGACTCTGCCGCGGCTCGGTCCTCGAATCCCTCCAGGCGGACGATCGGTCGCTCGTCGGTGCCGGCGCGGCGGACGATCCGCAGATCTCGGGCATCCACGCGGACCGACGCGCCCACGTCGACGCGGACCGACGCGCCTACGCCGAGCAGGCCAGGGCTCGCGTCCACCACGTGGAAGCTTCCGTCGAGGCCGTGCGGGCGCCCCACGGCGCCCGCATGTAGCCAGCCTCCGCCGCTGTCAGCCGTCGACGATGTCAACGAACACGCGGCGCTTGTCCCTGGCGGCGGCCTTGACGACCGTGCGCAGCGCGGACGCCGTGCGGCCACCGCGGCCGATCACGTTGCCGTAGTCGTCGTCCGCCACCGACAGCTCGAGTACGATGGCGCCGTCGTCTTCGTGGATCTCGCTGACCCGAACCTCGTCCGGGTACTCGACCAGGCCGCGGGCCAGGTACTCGAGCAGCTCCTTCATCGCCGGTGCGTGGGGCTCAGCCGATACCCTGGGTGCGCAGCAGCTTCCTGACCGTGTCGGTCGGCTGGGCGCCGCGGGCGAGCCAGTCCCGGATCCGCGCCTCGTCGAGCACGATCGTCGAGGGCTCCGTCTGCGCGTTGTAGTGACCGACCGTCTCGATCACCCGGCCGTCGCGCTTGGCGCGCTGGTCTGCCACCACCACCCGCCAGATCGGGTTCTTGCGGCCGCCGATTCTCGTAAGTCGAAGTCTCACTGACATAGCTTCGTACGAGCTTATCGTGCCTGGCGCATGAGCGCCCCGAGGTCCGGCATCCGGCCCTGCGAGACCTGGCGCATGATCTTGCGCATCTGCTCGAACTGCTTGATCAGTTGCTTGACCGCCTGCACGGTCGTGCCCGATCCCCGCGCGATGCGCAGTCGCTGTGAGCCCTTGATCAGCTCGGGGTGTCGGCGCTCCTCCGGAGTCATCGAGAGGATGATGGCCTGAATCCGGTCGAACTCACGCTCGTCGACCTTGACGCCCCGCAGCTCCTTGCCCATGCCGGGGATCATCCCGAGCAGCGACTGCAGGGGACCGAGCCGCCTGACCTGGCGCAGCTGATCGAGGAAGTCGTCGAGGCCGAACTCCTGCTTGCGGAGCTTGCGCTCGAGCTCGGCGGCCTGGCGCTCGTCGTACGCGGACTCGGCCTTTTCGATCAGGGTCATGACGTCGCCCATGCCGAGGATCCGCTGGGCCATCCGGTCGGGGTGGAAGCGCTCGAACTGGTCGAGCTTCTCCCCGGTAGAGGCGAACAGGATCGGCTTGCCGGTGATCGCCTTGACTGACAGCGCCGCGCCGCCGCGGGCGTCGCCGTCGAGCTTGGTCATCACCACCCCGTCGAATTGGACGACCTCGGCGAACTGCTCGGCGACGTTGACCGCGTCCTGCCCAGTCATCGCGTCGACCACGAGCAGCACGTCGTGCGGCCGGACGGTCTTCTTGATGTCGGCCAGCTCGGCCATCAGCTCGCGGTCGACGTGCAGGCGGCCGCTGGTGTCGATGATCAGGACGTCCTTGCCTTCCGACATGGCGCGATC
>JAFAXX010000016.1 GCA_019240655.1 Solirubrobacterales bacterium
GGCCGCTCGGCGCTCGCCCATGCGCTCCACTTCGCGGCGGTGCGGGCCAATGCGTTCGCTGCCATCACCCTCGTCCGCTGCACGGCAGATGCTGCTGCCAAGCGGGGAGTGGTCGAGATCCTCGTGGCCTTGATGCCGGCCGGCCGCAACCTGCCCGGCCGGCGCCTCGTCGAAGTCCGGGAGCCGGCGGTTCCGCTGGCGGTCGAGCTCAGAGCAGAAGGTGCCGCGGTCGGAAGCGCATCGCCGACGGGCCGCGTCGCATCCGTAGGCGGGGAGGTGAGAGCCGCTGCGCCCGCGGTGTCAGCGCTCGAGGTCGCGACCGCTGGCGGACGGAACTCGCCGGCGGCGGGGACAGGCGTGCCGCCGGCGCCCCAGGCCCGGCCGCTCGGATGCTGGCTGAGCAGGTTCTCGATCACCGCGAGCATCCTCGAGCCCGCCCCCACCGGCCCGGGCGGATAGAAGCCGATCTCGAGGTGCGGGCCGGTCGAGATGCCGACTATGCCGTAACCGACCTCGCTGATCTGCTGACCGGCGGAGACATGGTCGCCGACGCTGACGAGGTCCGCGCCGGCATGCCCGTAGTAGACCTCCAGGCCCTTGAGCGGCCCGGAGGTGATCTCGAGGATCGGCGCATTGGGTCCGAAGCCGGAGATGCCCTCGCCGACGATGATGCCTTCGCCCATGGCGTACAGCGGCGTCCCCCCGGGAGCGGCGTAATCGACGCCTTGATCGACGGATCCGTTCGCGATGTACTGGCGTGGAAGGGGAAGCGCGACGCCGTCCGTGAGGACGTACACGGACGTCTGTGAGGGAGCGGGAGCGGCCGGCGTCACGACCGCGATCGCCGGCGCGGGGGCGGCCGCCGCGGATCCGCTTCCTGTGGGTGTGGGGGCCGGCGCCGCGGATCCGCTTCGTGCGGGTGTGGGCGCCGGCGCCGCCGATCCGCTTCCTGCGGGTGTGGGCGCAGTCGCCGCGGATCCGTTTCCTGCCGACGAGCTCGATGGTCCGCCGCTGTTGGCCGGTCCCGTCGCCGGATGAGCGCTCGAAGCCGGTGGCTGCGGAGTCGCGACCAGGCGGCTGCTCCCGGCGGCATCCCGAGCCCGAGCACCTGCGCGGGCATCGTGAGCAACGGACCGGCGCGCAAGCACGCGGCTCTCGGCGGGGGCTGCGGCGGGCGCCGCTACCGACGCGGCAGCGGTGTAGGGAGGCGCGCTCGCGCTCGCGGCGCTAGGAAAACCGGCGCCACCATCGGTGCCGCCGCCCTCACGCGCAGGGGCGCCGGCCCGGGCGTGTCCGCCGGGCACCGACTCAGCCGGCTGAGGCGCGGACGTGAGCTGACGCGGTCCGCCGATCACGATCACCGGGGCGCGGAACAGGCTCGCCCATGTGCGGACGTCCAGTGTGCCGGTGGGCGGGAGGCCGTGCCGGCGCTGGAAGTCCGCCACCGCCGCCTCGGTGAGCGGCCCGTAGATGCCGTCCGGGACGAGATGGGTGAGCGGCAGCACGTCGTCTAGACGACGCTGGACGGCGAGCACGAGCGGACCCTCGGCTCCCGGCCGTAGCACCACCCGAGCGGCCACGGACAGCTCCTCTCCGTGCGGATCGGTGCTCGTCGCCGAGCTGCTGCTCGAGCCGGCCCCGGCGGCAGCGATCGTCTGGGGAACGACCGGTCCGGCCGCCAATGCGGCGCTCAGCGCCAGCGACACGCTCTTGCGCCGGCGCCGGGCACGGCGGGCGAGCGCCGCCAGGCGGCGGCGATGGCGCGAGCGCGCCAGCGAACGCTCCCACAACTCGACCGAGGACAGATCGCGGGCGACCAGGGCTCGTTCGGTGGCCGCGTCGTAGCGCGCAGGGGACAAGGGTCCTCCTTTCGGAAGTGCCTCCGGGGTTAGCTCACCGGCTCGCGGGACCCGTTCACGCTACGCCGCGCTCCGGCGGCAATTCGCCCGAGCGGCCGAGGCCCAGCCGGGAGCGGGCAACGGCGGTGAGGGGCACGGCCGTGACGGGCAAGGGCCGTCAGGGCGCAACGGCCGGGAGGGGGCAACGGCCCTCAGCGGGCGAACGTCCGCGCCAGCGCCGCCAGCCGGTCGTCCCACTGCCCGCCGACTCGCGCCATCCACGAGACGGCGTCAGACAGCGGCGCCGGTGTGACCTGATAGCGGACCTGCCGACCGGATCGGACCCGCTCGAGCAGTCCGGCCTGGGCCAGCGCGTGCAGGTGCTTGACCACCGCCTGGCGGGAGATCGGCAGGGCGCCGGCGAGCTCCGTCGCCGTGGCCGGGCGGTCGGCGATTGCGCTGAGCAGCTGCCGGCGCGTCGGATCGGCGAGCGCGCCGAACACCGCCCCTGCGGCGTCGTCGGTCATCGCTCAGGCCGCGACCAGAGCGGGGCCGTAGCTACCGCCGCCGAGCCCGGGAAGGCGCAGCCCGACGAGGTCGAGGATCTCGAGCGGCCTGGTCTCCGTCACTCGGACGTGGCTTCGGCCGCTTTCCTCATCGCCGCTCACCACGAGCTCGACGCGGGTGGCGCACTCCTCGCTCTCGCTCCACCAGAACGAGAGCCGGCCGTCGCCGTGGGCGCCGGGCGGCGACACTTCCTCGACCCAGCCACTCTTCACGGAGTCCCCGAAGCGAAACCAAGCCTCGCCGCCGGGTCGCAGGTCGAGGAGGACTTCGTCAGCCAGCCACTCGGCCAGCCAGTCGTGGTCGGTCAGCGCGTGCCAGACCGCCGTGGGGGAGGCCTCCAGCGCCAGCTCGCGCTCTATTCGGTCGGGCATCTCGTCATCCTTTCTGCGAGCGACGTGCAACCGTTAAGTTGCGTCTCTGGTACGGTGGTGCAACCAGTCAGTTGCACTATAGAGGAGAAGCGAAATGCCCCTGGTACCGATGGTCGTCGAGCAGACCGCACGCGGCGAGCGCTCGTTCGACATCTATTCGCGCCTGCTCAACGACCGCGTGGTGTTCCTCGGCGGCCCGGTCGACGAAGAGAGCGCGAACCTGATCGTCGCCCAGCTCGTGCACCTGGAATCGGACGATCCGGACAAGGACATCCACCTCTACATCAACTCGCCCGGTGGATCGATCTACGCCGGCCTGGCGATCTACGACACCATGCAATTCATCCGCCCCGACGTGCAAACGATCTGCTACGGCATTGCCATGTCGATGGGCTCGCTCCTGCTGGCCGCCGGGGCGCCCGGCAAGCGAATGGCCCTCCCGAACAGCCGCATCCTCATCCATCAGCCCTCCGGAGGGTTCGAGGGACAGTCGACCGATATCGAGATCCACGCCCGGGAGGTGCTGGCGCTGCGCGCCCGTGTCGACGAGATCTACGCCCGTCACACCGGGCAGTCGATCGAGCGCGTACACGCCGACATGGAGCGCGACCGCTTCTTCAGCGGCGAGGACGCGGTCGGCTACGGGCTGGTCGATCGGGTAATCGAGCGCCGGGAACTCGCCCGCGCGGGGCGCGGGTTCGGCTCCGGCTGAGCCCCGCGCCCGCCGGCCGGTTCGGGCACTACGCGGCCCGGTCGCTCTGAGGTCGAGGCGGCCCGGTCGCGCTGCGCCACCAGGCGGCCCGGTCGCGCTGAGCCCTCCGGGGGCCGCAGTACGCTCTCGGCCCATGCGGCTTGCCGACGTGCTTTCCCCCGTGCCCGCTGCGGGCGGGGAGCTCGAGATCGCCGCCCTGGCCTACGACAACCGGCGGGTGACTCCAGGGGCGCTGTTCTTCTGCGTTCCGGGGTTCACCCGCGACGGCCACGATTTCGCGGCGGATGCGGTGGCTCGGGGAGCGGTTGCGCTCGTCGTCGAGCGCCGCCTGAGCGAGATCGACGTCCCCCAGGTCGAGGTGGCGTCGGTCCGCGCCGCGATGGGTCCGGCCGCCGCCGCGTTCTACCGCGACCCGACCGCCCGGCTCGAGACGGTGGGCGTCACGGGGACGAACGGAAAGACCACCACTGCCTTTCTGCTTCGGGCGCTGCTCGAGGCCGGCGGGCGGACGACCGGCCTGCTCGGTACGGTCAAGAGTGTGATCGGCGGGCACGAGCGCGCGGTGGAGCGCACGACACCGGAGGCGATCGACCTCCAGCGCACCTTCCGGGAGATGCTCGATGACGGAGACCGGGCGGTCGTGATGGAGGTCTCCTCGCATGCGCTGGCGCTGCACCGCGCCGACGCGATCCACTTCGGGGCGGCGGTGTTCACCAACCTGACTCAGGACCACCTCGACTTCCACCCCACGATGGAGGACTACTTCATCGCCAAGCGGCGGCTGTTCACCGACGCAAGGCCGCGGCATGCGGTGGTGAACGGCGATGATCCCTACGGCGCGCGCCTGGCCCGCGAGCTGCCCGACGCGGTGACCTTCGGCCTCGAGGCTGAGGCCACCTATCGGGCCCGGGGTGTCCGGACCGGGCTGGCCGGGTCGCGCTTCGCAGTCGAGGAGCCCGGCGGTCGGGTGGAGCTCTCGTCCCCGCTGCGGGGCCGCTTCAACGTCTACAACGTACTGGGAGCCTTCGCTGTCGCGCGGGCGCTCGGCGTGGCCGCGGAGACCTGCGCGGCCGCGATCTCGACCGCGGGACAGGTCCCGGGCCGCTTCCAGACCGTGGATGAAGGGCAGGGGTTCGCCGTGCTCGTCGACTATGCCCACACCCCCGACTCGCTCGAGAACGTGCTGAGCGCGGCCCGCGAGCTGACCGAGCACCGAGTCCATGTGGTGTTCGGCTGCGGGGGCGACCGGGACCGCGGCAAGCGTCCGCTCATGGGCGAGATCGCCAGGCGGCTGGCCGACCGCGTGATCGTCACCTCGGACAACCCCCGTTCGGAGGATCCGGAGGCGATCATCGAGGAGATCCTGGCCGGCAGCGGCCGCGACGTCGAGCATGACCCGGATCGGCGCGAGGCGATCGCCACGGCGATCGCCGGGGCAGGCACCGGAGACGTGGTGGTGATCGCCGGCAAGGGCCACGAGCAGGGACAGGAGTTCGCGGGCGGACGCAAGGTTCCGTTCGATGACGTCGGCGTCGCGCGGGAGCTGCTTCGAGGCGCGGCTCTGGCCAGATGAGGGCGTGGAGCGCGGACCAGCTCGCCCGCGTGGCGGGCGCCAGGCGGCTAGCCCGCGCCCAGTCGGCGCGCGGCCCTGAGCGTGTGGTGATCGACTCGCGCGAGGCTGGTCCCGGCGTCTTGTTCGTCGGGCTTGCCGGCAAGCGGGTCGACGGGGGCAGGTTCGCCGCTCAGGCGCTCGCAGCCGGGGCGTGGGGCGTCCTCGTCGCGCACGAATACGCTGCGGCGGTGCAGAGCGGCGCTCCGGGCGCAGTGCTCGCCGCCGACGATCCCCTGCCGGCGCTCCAGCGGCTCGCACGGGCGTGGCGACGAGAGCTCGGCGCCAAGGTCATCGGCGTCACCGGCTCGACCGGCAAGACCTCGACCAAGGACCTCTTGATGGCGGTGCTCGCACCGCACCGGCGCACGGTCGCGTCCCGGGAGAACTACAACACCGAGATCGGGCTCCCGCTGGAGATCCTGGGCGCGCCCGCGGAGAGCGAGATTCTCGTGCTCGAGATGGCAATGCGCGGCCCCGGTCAGATCGCCGAGCTGGCCGCCGTCGCCGAGCCCGACGTCGGCGTGATCGTGAGCATCGGGCCCGTCCACCTGGAGCTGCTCGGGACGGTCGAGGCGATCGCCGCCGCCAAGGCCGAGCTGATCGCCGCCCTCGCGCCCGGCGCGACGGCCATCGTTCCGGCCGGCGAGCGGCTGCTCGAGCCACACCTGCGCGCGGATCTGGAGACCGTCACCTTCGGCGAGGACGGCGACGTTCGCCTGCTGCGCTCAGACGCCGGTGAGGTCGAGATCGACCTCGTAGGCGAGGCGGTCACGCTGGCAGTGCCGTTTACTCAGGCCCATCTGCGCCGGAACCTCCTCGCTGCGGTCGCCGCGGCTCGGGCGGTGGGCGTCGTGCCCGACGGCCGCGTCGAGCTCGTGCTGTCCGCCGGACGCGGCGAGCGCGTTGCCCTGCCGGACGGTGTCACGCTCATCGACGATTGCTACAACGCAAACCCCGTGTCGATGCGCGCCGCGCTCGACGAGCTCGCCGCCGCTTCCGCCAGCAGCACGGTCACCGCCGCCAGCAGCACGGCCACCGCCGCCGGCACGTCGGCCCCGGCCGCGGGCACGACGGCCACCGCCGCCAGAACTACCGCCGCCGCAACGCGGTCCCCAGGCGCGGGCCGATGCCGGCGGGTGGCGGTGCTCGGCGACATGCTCGAGCTCGGAGCCGGCGAACGGGACTTCCACGTCGAGGTCGGGCGGCATGCCGGACAGGCTGGAGTCGAGGTCCTCGTCACCGTCGGCCCGCTCGCCCGCTGGATCGCCGATGGATTTCCCGGCGAGGCGCATTGCGTGGACGACGCCGTCGAGGCGGCGGAGCTGCTGCCCGAACTGATCTCGCCGGGGGACGTGGTGCTGGTCAAGGGCTCGCGGGGGGTGGGGCTCGAGCTGGTCTGCCGAGCGCTGGGCACGCCGGCGGGGGTTCGATCGTGATGCGCCGCCCCCGCCGCGATGCGCCGACGGCGTCACTACACTCCGCCCGCGTTGATCGCGCCGGGATCGGCGCCCCTTCCAGTCCCCGCGGGTGGCTCGTACTTCCGCCGGGGGTGACGTCATCGATCACTGCCAGACCGCCAACCCCATGTGCCTGGGGCACACGCGGGCGCCGGAGCCCGGGCGCCCGACGCCGCCGCACGGAGCCGCGCGCTGATGGGCTCCATTTCCGGACGCGTCCTGATCGCCGGCACGGCGTCGCTGCTCATGTGCCTGTTCCTGAGCCCCAAGTTCATCGAGTTCCTGCGCCGGCGAGAGTTCGGGCAGAACATCCGCGAAGAGGGGCCGCAGGGACACAAGACCAAAGCGGGCACTCCGACGATGGGCGGGATCATCATCTTCCTGGCCTTTGCGGTCCCTTTCCTCATCCTGTCCAAGCGCGGCTGGGAGTCGCTTGGCGTATTCGGCGGTGCCGTCGCCTGCGCCCTGCTCGGCTTCGCCGACGACTACACGAAGATCGTCCGGCGGCGCTCGCTCGGCCTCCGCGCTCGCACCAAGCTCGTGGTCACCGTGGCGATCTCGGTCGGCCTGTGGTGGGTCGCGACGCAGAAGGCCGGGCTCCCTTCGGCGATTCCGCTCACCTTCATCGATGTCCACGTCGACCTCGGGCCGCTGTTTCCGGTGTTCATCTACCTGGTGGTGGCGGGAACGACCAGCGCGGTGAACTTGACCGACGGTCTCGATGGCCTCGCCGCCGGCTGCGCTGCGATCGTGCTCGTCGCGTACATCGGAATCACGTTCATCACGAGCGATCAGGCGGATCTGACCGTGCTGGCCGCTTGTCTGGTCGGCGCCTGCATCGGGTTTCTGTGGTTCAACAGCTTCCCGGCCAGCATCTTCATGGGCGACACCGGCTCGCTCGGGCTCGGCGGCGCGATCGCAGGGATGGCGATCATGACCAAGACCGAGGTGCTGCTGATCCTGCTCGGGGGCATCTTCGTGATCGAGGCGCTGTCGGTGGTGATCCAGGTGCTCTCGTTTCAGCTTTTCCGCAAGCGCGTGTTTCTGATGGCGCCGATCCACCATCACTTCGAGCTTCAAGCCTGGTCGGAGACCAAGATCATCCTGCGCTTCTGGATCGTGGCGGTCGCCTGTGCCGCGATCGCCTTCACCGTGTACCGGCTCAGCATCCGCGGGTGAGCGTCGCCAAGCCACGTCCGCCGCTGCCTCCCGGGCCGTTCCTCGTCGTCGGCCTCGCTCGCTCCGGCGAGGCGGCGGCGCTCAGCCTGCGCACCCGCGGCGCCGAGGTGATCGGCTGCGATGCCGGCGACGCCGGCTCACCGGCGCTCGCGGCGGCGGCGCAAAGGCTTTCCGAGGCCGGCGTCGAAGTGCACCTGAATGCGTCAGGCGACGCTCTTGCCGCCCGCGCCGGGACGCTCATCAAGAGTCCAGGGGTGGCGCAGGACGCGCCGGCGATCCGCGCCGCGCGCCGCCGCCGCCTGCCCGTCTTCGGCGAGCTCGAGCTCGCCTGGCGGCTGCTGCCGAACGAGTTCGTCGCGGTGACGGGCACCAACGGCAAGACGACCACCACGGAATGGATCGGCCACATCCACCGGGAGGCCAGCCGGCCGGTGGCGGTGGCGGGCAACGTCGGCACAGCCGTGTCGTCCCTCGTGGGGCGGCTGGCGGCCGATACCACGGTCGTCTGCGAGGCGTCGTCCTTTCAGCTCGAGGACACGCGGGACTTCGCGCCCGAGGCGGCCGTGATCCTCAATCTGTCGCCTGACCATCTCGATCGTCACGGCAGCTTCGACGCTTACGTGGCGGCCAAGCTGAGGCTGTTCGTAAATCAGGGAAATCATGACCTGGCGGTAGCGCCGGCCGGACTCGAGGTCAAGGATCTCGGCGGCTGCGCACGGCGCGTTACGTTCGGCTGTGCGCCGGACGCCGAACTGGCCGAGCGGGCGGGATATCTGTGGTGGAGCGAGCAGCCGCTGATCGCCGTTCAGGAGATCGCTCTCCCGGGTGCCCACAACCGTCAGAACGCGATGGCCGCGGCCGCGGTGTGTCTGGCTCGCGGCCTCGACCGGGAAGCGGTGGCGGCGGGGCTCCGCCGCTTCGCGGGCGTCCGTCACCGGCTGGAGCCGATTGCGGTGAGCGACGGCGTCGCGTGGGTCAACGACTCCAAGGCGACGAATGTCGCCAGTACGCTCGTCGCGCTCCAGGCGCTTGACGGGGGCATCCGCCTGATCGCCGGCGGCCGCGGCAAGCGACAGGACTTCTCGCCGCTGGCTGCGCCGGTGGCCGAGCGCTGCACCGCGGTGTACCTGATCGGCGAAGCGGCGTCCGAGCTGGCCGAGGCTCTGGCCGCAGCGGGCGTCCCGCTTCACCAGGCCGGCGACCTCGAACACGCGGTGAGCGCGGCGCGCGCGGCGGCGAAACCGAAGGAGACGGTGCTGCTGTCGCCGGCTTGCGCGAGCTATGACCAGTATCCTGACTTCGAGGCGCGCGGCGAGCACTTCCGTGCCCTGGCGGGCGGCTCGTGATCGGGCGCTCCGCCTCGGAGCGCGCGGCGTCGAGGCCTCGGCGGTCCCGTCCCGACGGGCGGTCGACCCGCCCCGCGGCGCCCCCGCTCGAGCACCGAATTCTCATGACCGCGACGCTCTGCCTGCTCGCGCTCGGCGCCGTGATGGTCTACAGCGCGTCCTCGGCCCCTGGCGTTCTCAGTGGTCATGGAGGGACGGGGACCTCGGGGTTCTTCCGCTACCTCATCTTCGGCGGGCTCGGGCTCGGGGCAATGCACGTCCTCTCGCGTCGCGGAGTTGCGCTGTTCGACGAGCGCCTGGTCAAGCTGACGCTGCTCGCGTCGTTCGGGCTCCTGCTGGTCGTGCTGATCCCGCACATCGGCGTGCAGATCAACGGCGCGCGGCGCTGGTTCGCCGCCGGTCCGGTCCAGTTTCAGCCCTCCGAGGTGATGAAACTGGCGCTGGTCTTGTACGTGGCCCGCCACCTGGCCGAGCATCCAAAGCGGATGCGCGGATTCCGTCAGGCGGTGGCCCCGATCGCCGCGGTGACCGGGCCGGCCTGCCTGCTGATCCTCGTCGAGCCCGACCTCGGAACCGCGCTCGTGGTCGCGTTCGCGATCACCTCGCTGCTGGTCGCGGCCGGGATGCCCGCGCGCTACCTCGCCGGCCTCGCGGCGTGCGCTGCGGCGGTCGTGCTGGTGATGGTGCTTGCGCAGCCCTATCAGCAGGCCCGCCTGACCTCGTTCCTTCACCCGTGGGCGGCCGAGACACGTTCGGCCGCGGGCTATCAGGCGGTCCAGGGCCAGATCGCGCTCGGCTCCGGAGGGCTGTTCGGCGTCGGGCTCGGGCGCTCGGTGCAGAAGATCTTCTATCTGCCGGAGGCGCAGACCGACTTCATCCTTGCCGTGATCGGCGAGGAGCTCGGCGTGCTGGGGATCTTCGGCGTGGTGTTCCTCTACGGCATGATCGCCTACGCCGGGCTGCGCACGGCGCGGCGAGCGGCGGGTCGGTATGCCAAGCTCCTGGCCACTGGGCTTACCTCGCTCATCCTTTGCCAGGGCATCCTCAACATCTTCGTCGTTCTCGGACTGGCGCCGCTCACCGGCGTCCCCCTGCCGTTCATCTCCTACGCTCCGACGAACCTCTGTGTGATGCTGGCCGCGATCGGCATGCTGCTCAACATCGCGGCGCCGCAGGCCCAGCGTCTGACGGTGGTGAAGGCGCCGGGGGGTGAAAGCGCCGAGGATCGTGATCGGCGCCGGCGGGACCGCCGGGCACGTCGTGCCGGCGCTGGCGGTGGCAGACGCGCTGCGGGCTGAGGGCGCCGAAGTCACGTTCATCGGCGGCGAGCGGGCTGAGCTGGAGCTGGTGCCAAAGGCCGGCTACGAGCTGCGTCGGCTCCGGGTCAAGCCGCTGCGGCGGAGACGGATCGCCGCCGCGGTGGGCACGGGCTTGGTCGCGGGCCACGCGGTGGCGCGGGCGCGCTCCATCCTCGGAGATCTGCGCCCGGCCGCGTCGCTCGGGGCCGGAGGCTACGTCGCGGGCCCTGTCGGGCTGGCGGCGCTCACGCTCGGGGTGCCGCTGGTCCTGATGGAGGCCGACAGTCACCTCGGACTGAGCAACCGCCTGCTGACGCCCTTCGCGGCCCGGGTGTGCCTGGCCTTCCCGCTTGCCGGAAGAGAAGGTGCCCGCTACCGCGTCACCGGCCGCCCCGTGCCGCCGCCGGCGACCGACCGCGCGCGGGCGCGCGCGCGGTTCGGGATCGCGCCCGAGGAGACCTGCGTGCTCGTCTTCGGCGGCTCGCAAGGCGCCCGTTCGATAAACCACGCCGCCATCGAGGCGTTCGCCGGCGCCGACTATCACGTGCTGCACGCAGCCGGCGCGCGTGATCTCCCTGCGCTCAGCGCGCCGCGTCCGGGTTACGACCTGCGTGGATTCATCCCGGAGTTCGGCGACGCTCTGCTGGCGAGTGACCTGGTCATCGCCCGCGCCGGCGGCTCGCTGTTCGAGATTGCGGCGCACGGCCGCCCCGCGGTGCTGATCCCGTACCCGTTCGCCACCGCGGATCATCAGAGCGCCAACGCGCGCCACATGCAGCGCGCCGGCGCCGCCGCGGTGATCCCCGACCACGAACTCACGCCGGTGCGGTTGGCCCAGGAGGTCGGAGCGCTGCTGGCGGATCCGGTCCGGGTGGCCACGATGGGCCGCGCGTCGGCCGCGATGGCGAAGCCGCATGCGGCCGGCGACATCGCCCACGAGGTGCTGGCGGCGGCGCGCCGGCCGTAGCTGGTTTCGGCGTCGCTCGCCGGCGCCGAGCGGCGCGGCGCGCGCTCCGAGCTCGGGTTGCCGCGTAGAATCGTCTCCTGTCCGAAAGCGCGGCCGGGCATCGGCGCCGCTCCGACGCGCCGCTCGGCCTGCGCTCTGGAGCCTTCCTTCGAGGAGAGGACGAGAGATGCCCATCCCCACTGAGCTGGTCGGTTCGCTGCCGCGGCCGACGAAGCTCCAGCAGGCCTACGCCGACTACGACGAGGGCAAGATCGACTGGCCGGAGCTCAAGACCGAGCAGGACGCCGCCGCCGAGGACTCGATCCGCCGCCTGGAGGCGGTCGACGAGCCGATCGTCACCGACGGCGAGCAGCGCGAGTCGAGCTTTGCCACCTACAACCTGACGCAGACGCTCGCGGGAACCGGCCTGGCGCCGAACCTGGCGCCCGACGGTCAGTTCTTCGCGATCTTCGACGACGGTCACCACCGTCAGCTGCCCCGGATCACCGCCGGCCCGTTCCGCTATCAGACCTACGCCTCGGAGTTCGTCGCGGAGAACGTCAAGGTCGCGTCGCGGCCGGTCAAGCAGGCGGTGATCTCGCCGTCGATGATGATGCTCCTGTATCCGCTGGACACGGAGATCCCCGGCTACTCGCGCGAGCAGTTCCTCAATGACGTGATCGACGAGGCGGAGAAGGACATCCGGCAATGCTTCGCCGCCGGGGCCGTACGGGTCTCGGTCGACTTCACCGAGGGCCGCCTGGCCAACAAGAACGACTCGCGCAACCCGTGGACCGGGCGCAACATGCTGCAGGACTTCATCGACCTCAACAACCGGCTGTTCGAGCGCTTCAGCGCGGCCGAGCGCCGGAACATCGGCGTGCACACGTGCCCGGGCGGCGACTGCGACTCGGTGCACAGCAAGGAGGTGCCCTACGAGCTGCTGCTCGAGCACATGTTCGAAATGAACGCGGGCTACTTCCTGATCCAGTGCGCGAGCGAGGCGGACCGCGAGCGCGTCTACGAGCTGTGCGGCAAGTACAGCCGCGATGATGCCAACGGCGTCCCCCAAGTCTGCTTCATGGGCGTGATCAATCCGCTGACTCCGCAGGTCGAGACCGCGGAGCAGGTCAAGGAGGAGCTCCTGACCGCGGCCCGGCATATCCCCGTGGGGCGGCTGGGAGCCACCGATGACTGCGGCTTCTCGCCATTCAGCCGCGACCTCAAGCCTCAACACGGCTCGCCGGACTTCGCCCGGGACGTGGCCATGGAGAAGATCGCCGCGCGGCTCGAAGGCGCCCGCCTCGCCTCGGCGGAGCTGGCGACCGATCCGGTCCCCCTCTGACCTCGTCGCGGAGGCGGTTTCGTTCTCGTTTGGGCGCGGGGGCTGCGCCGCGCCGGCTGCTGGCTCCGCCGGCCTGGCGCGCTGGAGGTCGCCGTCGTTCTCCGGCCCGCGCCAGGCCGACCACATCGAGGCGCTCTAGGCCTGCTCGCCGGCGGCTTGGCGGCGCTCGTGGTCCTCCAACCAACGACGGCGCTCGGGCCCGGCCACGTACACCGCAGGCACCTCGGTTCCCCGGGCGACCCGGTGGCAGGGCGTGAGGAGGGGTATCGGGTTCCCCCCGAACGTGCGCCCCAGGGCCGTGGACGGCTGCCCGAGTCCAAGATCGGAGTACGAGCGGTGCGTCGCATACGGAATCTCGATCGTCGCCCGTAGCGCCGAGGCGGCGTCGGGCCGCAGCCGTGACCAGTCGATCGAGGCGGTGGGCCGGCGAACGGCGCCGCCGAAGTAGCCCTCCAGCTGATCGGCCGCCTCGCTGACGTGCCGGGACGCGACGCGGTCGCTTCGGGCGCCTCGCGGCAGCGAGCCCAGCCGATCCGCGTCGGCGTGCTCGGAGAACGCCACCCGGGTCACCCCACGGGCGCTCGCCGCGAGAGTCAGCAGGCCGACCGGGGTCTCGAGCTCGAGCGCGCAGGCGTCCGCCGCGATCGGCGCCGCGAACGCCGGTCCGGTTCGGCGGATTGCCCGCGCCCCGGCCAGCAGAGCGCGTTCGTAGTCTCCGCACTCGTCGCAGATGCCTTCGGCGCGCACGTCGAGCCGCTCGACGTGGAACCCGTCGAGACCGGTCGGCCGGCGGTCGTCGAGCACGATTGCGACGTCGAACCAGCGAAGGCAGAGCCGGCATCGGAAGTGGCCGTGGCGCTCGGTGTTGATCTCGTATCGAACCGGCCCGGGGTTGCCGATCGCGGCGAGCAGCCCGGCTTCGGTGAATTCGGCCAGGGTGGCGTAGACGGTGCCTCGGCTCAGCTCGGGCAGCGAGCTCCCGGCCCGGGCGAGCACTTCGTCGGCGGACAGGTGCTCGCTGCGGCCGCCATCGAATGAGGCCAGGATGGCCCGGCGCTGTGGCGTGCTGCGCAGCCCGCTCGCTCGCAGCACACGGCTGGCCTCGTCGGTGGAGCGCGTCATCGCGTGAAGATTGTGCCCATGGTCACGCGAAGATTCTGCTCGTTCCACTGCCGGCTGGTTTACCGCAGCCGCACGGAGGTAGTCCAGGACTTTGTCCTATCTAGGAGGATCTCCATGATCTTGAGGATCGACCGCCTGCAAACGGAGCTTCCGCCACCTTCGGATCCCGATCCCGTCGGGGCATCCGCGGTCCAAGAGCTGCTGGGCGGGAAGTACGGCGAGATGTCGACGTTCATGAACTACACCTACCAGTCGTTCAACTTCCGCAGCCGGCAGAAGGCCCGACCGTTCTATGACCTTGTCGCCAGCATCGCGGCCGAGGAGTTCGGGCACATCGAGCTCGTCTCGGCGGCGATCAACACGATGCTGACCGGCGCCGCCGACGGTGATCCCGGCGAGGCCGGTGACCTCAGCGGGGTCAAGGGCGTCCGCAACACCCAGCACTTCATTGCCGGTGGCGCGGCCGCGCTGGTACAGGATTCCAATGGAAAGCCGTGGAACGGCGACTACGTGTTCGCCTCGGGGGACCTGATCGAGGACCTGACCCACAACTTCTTCCTCGAGACCGGCGCTCGCAACAACAAGCTGAAGGTCTACGAGATGGTCACTCACCCGGCGGCCCGCGCGCTCACCGGCTATCTGCTCGTGCGCGGTGGCGTCCACCAGGTAGCGTATGCGCGCGCGATCGAGCGGTTGACCGGGGCCGAGCTGATGAAGCTGTTTCCCACCCCGCGGATCCCGACCGAGAAGATCCCCGAGTGCCAGCCCCACATCCAGCAGGGATTGCACACGAAGCTCTACCGCTTCTCCACGACCGATTACCTCGAGCTGGCGGCCGTCTTCAACGGCCCGCATCCGGAGACCGGCGAGGAGCTCACGGTCGAGCAGGGTCCGCCGGAGGGCGCGCCGCCGAACGACCTGCCGCCGCAGCCGGCGGTGTTCGCGCCCGACTATGCCCCCGAGGAGATCGCGGAGATCGCCACCCGCCTGCGCGAAGCGGCCGGCCTCTCACGCGAGCCGAGCGGCGTCGTCGCCAATCAGCCTGAGGGGCTGGTGGCAAAGGTTGCCGACAAGCTGACGCCGTAGCGCCGCTTAGGTCCCGCCGGCCGGTGCCTGAGACATCGGCCGGCGCGGCAACCTGCCCTCATGCCAGGGCGTCAGTGGTTGACGCAGTCGGGGATGCCGAGCGCTTGCCAGCCGCCGTTCTCCTGCGAAACCACGGGGCCGAGCCGGTGCTCCAGGGTCTGCAT
>JAFAXX010000098.1 GCA_019240655.1 Solirubrobacterales bacterium
CCACTTCGTCGAGGACATCGAGCGCGGGGTCCAGGGCACCGAGATCAAGGCCGCCTTCCTCAAGTGCGCCGCCGACGCAGCCGGCGTCACGCCGAACGTGGAGAAGGTCCACCGCGCCTGTGCACGGGCCAGCATGCGGACCGGAGCACCGATCATGGCGCACTCGATGCCCTCCGTGGGCACCGGGCCGCGACAGCTCGAGATCTTCCTCGAGGAGGGCGTGGCGCCCGAGAAGATCCAGATCGCCCACTGCGGCGACAGCGCCGACGTGGACTACATCGAGGGATTGCTTGCCCAAGGCGTCTACGTGGGCCTCGACCGCTACGGGCTCGAGATGTACCTACCCATCGATCAACGCAACGCCGTGGCGGCAGAGCTGCTGCGGCGCGGCCACGCCGAGCGCGTGATGATCTCCCAGGACTTCTGCGCCACGATCGACTGGTTCCCGCCCGAGGCGGTGGCCCAGATCGAAACCTCGGGCGGCATCCGCAACTGGTCGATGACGCTGGTCTTCGAGGAGGTCGTGCCGCGGCTGCGCGAGCAGGGCGTGATGGACGACAAGGCGTTCGAGACCGTCTTCGTCCACAATCCCGCCCGCTGGCTCGGGCGCTGAGCGGCCCTCACGAGACCGGCTGAGCCGGCGCGGCGACGCCATAATCGTCAGCCGCCCGATGCCCCTCTCTCCCCTCTTCGCCCGGTACGACAACGTACTGCTGGATCTCGACGGCTGCGTCTGGGTCGGCGGCACGGCGACCCGAGGCGCCCCGGAGGCGATCGCCGAGATACGCGCCGCCGGCAAGGGCGTCGCCTTCATCACCAACGACTCCCGTCGCTCCCCCGAGGAGTTCGTGCGCAAGCTGTGGTCGCTCGGTATTCGGGCGTCGCTGGAGGAGGTGGTGAGCGCGGGCGCGGCGGTGCAGTACATGCTCGCCGAGCGCGGATCCGGCGCGCGTACGTTCGTGATCGGCTCCCGGGCAATGTTCCGTCATGTCTCCGAATCCGGTCAGCGGATCGTCAACCGGACGATCCGCGCGGAGGATGCCGAGTTGGTTGTCGTGGCCGGGCACGAGGACTTCGACTTCCGGGAGCTGCGGACGGCGACGCGCGCGCTGCTGGGCGGAGCCGAGATGATCGCGGCCGATCGTGACCGGACCTTCCCGGGCGACGACGGTGTCTGCCCCGGAACCGGCGCGATCGTCGCCGCCCTAGAGTTCGCCACCGGCCGCACCGCCCGGCTGGTCGGTAAGCCCGAGCCGGGGGTCTTCCACACCGCGCTCGAACGGGTCGGTCCGGGAGCAGCCCTGGTGATCGGCGACCGCCTCGACGCCGACCTCGCCGGCGCGGCCGGCGTGGGGCTCGACGCCGCGATCGTGCTCACCGGCGTCACCTCTGAGGGTGAGGCCAGAGCGGCCCGCGAGCCCTCGCCCGTCGCGATTGCCACCGATCTCCACTCGCTGGTGATGGCAAGTTGAGACGGCTTTCGCTGATCGTCAACCCCCGCGCCGCGCGGGGGCGGACAATACGGGCGCTGCCCGGCGTGCAGGTCGAGCTGGCGCGCCGGGGGCTGCCGCACCGCTGCGCGATGACCCGGAGCCTCGAGCATGCCGGGGCCCTCGCGCGCTCGGCGGCTGCTGGCGGCGAGGTGGCGGTCGCCTTCGGCGGCGACGGTCTTGTCGGCGCCGTCGCCGCCGCGGTCTCGCAGAGCGACGGGGTGCTCGGAGTCCTTCCCGGCGGGCGCGGCAACGACTTCGCGCGGACGCTGGGGATTCCGCTCGACCCGCGCAAGGCGTGCGATGTGCTTGCGACCGGCACGATCGCCCCGCTCGACTTGGGGCGAGCCGGCGCGCGGACGTTCATCGGGATCGCCAGCTGTGGGTTCGACTCCGACGCCAACCGGATCGCCAACCAGGCCCGCCACGTCCCCGGCAGCCTGGTCTACGTCTACGGCGCCCTGCGCGCCCTGATCGGCTGGAAGCCGGCGCGGTTCACGGTGACCCTCGACGACGAAGCGCCGCGAACCGTGGCCGGCTATTCGGTGGCCGCCGCGAACTCCAGGGCGTATGGCAGCGGGATGTTTCTCGCCCCCGACGCGTCGCTCGACGACGGGCGGCTCGACGTCGTCATCATCCGTGATGTGACGAAGCTCAGGTTCCTCCGGCTCCTGCCGACCGTTTTCAGCGGCCGGCACGTACGCCTGCGCAACGTCGAGATCCTCCGCGCGCGCGAGGTCACCGTGAGCGCCGAGCGGCCGGTCACGATGTACGCCGACGGCGACCCGCTCGGCGAGCTGCCCCTAACGCTCACGGTGACCCGGGCGGCGTTCCGGACGATCGTGCCGAGATGAGCCTCCTGAGCGCCAAGATCCTCGCCGCCCGTGCCGTCGGCGGGCTCGCGCGGCGGGCGGGCCGGGGCGGCGGAACGAGTCTCCCGGGCAAAGTGCTGATCCGACTCGAGCCGGAGGCGATTGGCGAGCTGTCCGCCCGTCTCCCGCGGGGTTCGCTGGTGATCTCGGCCACCAACGGCAAGACCACCACCGCGGCGATGACCGCCGCGGTCCTCGAGCGCAGCGGCATCGCGCTCGTCCACAACCGAGCCGGCGCAAACATGGCCGGCGGTGTCGCCTCGACACTGCTCGCCGCCGCACGGCCGGGCCGAACGATCGACGGCGAGCTCGGCCTGTTCGAGGTCGACGAATTCTGGCTGGACCGGTTGATCCCCCAGCTCGAGCCGCGGGCCGTCCTCCTGGCCAACCTGTTCCGCGACCAGCTCGACCGCTACGGTGAGCTCGAGACGATCGCCGACCGCTGGGCAGCCGTGGTGGCGCGAATGTCCTCGAGCTCACGCCTGGTCCTGAACGCCGACGACCCGCTGATCGCCGATCTCGGCCGCCGGATGCCGAACGTGACCTACTTCGGGGTCGAGGACGGCTCCGTGGCCGTGCCCGAGATGCAGCACGCCTCGGACTCCAAGCACTGCCGCCGCTGCGGTGCCGCGTACGCCTACGATGCCGTATACCTCGGCCATCTCGGCCGCTACCACTGCCCCTCCTGCGGGCAGACGCGTCCGCGCCCGAGCATCTCGGCCGAGGCGATCCGCTTCGACGGCACCCGAGGCGCCGCCTTCAGGCTCTGCACCCGGGAGGCGACCGCGGATGTCGCCCTGCCGCTCCCCGGGCTCTACAACGTCTACAACGCCCTGGCCGCCGCGGCCCTGTGCCTGCAGCTGCAGATCCCCCTCGAGACGGTCGCGGCCGGGCTCGAGGCGGTGGCGGCGGCCTTCGGCCGGGCCGAGACGGTCGCGATCGACGGGCTCGAGCTGTCGATCCTGCTGGTCAAGAACCCGGCCGGCGCGAACGAGATTCTGCGCACGCTCGTGCTCGAGCCGGGCGAGCTCGACCTGCTGGCAATCCTCAACGACCGCACCGCTGACGGCCGCGACGTGTCGTGGATCTGGGATGCCGACTTCGAGCTCTTGGCTCCGCACGTGCGCAGGGCGACCTGCGCCGGGACGCGGGCCGCAGAACTAGCGCTTCGCCTCAAGTATGCCGGCGTCCCCGTGGAGCGGCTCGAGGTGATACCGCCGCTCGCCCCGGCGTTCGATGCCGCGGTCGGCCGCACCGCATCCGAGCGGCTATTTGCGCTGCCCACGTACACGGCGCTCCTCGAGCTGCACGAAGAGCTGGCGGCTCGCGGGCACGTGCCGCAGTTCTGGGAGCGCACCGGAGCGGCGCCCCGATGACCGTGATCTGGCACGACCTCGAATGCGGCGCGTACGCCGAGGATCTCGGCTTGTGGCGCTCACTCGCCGACCAGCACGGCGGCCCGATCCTCGACGTCGGTGCCGGAACCGGCCGGGTGACAGTCGACCTCGCCCGGCGCGGCCACCGGGTCACCGCGCTCGATCACGACCCGGAGCTGCTCACCGAACTGGCGCACCGCGCCGAGGGGCTAGAGGTAGAAACCGTCCTCGCCGACGCCCGCGCCTTCGAGCTCGAGCGCCGCTTCGCTCTGTGCCTGGTGCCGATGCAGACGATCCAGCTTCTCGGCGGTCCCGGCCCGCGGGCCGGGTTCCTCGACTGCGCGCGGCGACATCTCCGCGCCGGCGCCCCGCTCGCGATCGCGATCAGCGAGAGCCTCGAGCCCTACGAGATCCCCGCCGGCATGCCCGGCCCCCTTCCCGACCTCTGCGAGCGAGCCGGCGTTGTCTACTCGAGCCTGCCCACCGCCCTGCGGAGGACCGCCGACGGCTTCGTCCTCCAGCGGCGTCGCGAGACGGTCACCCCCAGCGGCCAGCGCAGCGTCGAGGACGACACTATCGTGCTCGACCGCCTCACCGCCGAGGAGCTCGAGGAGGAGGCCGCCGCGGCGGGGCTGCGCCCGAGGGGACGCACCGCGGTCCCGGAGACCTCCGACTACGCCGGCAGCACCGTGGTGATGCTCAGTGCCTGAGCGTCTCCTGCGGGTGTGCGCGCTCTACCCCGACCTGATGAACATCTACGCCGACCGCGGCAACCTCCTGTTGCTCGAGCGCCGCTGCCACTGGCGAGGGATCAACTTCGAGCTCAGCGCCAGCGGCCTCGGCGATGAGCTCGATCCCGACGCGGCCGACCTGTACTACCTCGGCGGAGGCCAGGATCGCGACCAGCGGTTGTGCGCGCTTGACCTGGCCGAGACCAAGCAAGCGGCGCTCCATGCCGTGGCGGCGCGGGGTGGGTTGATCCTGGCCGTGTGTGGCGGATATCAGCTCCTCGGGCACTCCTACCAGCTCGGCGACGAGGAGCTTCCCGGGATTGGCTTGATCGACGCGGTCACCGTCCGCTCCGACGGCCCGAGGCTGATCGGCAACGTGGCCATCGAGGTCGAGCTCGACGCCGGCCGCCGGCGCGTGCTCGCCGGCTTCGAGAACCACGGGGGTCGTACCCACCTCGGGCGGTCCGCGCAGCCGCTCGGCCGAGTGCTGCGCGGATATGGCAACAACGGCCGAGACGGACTCGAGGGCGCCCGCGCCGGGAATGTCATCGGCACCTACCTGCACGGACCGCTGCTGCCCAAGAACGCGTGGTTCGCGGATTGGCTCCTGGCCACCGCGCTCGCGGCGAGCGAGGGCCTCGACCCGCTGGCGGACGCGCTCGAGGACGCCGCCCATGCCGACGCCCGGCGGGCGGCGGGCGTCTAGCCCGTCGGCGAGCATGGCGAAGCGCCTGCGCAGCCGCCTGGTTCACCTCTTCGCCTGCGCCGCCGCGGCGCTCATGGTGGGCGCATGCGCCACCGGCTCGTCGTCGTCGACGTCGACTTCCGCGGGTGCCTCGACCAGCGCCACCACCGCCGGGCCGGGGCTGCCGGGCACCGGAAAGCCGACGGTCACGATCGGCGACAAGAACTTCACCGAGGAGTTCGTGGTCGGCGAGCTCTACTATCAGGCGCTCAAGGCTCAGGGCTTCTCCGTCCTGCTGAATCGGAACATCGGTCCGACCGAGGTCACCCTGCAGGCGCTCGCAAGCGGGCGGCTGTCGCTGTATCCCGAGTACCTCGATATCTGGAACCGCGACGTCGCCGGCTACCGCCGCAGCTTCCCCACCGCCTACGCCGCGTATCAGGCGGGTGAGCGTTACGCCCTGCACCACGGCTTCGAGCTGCTCGACCCCACTCCGTTCAGCGACACCGACGCGCTCGGCGTTACGTTCAACTACGCGGTCCAGCACGGCCTGAGTTCGATCGGCGATTTGAGCAAAGTCGCGCCGACGCTGACCCTCGGAGCCCCTCCGCAGTTTGAGCACAGCCCGGACGGCCTGCCGGCGGTCGAGCGGGCC
Organism: Solirubrobacterales bacterium; assembly: GCA_019240655.1. Classification (GTDB taxonomy): domain Bacteria; phylum Actinomycetota; class Thermoleophilia; order Solirubrobacterales; family Solirubrobacteraceae; genus Palsa-465. The sequence goes on from JAFAXX010000098.1 coordinate 5,810, forward strand.
TACGGCTTCGTGCCGGCGTCGTTCAGGTCGCTTGCGATCGGCTCGCAATACCAGACGCTCGACCAGGGCATCGTCCAGGCGGCCGATGTCGGGACCACAGACGGAGAGCTCATCACCGGCAACTACACCCTGCTGAAGGACCCACGTCATGTCTTCGGGTGGGGCAACGTGGTGCCGGTCGCGCCGGTGCGGGTCCTCGATGCCGAGGGTCCCGCCTTCGAGGGGACGATCAATCAGGTCACCGCGCTGCTTACGACCTCGGTGATCCGGCAGCTGAACGCCGCCGTGGACATCTCGGGCGAGGATCCGGCGGTCGTCGCCAAGCAGTTCCTGCAGGCCCACGGCCTCGTCCCCGAACCGGGAAGCTAGGTGACGGAGCCCGGCGTCACCACCTCGTAGCCAACTGCCGGGCCGATCCTGCACCACGACGGGAATCAGCGGCGGGCGCGAGGGCCCTATTGGCTCGTTTGCTCTCGTCAGCCGTGCTCTTCGCGAAGCGGTGTCGCCTCGAGTCGCCCGACGGGCCGCGTCGGTGCGCGGCTCGGGAGGCGATGCGCGGCGGCGAGCAGGTACGCATGTGAGCGGACGAGCGCGGCTTCGATCTCGGCGACGAGGTCGCTCTTCAGCTCGCAACCCTCATCGACCCAGCGGTCCGAGAAATCCATCGCGAGGGCGCGCTGCTCGGCTGCGGGCCGAACGCTGTGGACGGGCACGGAGTAGACGTAGGCGTACAGCTCGGCCAGCGCCTCGATCAGCGGCGTATCGCTGTCGCGGTGGCCGGAGCGTTGATGCTGGCGGTGCACTCGCCACCACTCAACCTCGAGCCAGGCCGCACGTGCCGGCTCAGGCGGCTCTCGGTAGCGGCGGGCGAGCAGCCCGTAGAACCGCTCCATCGCCCTTCGCGCGCCGGCCGGGTCATTGTCGGGAAACGGCGCCCAAAGCTGGTTCGCGCGCAGGACGAGCCACGCGCCGCGAGCGGTGGCCGGCCACCGCAGACCGAACGCGCGGCGCGTCAGCCCGACCGCCGCGCGCAGGAAGGCCAGCCATTCGCGCCGATAGTAGGTCCTCCAAGCCCGCGCCTCGAGCTCCCCGACGGCGAGCGGGTCGAATGAGCGGTGCGCCGGGATCGCGCCCGCTGTCGCACTCACGCCGCGATCGGGACGGCGCCGACCTGCTGGAGCAGGCCGAGCGCGTCCCACACGGTCCACTCTTCGCTGATCCTGCCGTCCGCGATGCGGAAGATCGAGATCGCCTCGACCGCGATCGGCTTGCCGGTCGCTTCAACCCCCATGAGCTCGCCGTTATGCCTTCCCGTTCCGGTCCAGCGCGCCACCACGCGATCGCCAGCGGAGAATATCTCTTTCACGTTCCAGTGCCCGTCGACGGCCTCTTGATACAGGCTGACACGCGCCCGCAGACCGTCGGGTCCGTCGGCGGGAGGGGCCTGCGGCCCGTGCGAGACATAGTCGGCCGCGACGAGCTCCTCCGCGAGCTCACTCCGGCGCTGGTTGCAGAACTCCTCGAAGAATCGGCGCACGAGCGCCTCGTGGTCGGCTGACATCGACTCCTCCTTTTTTGACGTTTGACTAGTTGGCATGAGCCGGGTGGCGCTCGGCTTGGCGAGTGTCACCGTTCAGCGTGGTCGCGCCCGTCGTGGCCAGCACGTAAGGCTCGAGACCCTCGATCGCGCGGGCGATCGCCCAGTTGTGGTTGGCGCGCAGCGCCGGACGCAGCAGGGGGGTGAGAATCCGCAGCAGCAGCCGATCGGCGTGGACGTTCCAATCGAAGCGGACGTGGGTGCCGCCGGCGCTTGGTGTGAGCGTCCACGTGCCGTGGCCATGCAGGTCGCCTTCGACGTCCGCCTCGATCACCTCACCGGGGTCGAGCCGTACGATCCGTGACAGCGTTCGCAGGTGGTATGGCAGCCTTCCCTTGAAGTGCTGATGAGCGATTCTGCCGACCGCCGGCGGCCCATCGGTGACAACGTCGATGTACACCGGTCGCCACCAGTGCGGATAGGTTCGCTCCTCCGCGAGCACGTCGTAGACAGCGCGCGGCGCCGCCGCCACCTCCCACTCATCGACGAACACGTACTCGCGGCCGAGGCGTCGGGCTCCCCACGTCAGCGGTTGCTCGCATTCCGCGACCCAGAGAATCACCCGTGACAGTACGTGCTGGAGCGACATCGGCGGGATCGTGCCGTGGCCCGCGTCGGCGAAGTCGCGGATCAGCCGCGCTGCGGCGACGGGACGAGGCATGCCGCCCCGGGTGAACTGGCCGGCGGCCGACATCTCGGCCAGCCGCCGCAGAAAGGCCTCGGTGCTCCCGGCAGGCCGCACCGTCACGCGGATGTGCGCCGGCTCCGAACCCGCCGGCAGCTGGGTATGCGCCGTGCCGGCAGGCGTCTCCATGCAGTCACCCGCGCGCAGCAGGTAGGTGCGCCCGGCGAGCCTGAGTCGCATCTGGCCGGCGATCACCTCGTAGCGCTCCGCCTGTGAGGTGTGTACGTGCGGCAGCGTTATGAACCCCTTGGCCTCCCCGATGACATCGAAGGTCAGCTGAGCGCCGTCCTCGTCACCTCCGTGCTGGCCCGTCGGCCGCAGTACGACCTCGACGCCGAGACCACGCGCGTCGAGCCGCTCATCGCGCTGGCTCATCGATTCGTCTGCTCCTGATCCGTTGAGAACATGCCCACCCGGTGCTGACCGTGCAGCGCTCAGCATCGACGCTCTCCGCGTGCGATGCATCGGCCAGATGGCCTAAATATCCGCCGGCGCGGGGACCAGCCCGTGCTCGATCGAGAATACGGCCGCCCCGGCTCGCGTCCGCACGTTGATCTTGTCGTACACGCTGGCGAGATGGTGCTGCACGGTGCGCGGCGAGAGCACCAGAGTGTCGGCGATCTCACGATTGCTGAGCCCGCGCGCGAGGACGCGCAGCACCTCCACCTCGCGGTCCGTGAGGTCGTTCGGCCACGCCGTCCGTCTACGCGGAAGCCCTGCCGCCTCCACCACGGAACCCACCGCGACCGCGTCGAGCCGGCCCGCGAGCACGTCGGCCTGTAACGCCTGGGCCGCCTCTGCGCGCGACCTCGCCTCGCGATACGGCCGGGACTCGGTCATCGCCGCGAATGCGTCGGCCGCGGCGAGCAGCCTCGCGCCGCTCGACAACTCGATGCCACGCGCCCCGCGGTGGTAGCCGCTGCCGTCGAGACGCTCGTGATGAGCCGCCGCGACCGGGGTGAGCCGTTCGAGCGCGCGGCAGCGCATCAGGATGCGCTGCGTCCAGTACGGATGCAGCCGCACGCGTTCCCATTCGACCGGGCCCAGAGGTCCGGTCCGGTCCCACACCGAGCTCGATACGCCAACCCTGCCGAGGTCGAGCAGCAGCGCGCTCGCACGCAGCGTACGGCGGGCGTCGTGGTCATACCCGCTCAACTCGCCCGCCCGGTCCGCGAGCTCGGCGACGTGGGCTGAGTGGCCGAGCAGGTAGCGCCCCTTGAGGTCGGCGAAGCTGGCGAACGCCGAGCACACGCGGTCGAGGTCGTTCAGCCGAACCGTCATGCGAGGCGGCGGTTCGCACGCGATTGCCGCCGCGAGCATGTCCGGGGCGTCGAGCGCGCCGAGAATCGTCGCACTGTCGGCCATGAAGCTCGCGACCACGTCGGGATCGAGATGACCCCCCGCGCGCCTCGCCACGTGCGCAACGGCGGCGTTCGCGCCGCCGTCGTAGTGCGCCATGACGGCCTGCTCGGCCACGTGGATGACGCGCACGGCCACCGTGAGACTCTCGCCTCCGCGCCCCTCCGGGAAGCCGTTGCCGTCGTAGCGCTCGTAGACCTCCTCGAGCGCGGCGATCGATCCGGCGGGGAGCTCGAGCCGCGCCCCCAGCGCAGCACTCACCTCACAGCTGCCGCGGCCAAGCGTCGCGCCGTGAGCGGGGAGCTCGCGCGCGAACCTGGAAGCGAGCTCCTGAGCGCGCGAGGTTCCCGCCCAGCTCGCGAAACGCTCGGTCTGGGCGGAGACCAGCCCCGGATCGCCGAGGTCGAGGATCTTCAGCTCGCGCTGGATCGCGACGTCGTCGTCGAACATCTCGGCGAACACCGACGCGTGCGCGGTGCAACCCAGCGAGCGCAGCAGCGCAGCGAAGTACACCGCCTGTCTGTCCTCTCGCCCCAGCTGGGAGGACTCGGCCAGCCGCGAGGCCACCACAGAGGTACGCAGTCCCTTCTCGAACGGCACGCCCGCGCCGAGGTCCGTTGTCAACGACAGCGCCCCCAGCACCTCGGCAAGGCAAACAACGTCCTTCACCGGTGCCGATCCTAATCGGCCCGGGACCCGTAGTGGCGGCGATCGGGCGCGCTGCCGCGAGCCCGCCGGTTAGGCGCTCGCTCTTACCGGCAGGGAATGCGGTCCACGAGCTTCTGGGCCGGCGTGACCGGATGCGCATTCGCGGCGGCGGAGCTCACCCCCTGGAAATACCCGGTCGCAGTCCAATGCCCCGAGGGCGGGCACGTCACGGGCGTGCGCAGCCACCCACCCGCAGCCGCCCTCGCTGCAATTCGGACCGCGAACGCGGTCGGAGCGATACGGCCGCCCAGTGTGGGCACCGTGAGCACCAGGCGGGTCCCCTCAGACACGCCAACGAAGTACTGCTTCAGCGGCTGCCGATCCCGTTCCGCCGCGAACACCAGGCTTCCCCGCACCGCGTAGATGCCGATGCCGAAATGCACGGCCATGCCGCCTAGGACCCCATCCGCGCTCCCATCCCCGACGCGGCTCCGCTTCGGACACGCCGCCTCGGCCCCGGCCGCGGCGAGCATCGCGTCGGATGCCCGGCATTGCGGCAGCGCGGCGAGCCGGATCCGCGTCCCGGCCGGCAGCACCAGCGTCTCGCGTACCGCCGGCGGCTCGGTGATCCCGGTCTGCGGCAGGCGCCCAGCCGTCTGCAACCGCAGACCGCTCGCGGCGCCGGCACGGCTGGTGCTGAACCGGGCGCGGAACTTCGTCGCCTGCCCGATGCCGGTAGCCGCAAGTGCGCCAGTCGCGAGGACGCCGCTCAGCGTTGCGAGCGGCAGCGCGAACATCGGGAGACGCGCAAAGCGCGTCCTCGTTCGTGTGGAACTCGGTGTGATGGGGTTCATGGCGCGGGAGGATCGCTGCCGCGCCATGAGCCCGCATCGGTCAAACGGCCTAAATACTCGCCGGTCAGCGCTTGGTGCGGCGCCGTCGCGGTCCGGCCGAGGACTAAACGAGTCCGGCCTCGTAGGCAACCACGATGGCGTGGATGCGGTCGCGGGGACCGACACCGGCGGGTGAGTCGCCGGGCGTGTATGAGCGGTCCGGTTACGGGGGCCCGCTGAGCGATCGAGGTTGCACGACGGCGAGGATCCCGATGGCGCTGGCGGCCAGTTTCACCATCACGGTGAGCCACACCACCGCCAACAGGCCCACGGCGCCGGCGCGGCCTTCACGCTCAAGCGTGCCGCCGATCGTGTCAAGCAGCGCCGTGCCGCCCGCTCCCCAGTAGGCGCTGACGGCGGCGTAGAGCGCGCCGAGCCCGCGGGCGGCGTGCGTCGCGGGCGCCGCTGCCGCGGCGGCTCTCCAGCCGGCCGTCCCGGCGCAGAGGTGTCGGGAGCAACGACTGTGGTTCGACTGGTCAGCGGCAGCTCGGCGAGTCGGCGGTCGGGCGGGAGCAAGGCACCAGCGGGTAGGCTCCGGATCGCGTCGCGGAGCGCGCTGGCGCTGGAACACCCGGTATCCGGTCGCTAGCGACGCACAGACCCCGCGTCGTCTGTGTCAAAACTGAGCGGCGCAGAGACCGCGCGGGCCCAGGCAAACCGCTGGTAGCGCATGAGTGCGCCCAACAACCCGCCGGAAACCACGCCGCCCGCGATTAGAGCCGCCGCCAGTGAGTGCCCGAAGGCGACGGCAGCCAACAGCCCGATAGCAGCGCCCGCCAGAACGGCCGTGATTACCGCCACCATGCCGGCCACCGTCCGAAACGACTGCCAGCGCCCACTCCATACCCCCAACGCGGGGAGCCGCTCCTGCGGCGGAACGCTCATCAGGTACGGCGCCAACTCCGGCGCCTCGTCAAAGTAATAGCCACGCAACACCGCGATGCGACGCGCATATCCACGATCCTCGATTCCCGACTGCAGCACACGCTCAAATGTCACCAACCCGAGGAACGCAAGCGTCGGGAGCAGAACGAGCCCGAAGGCGTAGAAGGCCGTGCCCACCCGAGATGCCGTCGCGATCAACCCCAGCGCCACCAGCCCACCGGAAACAGCGCCAAGGAACATGGTCGCCCGGCCAGTCGACTCGGCGATCGTGGACGACCGAGCCCCCTGGAGCGTGAAGTGCTCAGTCGTCGCGAAGGTCACAGCAGCCGGCCGCGGATCCACGCCAAGCCGACCGGGCTCGACCTTTATCCCATCTCGGCGGTCCTCGCTGCTTGCGTTGTCCGGCATCAGGCCGGTCCTTTCGTGATCCGGCGCCGCCCGGAAGGCGATCGTAGCGTGCTCGCGCCGATGCTCCGCGCGGACCGTTTGAGCGTCGGTCCTAAAGGATCTCGTCACAC
>JAFAXX010000037.1 GCA_019240655.1 Solirubrobacterales bacterium
TGTCTTGCCGCCGTTCTCGAACTTGTAGCTGGTGGCAAGGTCGGGGACCAGCTTCCCTTGCTCGTTCAGCTCGAACGGCTGGCCGTAGATCGAGTTCATCTGGCTCTGGTCCGCGGCGCCGTTGACGTTGGTCGCCGGGTCGAGGCCGGCCGGCCAGTCGCCGGCGAAGCCGGCGCTCTCGAGCGCGGTGAGCGACCCGCCGGGCTTCGGCGTGCCGGTCGTGGTCGTGGCGCTCGAACCGCCCGAGCCGCCCGAGCCCGAGCCTCCCGAGGCACCCGAGGCCGGACTCTTCGAGCTGCTCGATGAGCTTCCGCAGGCCGCCAGCGCCACGCACGCGCAGACGGCCGCCACCGTCAGGCCGACTCTGCGGGGGCGCGTCGGGCGGCCCGGCTGGTCTGGAGACCCCGCTTGCGGCCCCAGAGGTCTGTCTCCATTCACTGCGGGCATTTATCCTCCCCTAGGTGACGACAGCCCGGGCGCCGCGCCGAAATCGGCCCGCGCCGGGCGGTGAAGCCATCGCGCCTGGTGGCGAGATCGCGACCGATGGCGGCATGATGGCACGGCCGGCGGGCTGCGAATCGAGACTTAATCGCACGTGAACGCGGAGTTGATGACCCGCGCACGCGGCTTTGGCAATCCGCGCACGGCCGCGGGCTTCTACACGTCGAGCACGACGTAGTCGTCCTCCACGCGGACCTCGAACGTCTCGGCGGTGTACGGCCCCGGAACCAGCCGGGCCCGGCCGTGATCGAGGTCGGGCATCAGCGCCTGCCCGGGCTCGAGCCCGACGCCGTAGCTTCGCACGCCGGGTTCCCCGCCGCCCATGAACGACTGGCCGGTCTCCAGGTCGTACTCCCAGCCATGCCACGGACAGGCGATCCGCAACGCTCCCCCAGAGACCCGTGCCCCGCCCGGGGCGTCGGCGACCACGTGGCCGAGGACGTGACCGATACACAGAGGGCCGCCTTGGTGCGGGCAGCGGTTGCGGATGCCGAAGAAGCGATCGCCGATCCGGAAGACGCCGATCGAGCGACCACCGACCTCGACGATCCGCCGCTCGCCGGGCGGGAAGGCCTCGACCGGAGCGATCACGGTCCTCACGCCGAACACCATAGACCTTTCCTCACCGGCACTACAGCGACAGGCCACCGTCGACGGGCAGCGAAGCGCCGGTGACCGCGCCGGTCGAGCTGTCGGCCAGCCACGCGATCGTGGTCGCGACCTCCTCGGGGCGGATCAGGCGCGCGATCGGCTGCTGCGAGGAGAACGCCTCCGCCGACTCCAGTCCGTACAGGCGCGCGCTCTCATCGAGGATCGGCGTGGCGGTCGACCCTGGGCTGACGGCGTTGGCGGTGATGCCCGTGCCGCGCAGCTCGGCGGCGAGGGCACGGACCAGTCCGGTGACTCCCGCCTTCGCGGCACAGTAGGCGGCGAGCATCGGCAGACCGCGCGTCGCCGCCGCCGAGGCCACGGCGACGAACCGCCCCATGCGCGGTTGCGGGCGGCGAAGCAGCGCCGGGATCCCGACTCGCGAGGCCACCAGCACCGATTTCAAGTTCACCTCGAGAACCGCGTCCTGCTGCTCGACCGGCATCTCCCACAGAGGCACGCCGCCGGCGATCACTCCGGCCACCGCGATCATCGCGTCGAGCCCACCGAATTCCCGCTCGGCCGACGCCACCGCCCGGCCCATGTCCTCGGCCGAGGCGGCATCTCCGACCTGCGAGCGGACGCGGTTCTCCGCCCCCGCTCGGTTCTCCGCCCCCGCTCGGCCCTCCGCCCCCGCCGCTTCCTGCGCGCGGCAGACCACCGCGGCGAGGTCGGCCTCGGTGCCGAGCGGGTAGGGAAGGCGCGGATCGTCGGCGCAGCGATCGACGGCGAGGACTCGCCACCCCGCCCCTGCCAGTTTGATCACGGTGGCGGCGCCGATTCCCCGCGCTGCGCCCGTCACCACGGCCGCCCGCGTCATGCCGCGGTGAGGTTGGGGGCCCGCCGCGCGGGCAGGAGCGGCCGAAGCGTCCGCTCGCGCACACAACCGTCCCAGGTGCCCGTGGCGGCGAGTACCTCGTCGAGCAATCGCAGCGGAGCATCGGCCAGCGCCGCGGCTGGGTCGCGGCTGCGCAGGCCGTCCTCGATGACGGGGACCGCAAACGCGGCCACGAGCCCCGCGCGGATCCCGGGACGACGGAGCGCGAGCGCAAGCAGCGCGGGGGACCACCGGCGGACCGCATGGGCCAGCGCCAGCCCGCTTCCCACAAGTCCCCGTGCCACGACCAGGCCGGCCAGTCCACCCGGCAAGCCGCGCCGGCGACTGAGCTTCCGGACTTGGCTCACCCCGGCCCAGGTCGCGGCGCCGAGCGCCGCCTTCGGCCGCCCGGCCAGCGCGAGCACCCAGACCGCGGCCAGCCCCGGATTCAGCCATACAGCCGGAAGGGCGGCGGGATGGCGGCGGGCCAGGCGGCCGGCGGACCGGGCGTACGTATGTCGGTCCGCCACGAACGCGCGCAGCCGCACCCGGTGCTCGTGCCAGACGGCGATCTCCGGCGCGTAACGGACGCGCCAGCCGGCCCGGAGCAGGCGCCACACGAAATCGACGTCCTCTCCGGTCCGCAGCGACTCGTCGAAACCCCGGCCGGCTGCCGCGCGACGGACGACCAGCACGGTGCTGGGGACGTAGGACACCGCCCGGCCGGGAGCCACCAGCGCGCCCGCCGGTCCCATGTCGAGCGCCGAGTGGCGCTGCTCGTAGCGCGCCACGCGCTCGCCGCCTGGCGCCAGCGGACGCACGCGTGGCGCCACGGCACCGAGGCACGGGTCAACCAGGTGGCCGAGCAGGCCGCGAACCGACGCGGCCGGGAGGACGACGTCGGAGTCGACGAAGGCAACGTACGGCGTCGTGCAGGCCGCGAGCCCGGTGTTGCGGGCCGCCGCGGGACCGCGGCAGACCGCGTGGCGAAGCACTCGTACGCCGCGGGTTTGGCAGGCCCGATGAACCGGCGCGGGCGCTGCCGATCCGTCGTCGACGACGAAGACAGGGGAATCCCGACAAGCCATGGCGATGGCGTCGAGGCATCGCCCGAGCTGGCCCGGACGGTCTCTGACCGGCACCACCACGGTGAGCTCGGAGGTCGACCGAACGGCGGCCGGCCGCGGGGCGAGGATCCCGGCGTCGAGCAGCCGGCGCGCCAGCCGCCGCGCTGCTGTGCTCGAGCCGACCGGCGCGGGCTTCCGCCAGCCGGCGAGCACGCGGGCGCCGGCGTCGGTCAGCGAGATCAACCGCGCCGGCGAGCCGCCGAGGAGGACGCGCCCGCCGGCCAAGACGCGAGTCGCTGGCACGAGCGCCACCGGCAGCTCGGCGGGCGGAGGGTCCCCGGGCGCGGGCGGAGGGTCCCCCGGCGCGGGCGGCGCGTCGAGCATGGTCACCGTGCCGGCACGGCGGCCGGGCTCCCGTCGAGTAAGGCGTCGAGGTCGGCCGTCAGCGCGGCCAGTAGCATCCGCCCCTCCTCTCGACTGGCGCGGCGGGCGTCGCCGAGGACGCCGTTGGCCGATACGGCCCTCACGCCGTGCTCGCGGAGCGCCGGCAGCAGCCGCGCGAGCGGCAGCGTCGCCCCCACGGGACGCTCGCGCCCCACCAGCTCGGGCGCGATGGCGAGCATCAGCGATGTCTCCACTCGCCCGGCGTGTGCGTCGCCTCCGTCAACCGAGGGCTGCCAGCCGCTGACCCGGCGGCCGTCGCGCCGGAGCCGGTCGACCGCCCGCGCGAGCGGCTCCGCGTTGCCGCCGTGCCAGGCGACCAACACCACCGCTTCGAACTGGGCGGCGCTGTGCACGAGCTCGACGACGGCCTCCTCGAGCGCGGCCTGGCCGAGCGACAGGGTGCCCGGAAACCCGGCGTGCTCGCCGCTGGCACCGTACGGCAGTCCCGGAGCGACGGCGACATCGTCGTGTCGGGCGGCCGCCGCGTCGGCGATCGCCGCGGCGATGATCGTGTCGGTCTCGAGCGGCAGGTGCGGGCCGTGCTGCTCGGTGGCGCCCAGCGGGATCAGCAGCCGCCGCAGCGCGGCGCGGTCGAGCTCGGCCCAGGTGGAGGACCCGAGCCTCATCCACTCGCCCGGCTGCCGGTCAGCTCGCCGGACGCTCCCAGCCGGCGCTCGAAGCCGGTGGGAATCAAGAGATCGGCCGGGCTCAACTCGCCGATCGAGGCGTGCCCGAGGCCGAGCAGGGCGGAATCGATCCCGCTGCGCAGGATGTCGAGCACGTTTACCACCCCGGCCTGGCCGGCAGCAGCCAGGCCCCACAGGGCGGCCCGGCCGATCATCACCGCCCGTGCGCCGAACGCAAGCGCCTTCACCACGTCGCTGCCCCGGCGGATGCCGCCGTCGAGCAGTACCTCGAGCTGGTCGCCGACCGCCTCGACGATGGCCGGCAGGGCACGGATCGTCGCCGGAGTGCCGTCGAGGTTGTTGCCGCCATGGTTGGAGACGGAGATAGCGCTGACGCCGGCGTCGACCGCGCGCCGGGCGTCGTCGACCCGCATGACGCCCTTGAGCATGAACGGTCCATCCCAGTGCTCGCGCAGCCAGCGCAGGTCCTCCCAGCTCGGGGAGCGTGTCTGCATCCACTCGCCGTAGGCGCCGAAGAAGCTCGGGGCCGGGTTTCCCGGCGCCGACATGTTCGGCACGGTGAGCCCCGGCATGTGCCCGGCACGCGCCCACTGGTAAAGCCAGCGCGGACGGACCAGCGCGCCCGGCGCCTGCTTCAGCATCGCCCTCACATCCAGCTGCTCCGGGATCGCCGGGCTTCCCCAGTCCCGGCCGTGCGAGAACGACCAGTCGAGTGTGACGATCAGGCCTACCGCCCCGGCGCGTTTCGCGCGCAGCACCCGCTCGAGGATCTGCTCGCGCGTGCCGGCCCAGTAGACCTGAAACAGCGTCTGGGGATTGGCCGCCGCGACCTCCTCGACCGGCTTGCTGGCAAACGAGCTGAGGCCGATCGCCGTGCCGCGCTCGGCGGCGGCCCGCGCGACCGCCACCTCGCCGTCGGGATGAACCGCCTGGACGCCGGTCGGGGAGATCAGAACCGGCAACGAAATCGATTGCCCCATGACCGTGGTCGAGAGATCACGCTGCGCCGGGAGGTCGGCGAGGTGCGGCGCGAAGCCGAGCTCGCCGAACGCCTCGACGTTGTCCTTCAGCGTGAGGCCGTATTCGGTCCCCGCCCAGATGGCCATATACACCGATTTCGGCAGCATGCGCTTGGCTCGCCGCTGGGCCTCGGCCACCGACTCGAACCACGCGCCGGGCATCAGCGGATCACCTCGAGGCCGGCGAGCGGGCTCTCGTCGCACGCGGGCGCCGGGCGCCGGGCATGGTTGACCGCCGCGCGAGAGTGGTCGGCGGCCGGGCGCGGCGCAGGCTCACTGCCGCGAAGCGCGAGCAGCGACTCTCCGTGCCCGAGCACGCACTCGGGGTCGGGACCGTCGAGCGCCAGCCCGGTGAAGAACTTCGCCGCCATGCAGCCGCCCCGGCAGGAATCGAAGTGCGCGCACGAGGAGCACGCGCCTCCGGTCTGGGGGCGGCGCAGCCGGGTGAACAGCTCCGAGTGCCGCCACACCTCGGTGAAGCCGCCCGCCGTGCGCACGTTGCCGGCCAGGAACGCGTCGTGGATCGCGAACGGACAGGCATAAACGTCGCCCACCGGGTCGATCAGACAGACGACCCGGCCGGCCCCGCACAGGTTGAGGCCGGGCAGCGGGTCGCCGTAAGCGGCCAGGTGGAAGAACGAGTCTCCGGTCAGCACCCGCTCGCCGCGTTCCCGCAGCCAGTCGTACAGCTGCCGCTGCTGCGCGGCGGTTGGGTGAAGGGCGTCCCAGACGTCGGCTCCCCGGCCGGAGGGGCGCAGGCGGGTCAACCGCAGCTGCGCGCCGTAGCGATCGGCGATCGCCGCGAAGAGATCGAGCTGGGGGACGTTGTTCCGGGTGACGACGACCGAGAGCTTGAAGTTGCGCATGCCGGCCTCGGCCAGGCGCTCCATCGCGCGGATCGCGGTGGCGTAGGAACCGGCGCCGCGGATCGCGTCGTTGACCGGCGCGGTGGCGCCGTCGAGCGAGACCTGCACGTCGACGTAATCGCTGCCGGCCAGGCGGCGCGCCACCTCGGCGGTGATACGCGAGCCGTTGGTGGAGAACTTCACCCCGACGTCGTGACCGGTCGCGTAGTCGAGTAGATCCCAGAAGTCCCGCCGTACGGTGGGCTCGCCGCCGCCGATGTTGACGTAGAAGACCTGCATCCGCTGGAGCTCGTCGATCACCGTCATGCACTCGGCGGTCGAGAGCTCGCGCGGGTCTCGCCGCCCGGAGCTCGAAAGGCAGTGCACGCAGGCGAGATTGCATGCGTAGGTCAGCTCCCAGGTCAGGCAGATCGGTGCGTCGAGCCCGATCTCGAAGTGGTCGACCAGGCGCTTGCCGCGCGTCACCGTCTGGCTCATCGACTCTCCCGCTCCACGAGCATGCCGGACGCGGCCAGCGCCTCCAGCGCCCGCGCGTAGGCCGTGAGCTCGTCCTCGCCCACGCCAGCCGACCGGCACGCGTCCCGCCCGGTGGGGTGTTCGCCAAGCGCCTGCACGACCGCCAGCAGCTTGCGCGTCTTCAAGAAAGACAGCCGACGGTTGCCGAAGTGATAGGCCAGGGCGCCGAACGGCTCCGGTCGCAGGGCGACCTGGCGGTGCAGCCGCCAGGGGCGCTCGAGGTCGAAGCTCACGGGGTCAGTAAACGCCGCACATCCCGTCGATCGAGACGTCCTCGACGAGCAGGTCCTCCTCCACTAGGTCCTCCACCGGCCGATCGATCGGCTCGAGCGCGGGTTCGGGCTCGGCACTTGCCGCACCGGCGCTCTGAGGGTGGTCATCGGGCATCGCTAACTCTCCTAGCTTGCGTGGTCAGCCGGCGCACACTTATCGCACCCAGGCCGAGATATCAAGGCGCGCCGCGAGAGCGACCGTCGAACCCCCTCGCGTAGCGCGAGTCCGCAGCTCTTCGCCGCTGCTTTCGGCCGAAGCGCCGACCGGCGCAAGGGCGGGATCGTCGACGCCGCGGACCGAAGCGAGTGAGGTCGAGGTCATCTGAGCGCATGTCTATGCAAAGTGCGCCATTATCTAATCGTGCTCAGTCCCCGGCGTCGGGTCCAGTTTCGGGCTCTGCATCCAGGCCGATCACTCCCCGCGGCGAGCCCTCGCGCCGACGGGCGGGCGGCGGATGCTTGTCTGGACCCGTCGGAGGTGCAGGTTTTGATCGTCGATGACACGCCCTCGTTTCGACGGGCGGTGCGCGGGCTGCTCGAGCGCCGGGGCTACCGCGTGGCCGGTGAAGCGGACTGCGCCGCCGCGGCGATCGCGTCTGTCGAGCGGCTCGAGCCTCACGCCGTGCTGGCCGACGTCAACCTGCCCGACATGGACGGCTTCGCGCTTACCGCGCGGCTGACCGGGGGGCGGCCGGGGCCGGCCGTTCTGCTGACCGCCGACGACTTCGAGGACGGCTTCTACGCCCGGGCGCGGCGGTGTGGCGCGAGCGGGTTCGTGCCGAAGTCGCTGCTCCCGCGCGCCGAGCTGACCCGCTTCTGGCCGAGCTCGCCAGACGGCCGCGCACGGCGCGGGCGGCGCTGAGCTTTCGTCGAACAGTTCAACCTCCCATGCCTGGCTCGGACGAGCCGGATCGCGCTGTGCCGTCTGCGCTCAGGCGGTCGCCTCCGGCGCCGCGGAGCGGAGCGAGCGCGCCACCCGCCGATGCTCGCGCATCGTCTCCATGCCGTCCGCGCCGGGCTGGCGGCCGAAGCCGCAGTACATCGCCACGCCGAAATCGTCCAAGTACCTCGACGCCGTCGCATGCCGGCGGCGAAGCCCCGCGACGCCGTCGAGCGGCAGCACGATGCCGAGGAACACCCGGGCCGGACCGGGCTCGAGGTCGACGAGCGGGCGAAAGAAGCTGCGGTCCTCGCTGCGCAGATACCGGGGGCCGGCGAGGTGCAGCCAATCGACCGTGCGGCCCGAGTTGGCCACCGCAAAGTTGGCCATCCGCACCAGGACCGCGTAATCCCGCGCTTCGTACATCGGCCACTCGGGAAAGGTGCCGTAGCAGAGGTGATAGCCGACCAGGACCGGTTCGGGGACCAGCCGGGTCAGCCGCGTGACGGGGCCAGCGAACCGCTCCCACGCGCCCTCCGAGGTCCACGCCAGCACGCCCTCGATGTCCTGAGTCTCGTAGGCGCAGTCCCACTGGATCGCCAGATCCTCCGGGGGGACTTCGCGGGTCAGCCGCTCCAGCTCGCGCGCCACCAGCTTCTCGAAGCCACGCTCGGCCACCGGATAGTCGGCGCCGAAGTCGGCCTTGAACGCGTTCAGCGCGCTCGACGGGAAGGGCAGCCCGACCTGGAAGCGCAGGCCGGCGGGGATCACGCCCTCGTCGCGGAGGGCGCGGAACTGGCGGTAGGAGGCGATCGCGTCGTCGATCCGCGGCCACGAGTCGAAATGCAGCTCGCTCACGCCCTCGCGAATCGCGAACACCGGGGTCTCGTAGGCGTGCCGCGGGATCCCGGTCGGCGACTCGGTCTCCTGCACCACCACCACGTCGGGGTGGGGCCGGGTCAGCCGCTCGCGCTCATAGCCCACCCACGCCGCCCGCGGTCCGGTTTCGCCATCCGGCAACGCGAACACCATGTCGCCGAACAGCTCGGCACCGGCCCGTAGCGCGGCGTCGGTCGACTCCGCGGGCAGACTGCCGACGAGCAGCAGCTCGCTGGTGACTCGTGAGGTCATCTCCCCTCCTGGTTTCTCGACGGTGAAAGCGCGGTCCAGGCGTCGCCTCGGCCACCGCACGTGAAACTACCTCAACCACGAGGCAAATCTGCGCCGCAGCCAATCGGCGCCGGTCGGCTGGGCCCGCAGGCGTCCGGGAAGCTAGAGATGGCGAGCTTTGATGCGTGTTGCCGCGGTCCGCGCTCCGCGCTAGCGTGCGCCGCGGTCG
This sequence comes from Solirubrobacterales bacterium, assembly GCA_019240655.1. Classification (GTDB taxonomy): domain Bacteria; phylum Actinomycetota; class Thermoleophilia; order Solirubrobacterales; family Solirubrobacteraceae; genus Palsa-465. The sequence goes on from JAFAXX010000037.1 coordinate 9,017, forward strand.
CTGCGGTCGGTGCGGTCGTTGCGGAGAGGAGGGTTGTCGTGACCGCCGCGATCAATTCCAGGCGGCGCCGGCCCGGTGGGGATCTCCGCTTCACGGCGACGACGGGCGCGGGCCGGTCGTTTCGGCCATCAATCCTCGTCTCACGGGAGTGAAATGCTGCTCAAGCGTCGCGTCACGCTCGCGCTTGTGTTCGCCGGTCTGATCGGGGGCGGCTTCCTGCTGCTCACGCGCTCTCACGCCCAGGCCCGGAACACGATCAATTACGCCCGACTCAACAAGATCCAGAAGCGCATCATCTCCGAGACGCTGGCCAGCGCCCTCGGAGCCGCCTCGCCCGGCGTCGGCCCGACGATCGTGCCGGGTGGCAACGACAACGGCGGCGGCGCCGACGGCGCGCCGAACACCCCGCCGAGCAGCTACAGCTCGGCGGCCGCCGCGGCCGGCGATGTCAACTACACGCCGAACGCGAGCGGGAAGTGCGCGTCGAACTTCGGCCGCGACGTGAAGGTCAACGAGAACTGCCTGAACGTCGCCGACTCGGACCTCCAGGGCCGCTCGCAGGCCAACAACGAGACGTCGATCGCGCAGGATCCGGAAAACACCGCGCATCTCGTGGCCAGCGACAACAACTACGTGCGCGGCGACGGCACGTGCGGCGCGCACTTCTCGGTGAACAGCGGCCAGACGTGGTCGGACTCCACGGTCCCCAACGGCTTCACCCGCGGTCCCACCGGATTCGCCCGGGAGTACTGGCAGGCCGGGGGCGACACCTCGGTGGCTTGGGACACGCGCGGCAACGCGTACCTGAGTTGCCAGCTGTTCAACCGCGGCACGGTGGCGTCGCCCAACGCCGACCAGTCGAGCACGTTCGTCCTGTTCCGCTCGACCGGCAACGGCGGCGCGTCGTGGGATTTCCCGGGCCGACCCTCGACCGTCTACTTTGATCCCGCCGGAACCAGCGGCGTGCTCGAGGACAAGGCATTGATGACCGTCGACGACAACCTGAACAGCCCGTACCGCGACCGCATCTACGTGACCTGGACCGAGTTCGCGGCCGACGGCACCGCGTACATCTACGAGGTGCACTCCGACGACTACGGACAGACGTTCAGCGCTCGTACGGTGGTCAGCAAGGACAGCCCACTCTGCACGAACACGTTCGGGTCCGGAACGCCGAACGGGCATTGCAACGAGAACCAGTTCTCCGACCCGTTCGTCGGTCCGGACGGGAACCTCTACGTGGCCTACGACAACTACAACAACCAGGCGACCAGCGGAACCGACAACCGCTATCAAGTGCTGCTGTCGAAGTCGACCGACGGCGGACAGACGTTCGCCTCGCCGGTCAAGGTCGGCGACTACTACGACCTGCCCGACTGCGACACCTACCAGGGCACCGGCGCCGATCCCGCGCGGTCGTGCGTACCGGAGAAGGGCCCGTCGACGGTGTCCGTCTTCCGCGCCACCAACTATCCCTCCGGTCAGGTCGACCCGCTGAATCCCGGGCTCGTGACCGTGGCCTTCGGGTCCTACATCAACCCGGATTCGAGCGAGGGCAACGGCTGCGTGCCCGCGGGCTTCGCCACCGACGGCAATCCCCTCTACACCGGGGTGAAGACCGCGGGGGCGTGCGCGAACAAGGTCCTGCTCGGCATCTCCCGGAACGGTGGGACGTCGTTCTCGACCTCCACCGATCCGCGCGACGGCCGGCTGGTCACCCAGACGCCGCTTCAGCGCCACACCGACCAGTACTGGCAATGGAGCACGTTCACGCGAGGCGGCACGCTCGCCGTCGACTACTACGACCGGGAGTACGGCACCGATGAGGCCGACGGGTCATCGGACTTCTCGCTGTCCGGCTCGAGTGACCTGTTCAACTTCGGACGTACTCGCGTGACCACGAGCTCGATGCCGGCACCGACGGAGTTCGAGGGGCCGAAGGGGGGCCAGTTCTACGGCGACTACACCGGGCTGGCCGCCCTCGATCAGGCCCATCCGATCTGGATGGACACGCGCTCCCCGGCCGTGTTCGTGTGCCCGGGCAGCGCGACCGCCGGCCACCCGCCCACCCTGTGCGGGGCGACCGAGCCGAACGGCGAGGCGGCGAACGACGAGGAGATCTACACCGCGACGCTGAACGTGCCCACGGGCAGCGCCGCCGCCGCAAGCCACAAACGCAAGAGCAGATAGACGAGGCGCGTGGGGCCCGGGCAAACCGGGTCCCACGCCCCTCAGAGCAAGTACGATGAGGTCGTGAAGCAGCGCGTTCTCGCCGGCATCGTCGGCGCGCTGGTCGCGACCGCGGTGGCGTCGGCGCCGGCCGCCGGCAGTGTTCGCCCAGCACCGACGCTCCGCCTGATGAGCCGAAACCCGGTGACCGTCGCGGGGGCTCACTTCCCGGCGCGGTCTTCGGTGCAGGTCACGCTGATCACCTCGCGCGGCCGAACGCGCCGGGTGCGCACCAGCGCCCAGGGCGCGTTCACGGTCACCTTCGCCACCGCGATCGACCGATGCAGCGGATGGCTGCTCACCGCGCGTCAGCCGGGCCGTGCCCTGGTGGTCCTCCACGTTGCGGTCCCGCAGTGCGCGGTCGCCCGACCGACGTAGCCGCCGCCCGCGGTTCGGAGCCCGGGGTCCGGCCACGCGCATCAACTACGCTGGGGCCGCGATGAACGACGACTGGCGCCTGCGCATCGACCTTCACGACGAGGCACCGGCCAGGGAGCTCACCGGCCGGCTCGAGGACTTCGACCTCGCCCACGAGATGGGCAGCTCGTTCAGCGACCGGGTGGTCGTCTCCCGCGACGGTCACGAGGTCTTCTGCTACGCGGCGACGCGCGCGCAGGCCGAAGCCGTGCAGGCGGCGATCCGCTCGCTGGCGGCCGAGCACCGATGGACTCCCGACTTCGAGCTGCGTCACTGGCATCCGGCCGCCGCGGATTGGGAGGACCCGGACCGGCCACTTCCCGGCAGTAAAGCCGAGGCTGCGGCCGAGCGAGCTTCCCGAATGGAGCGCGAGCGCCAGGAGTCCGAAGTGCACGGATACCCCGAGTACGAGGTCCGCGTCCGCTGTGCCAGGCGCGAGGATGCCGTCCGGCTCGCCGAGCGCCTGCGCCGGGAGGGACTGCCCACCGTGCAGCGCGGAGAGTTCCTCGTCCTCGGCGCGCGCGATGAGGACGAAGCCCAGGGACTCGCGGCCCGGGTGCGGGCGGAGGCGCCCTCGGGCAGCGACGTCGTGGCCGAGGGCAGTGTTCCCGAGGTGGTGGCGGGGACTCCGTTCGCGACGCCCTTCAATCCGTTCGCCGTTTTCGGCGGCCTCAGCGGCAGCTGAAGCGGCCGCGCGGCCGGGCGCTCGCCTCACCCCCGCCCGACGAACGGCATCCCGGTCGCCATCACCGTGATCGTGAGCACGTTCGCCTCGAGCGGAAGCCCGGCCATGTACAGCACCGCGTCGGCCACGAGCGTCGCCGGGATCGTCGGCTCGGGTGCGACCGAGCCGTCGGCCTGGAGCGCGCCGCGGGAGATCTGTTCGGTCATCTCGGTGGCGGCGTTGCCGATATCGATCTGGCCGCAGGCGATCCGGTGGCGCCTTCCCTCGAGCGCCAGCGCCTTGGTCAGGCCGGTGACCGCGTGCTTGGTGGCCGTGTACGCGATCGCGTTCGGCCGGGGCGTGTGAGCGGAGATCGAGCCGTTGTTGATGATCCGCCCGCCGCTCGGGCGCTGGTCGATCATCTGCCGGAACGCTCTCTGGGCGCACAGGAACGCGCCGGTGAGGTTGGTCGCGACCGTCCGGTCCCAATCCTCGCGGGAGTAGCGCTCCACCGGACCGCCGCCGCCGAACGTGCCCGCGTTGTTGACCAGCAGGTCGAGCCGGCCGGCGCATCGCTGCACCTCGTCGAACAGCGCGTCGACGCTGTCCGCGCGCGTGACGTCGGTCGCCACCGCGAACGAGTCGTTGGTGGCCTCGGCGGCGCCGGCTAGCGTCGCCTCGAGCGCTTCCGGGCGCCGGCCGGCCAGCGCGACGCGATAGCCGGCGCCGATCAGGCGCGCGGCGATCGCGCGGCCGACCCCGGAGCCGGCGCCGGTGACGATCGCGACGGGGCTTTGCTCTGCGCTCATGGACGTGCCTCCTTATGGCTCGATTGCGGATTCGGTACGTCGAGGCCGCGGCGGCGGCGCGGAGCTCGGCGACCGTACCCGCCGCGGCGGTCGCGGAGCTCAGCGGCTCTGCGCGCCGCGGCGGCGCGGGGCTCGGGCGCCCGCCGCCCGGCGAGTCCCTACCTTTGTGGACCGCACCCCGCGATGCAAGGAGGAAGCATGGAATATCGCCAGCTCGGGCGCTCGGGCCTGCGCGTCTCCCGGTTGACCTTGGGCACGATGACCTTCGGCGGCCGCGGAAACTTTCGCGACGTCGGCGCGACCGACGTGGAGGGCGCCCGTCGCCAGATCGACATGGCGCTGGACGCGGGCGTGAACCTGATCGATACCGCCGATGTCTACTCCGGTGGCGCCGCCGAGGAGATCCTCGGCCAGGCACTGACCGGCAGGCGCGACCGCGTGCTCCTGGCCACCAAGGCGCGGTTTCCGATGGGGCAGGGACCGAACGACGCCGGCTTGTCCCGCGAGCACTTGATTGCCGCCTGCGAGGCCAGTCTCCGGCGCCTGCAGGCCGACCATGTCGACCTCTATCAGGTCCACGAGTGGGATGGCCACACCCCGCTCGAGGAGACGCTGGGCGCCCTCGACGACCTGCTCACGAGCGGCAAGGTGCGCTACGTCGGCTGCTCGAACTTCGCCGGTTGGCAGGTCATGAAGGCGCTCGGGATCGCCGAGCGGACGAGTCTTCCGGCGTTCGTCAGCCAGCAGGTCTACCTGTCGCTCCAGGAACGCTCGGCCGAGTACGAGATCGTCCCTGCGGCGATCGACCAGGGTCTCGGGCTGCTGATCTGGAGCCCGCTGGCGGGCGGACTGCTATCCGGCAAGTACCGTCGCGGTCAGCCGCCGCCGGAGGGGTCGCGACACGCCGGCGAGTGGGATGAGCCCCCGGTGTACGACGAGGACAAGCTGTACGACACCGTCGAGGCGCTGGTGGAGATCGCGCAGGATCACGGAGTGTCGGCGGCCAAGGTGGCGCTCGCGTGGCTGCTCGCGCGGCCCGGCGTCACCAGCGTGGTCATCGGCGCACGGACCGACGAGCAGCTCGCCGACAACCTCGCCGCGGCGTCGCTCGAGCTGAGCGCCGAGGAGCACGCGAGGCTCGAGGGCGTCAGCCGGCCGCCGCTCATCTATCCGTACTGGCATCAGGCGAAGACGGCGAGCGACCGGCTCAGCCCGGCCGACCTGTCGCTCCTCGCGCCCCACCTGGGCGATTGAGCTCACGGGTCCGCCGGTGAGCACGTCATCGGCGGGCCCCACCGTCGGTGGACTACCGGCCGCCTCGCTCATTTAGGATCCGCCGATGGACCTGTGTCTGATGATCGAGGGCCAGGAGGACGTCAGCTGGGCGCAGTGGGTGGCCGTCGCTCGCGCCTGCGAGGAGCACGGCGTCCCGGCGCTGTTCCGCTCGGATCACTACATGAACCTCGACGGGCAACATCCCGAGCGCGCATCGCTCGATGCCTGGGGAACGATCTGCGCCTTGGCCGCGGTGACGACGCGGGTGCGCCTGGGAACGATGGTCTCCCCGGCTACGTTCCGCCATCCCTCCGAGCTCGCCAAGCTCGTGGTCACCGCGGACAACGTCTCCGGCGGCCGGGTCGAGCTCGGTCTCGGCGCCGGCTGGCACGAGCGCGAACACGAGGCCCACGGCTTCCCGTTCCCGCCCACCGGCACCCGGATGCACGTCCTCGAGGAGCAGCTCGAGATCGTGCTCGGGAGCTGGACCGAGGACGACTTCAACTTCAAGGGCCGCCATTACACGCTCTCGCACCTCGACGCGCAGCCGAAGCCGGTCCAGCGACCCCACCCGCCGCTGATCATGGGAGGACTCGCCGGGCCGCGCAGCGCGGCGCTTGCGGCGCGGTTCGCCGACGAGTACAACACCGTCTTCCCCACCCTCGATGACGTCCGGGAGCGCCGGGGGCGGATCGCCGCCGCCTGTGAGCGGGCGGGGCGCGAACCGCTGCCCCTCTCGATCATGACCGGCGTGGTGGTCGGCGCCGATCGCTCCGAGCTGCGCGAGCGCCTGGGCCGAGTGGCCGCGAAGCAGGGCTCCGACGCCGACGCGCTCCTCCGCGAGCCGCCGTCCGGCTGGATCGTCGGAACGGTGGACGAGGCGACCGACCAGCTGGCCGCGCTGCGCGATGCCGGCGTCAAGCGGGTGATGTGCCAGCACCTGGTGCACGACGATCTCGACGCGGTGGCGCTGATCGGGCGCGAGCTGGCGCCCCGCGTGCGCTGAGCCGACCACCACCCGTCATGGAGGGCCGGTCGTCCCCGCGGGGTGGTAAACGGCCGGAGATTTTCATCCCCCACGCCGGGCATAACGCCCAGGGCGACCGCGCGGGACCGGGGATCGCCGACCGGGGATTTGGCCCCGTCCCGGCAGAAATAAAGCGCGCCCCTGGCTCGGCGGGGTATGAGGCCGGCCTGCGGGGCGCGCTTGAGGAGGAGGGTGCAGGGAATCGTCACTCACTTACCGTTATATGTCCAATACGAGTATTCGCACCGACTTATCGGCACAGGTTATGTGTCGCGATGGGCCTAGCCGTCCTTTACGCGCGGCGCGTACCGGTGATGAAGCATCAGCGCGTTTCCGTCCGGGTCCTCGAAGAACGCCATGTGGCAGACGCCGGTGTCGAAGATCTCTCCATGGAAGCTGACGCCACGCGCCTCGAGCGTGGAACGCGCCTCGCCCACATCGCCGACATGGAGCGCCAGGGCGTTACGGAGCGGCTCGTGGCGCAGCCCCATCCTCTCGGCATCCATGAGGTTGAGCGTCAGGTTGCCGGTCTCGAACTCGGCGAAGTGGCGCTCGGGACGGTGAACCGACATCGGCAGGCCGAGCGTGGTGCCGTAGAACTCGACGGCGGCGGGGAGGTCGTGCGTCGGAATCCCGACGAAGTCGACTCCGCTCACGAGCTGCGGGCTGGCGGTCATGCGGATGTACCTCCGATCGTCGTCGTGGCCAGAGGGGGCACGCGGGAGGCCCAGGGACGGGCTTGTTCGAGCTGCGCGGATAGGGAGTAGAGCACGTCTTCGGCGCCGGGGCGTCCGACGAGCTGCACGCTCAGCGGGAGGCCGTCGGAGCCGTACCCGGCCGGGAGGGCGACCGCCGGCTGGCCGGTGAGGTTGAACGGCGGCGTCCACGGCGTGAAGCGGGCCGCGACGTTGAAGGCGACCGGCGCCGGCCGCCCGTAGCCGCCCTCGGCGGCGATCGCCGTCGTGGCGAGACCCGGGGTCAAGAGGACGTCCACGTCGTTCCACAGCGCCAGGATCCGGGCACTCACCCGGGCCCGCCGCTCGAGCAGCGCGGACCGACGGCGGGCGGGAACGAGATACCGACCGGCGGCCGCCATCTGCCGGGTCGAGCGCTCGAGCCGGGAGCGGTCGGGCACGGTGAGCGACTCCTCGTACACGCCCCGCGTCCAGGTCCGGGTGAACTCGAGCGCGGCGAGACCGTAGGCCGGACCTTGCTCCACCACCTCGTGGCCGAGGTCGACGAGCAGCTCACGGGTCCCCTCCCACGCGCGGAGCTGGTCGCGCGAGAGCCTGGCCATCGCCCCTGGCGGCAGCTTCCGCGACGCCGCCACCCGCAGTCGGCCGGGCGCTCGCCTGGTCGCCTCCACACAACTGACGCGCAATCGCGGGGCGCTGTACTCATCGCCCGGCAGCACACCGTGCATCACGTCGAGCAGCAGGGCGCTGTCGAGGACCGTACGGGCCAGTGGCCCGTACTCGCTCAGTCCCAGCCACCCGGCGACCGGCGCCGGACGATGGGACACCCGCCCGCGCGTCGGCTTCATCCCCACGAGCCCACAGCACGCCGCCGGGATCCGAATCGACCCCCCGCCGTCCGAGCCGGTCGCGGCAGGCACCATCCCGGCTGCCAGCGCCGCCGCCGAGCCGCCCGAGGAGCCGCCGGGCGTGCGGCTCAGATCCCACGGGTTACGGGTCACCCCGCCGGCGTCACTGGCGGTCCACGGGAAAATCATGAGCTCGGGGACCTTGGTGACCCCGACCGGGATCGCCCCGGCGGCCCGCAGGCGCCGCACCGGCTCGGCGTCCTCGCTCGCCGGCGGACCATAGCTGCGGGAACCGCGCGTGACCGGCTGGCCGGCCACCGCCAGGTCGTCCTTGACCGCGATCGGCACGCCGGCCAGGGGACCGTCGAACCCGGCAAGCGAGTCGGCCCGTGCGAGCGCCTCCTCCGCGAGCACGATACGAAACGCGTTCACCCGCGGGTCGAGCGCCTCGATCCGGCGCAGGTACAGCTCGACCAGCTCGCGCGCGGAGACCTCGCGGACGCGGACCTTCTCCGCCAGTGCCGCGGGACCGGCGAATGCCAGCTCGTCGAAGCCTTGCCCGCTCATCGTCATCGGGCCTCGAGCGCGAGGACAAGTTCCCGGATCGCATTCGGGTACCGATACGTGATCCCGCCATGCTTTCCGTCGAAGAGGTCGAGCGAGTGCTCCACCCCCAGCGTCGCGAGCTCGTGCGCGAACGCGGTGGCGCCGAGATCAAGGAAATACTCGTCCGCCCGTCCGGCATCCAGGTAGATCCGCCGCAGGCTCCGCAGCGCATCGGCGTGCCGCGGCGCCATCCGCACCGGGTCGCAGGCGAGCCACCTCCCCCACACCTCTTCGACCACGCGTCCGGTGGCGATTTCGAACGGCAGCAGGGCCTCGCCTGGCCGCTGAGGGTCGGGCGAGTACACGCACGCGTACCCGTACATCTCGAACGGGGTGCCGAAACGCGACCAATCGAAGTGGTCGCTGTCCCGAACGCGCTCGGAGAAGACCTCGTAGGAGCCCTCGAAATGGTCGCGAAGCGTCCGCGCCACGGTGGGGAACTCACGCTGGTAGCAACACTCGAACAGGGCGTCGCCCGCATGCGAGGCCAGCGCGCCGAACACGTCCGGGCGGAGCATCGGGACGACCATCGCGCCGTAGCCGCCGGAGGACTTGCCGGCCAGGCCGCGATGGTCGCGCCCGCCCAGGGTCGGATAGCGCGCGTCGACGAATGGCACCACCTCGTCGCACAGGTAATCCAGGTAGCGCCCAGTCCCCGACGAGTTCAAGTACTGCGAGCCGCCGCGGCGGGTCCACGCGTCGACGAACACGACGATCGCCTCGGGACACTGGCCGGCCGCAAACATAGCGTCGAGCCGCTCGATCATCGTCGGCTCGAACGCGGTGCGCGAGAGCCACATGTCGACCTGTCCGCTGAACCCCTGGATCACGTACACCGACGGCACGGCCGCGGTGTGTGCGCCCGCCGCCACGCGCGGCGAGCGGTAGACGTAAAGTGGCCGGCGCACCGGATCGCGGAGCGGATTGCCGGCCAGGAGCTCCGACTCGACGACCAGCTGGTCGAGGGCGCCGGCCAGCGCACGCCCCCACGGCGCACCCGCCGAATCGTTCACCGCGCGCAGCGCCACTCGACCACCGTACGCCAAACGGCGTGGCGGCGTGCGCCCGGACCGCGAGAACCCCGCGCGCGGCGCAAATGACCAAGCGGCCGGAAGCCCAGACCCAAACCGCCCGGGCGGCCCGGCGAAGCGGCGCGAGCCGCGAGAGCCGCCCAGCGAGGAGGCCGTAGTTATAGTCCCGCCTGCGCGAGCCCCGGGAGGAACCACGAATGAGCGGAGCGATGGAACAACTCCAGACCAACGGCGCCGACGGCGCCGGCGCCGACATCGACACGACCGAGACCAGCGAGTGGCTCGAAGCGGTCGACGCCGTCGTCGCCAACGACGGACCGGACCGTGCCCGGCAGATCCTCACCCTCGCGGTCGAGCGCGCGCAGAAGGCCGGCACCGGCCCGATCGCCACCCTCAACACTCCGTACGTCAACACGATCGCCCCCGAGCACGAGGCCAAGCTCCCCGGTGACAGCGCGGTGGAGAACCGGCTGCGCTCGATCGTGCGCTGGAACTCGATGGCGATGGTCGTGCGCGCCAACAAGGTGTCCTCCGAGCTCGGCGGCCACATCGCCAGCTACCAGTCGCTGGCCACGCTGTACGAGGTCGGCTTCAACCACTTCTGGCACGCCCCGAGCGATGAGCACGGTGGCGATCTCATCTACTTCCAGGGCCACTCCTCACCGGGGAACTACGCCCGCGCGTGGCTCGAGGGCCGCCTCGGCGACGAGCATCTGGAGAACTTCCGCCAGGAGGTCGACCACCCCGGCCTGTCCTCGTATCCGCATCCCTGGCTGATGCCCGAGTTCTGGCAATTCCCGACCGTCTCGCTGGGGATCGGCGCGATCACCTCGCTCTATCAGGCCCGGTTCATGAAGTACCTGCACGCGCGAGAGGTGGCCCGCACCGACGGTCGCAAGGTATGGGCGTTCCTGGGCGACGGCGAGATGGACGAGCCGGAGACGATGGGCTCGATCGGCATGGCCGGACGCGAGCGACTCGACAACCTGATCTGGGTCGTCAACTGCAACCTGCAGCGGCTCGACGGGCCGGTGCGCGGCAACGGCAAGATCATCCAGGAGCTCGAGTCCGACTTCCGTGGCGCGGGCTGGAACGTGATCAAGGTGATCTGGGGCTCACGCTGGGACGCGCTCCTGGCGCAGGACACCGACGGCCGGCTGGTCAAGGTCATGGACGAGTGCGTGGACGGCGACTACCAGACGTTCAAGTCGCGCGACGGCGCGTACGTCCGCGAGCGCTTCTTCGGGCGCGACCCGGTTCTGCTCGAGCGGGTCAAGGACATGTCCGATGATGAGATCTGGCTGCTCAACCGCGGCGGCCACGACCCGCAGAAGGTCTACGCCGCGTATCACGCCGCGGTCAACCACAGCGGCCAGCCAACGGTGATCCTGGCGAAGACCATAAAGGGCTACGGGATGGGCGTCTCCGGCGAGGGCCAGATGATCACCCACCAGGCCAAGAAGATGACCGAGGAGGCGCTGCTCGCCTTCCGTGACCGCTTCGAGCTGCCGCTCTCCGACGAGCAGGTCCGAGCCGCCGAGTACTACAGGCCGCCCGAGGACTCCCCCGAGATGCGCCTCCTGCACGAATGCCGCCAGCGGCTCGGCGGGCCCCTCCCCGCCAGGCGCCGTAGCGCCCAGGCGCTGCCCGTGCCCCCGCTTGACACTTTCCACGCGCAACTGGAGGGAACCGAGGACCGGGAGATGTCAACGACCATGGCGTTCGTTCGCATCCTCGCCGCGCTGCTCCGCGACAAGTCGGTC